>CADASK010000004.1 GCA_902790495.1 uncultured Eubacteriales bacterium
TAAACTTCTCAAACTCCGGCAGAATGCCGATGCCATCCGGATAGTGGGCGGCGAACTGCGGCACGGCGTGGCTCGGGAAGGAGTTGCCCTCGATGAACGTCGGACCCTCCGGCGTGATCGCCACATCCCAGGCCACAAACCGCATCTGCGGCACCTTCTGCGCGGCCTCCAGGCACATGGCCTTGGCCTCCTCCCAGAAGGGAATCTTAAAGCCAATGATCGGCGTGCCGGTCATCGGGTGCTTCTCGTAGGTGTTGCCGGCCTTGTCCGCGCCGACGGTCAGCAGCATGCCGCTGTCCAGGTCGATGCGCGCCGCCATGCCGCCGCAGTCCACATTGTCCATCACCTTGCCGTTGCCGATGCGCAGGAAGGCGTAGACGATGCCCTGCTTCTTGTCGCCCAGCAGGGTCGCGATACGGCAGGTGTTGACCGAGGTCGGGCACAGGGCCGCCATGTCCGGATGCTGGATGACGATCTCCTCGAGGATGCCGATGCCGTCCCGCACCAGCCGGTCGCGGAAGGCCGCCATGCCGCCGGCCCAGTCCTCGGGCTGATACTTCTGGATGCCCTGGCCGCTGGAGCCCTCCAGGGGCTTGCCGATCAGAGGCTTGCCCGGGGCCGTGATGGCCTCCAGCTTGCTCAGCTCCGTGTCGGGGCTGAGCAGCACCCACTGCCGCTTCACATGGTCAGCAAACAGCGTGTTGAACTCCGTCTTGTCGTCGAAGAAGTGCCAGTAGGCCTTGTCGTTCATCCGGCGGACGATGTCGTTGGAGATGCCGCGGGTGATCACCGTGCGCTTCTGTCGGTCGTCCAGCTTCCACATCTGGGCGATCTTGTAGTCCATGTAGCCCGCGTTGTATTTCACGGCACAGCGCAGCATGTCGCACAGCAGCCACGCGCGGCTCTTGCCGCTGCGCTCCACCAGCACGTTCATGGTGTCCGCCATGCGCTTGCGGTCAATGCGCACCACTCTGTGAAAGAAATAGCTCAGTCTGCTCAAAGCACCCAACCTCCTATCCCCAACGCGCCGCCGCTCAAGAAATGCGCCGGCGCTGCGACAGCACAGCCGTCACTCAGCAGCCACCGTATCCAAAAGCGTGTGCGGGGGGTCTGGGGGACACACGTCGCAACGTGTCCCCCAGAAACCTTTGCTGCTTTCCCTTTCGGGAAAGTAGAGTCATCAACAGGCGACGGCTGACGTTATTGAAACGCATAAAGATATGCCGACAGCCATGCTTCTATCAGCAGGGGTTCCGCGCCTGTGGGCGCAGGCAGGGGGCTTTGCGGTCGCCCCCTGCACCCCTTCGCCTGCACTCCCTTCGCTTACAATACGTAAGGGTGCATGATTAAACATTAAACCTGAACAGCGTCACATCGCCGTCCTTCATCACATAGTCCTTGCCCTCGGAACGGATCAGACCCTTCTCGCGGCAGGCGGCCATGGAGCCCATCTCCGCCAGGGTCTCGAAGGGCACGATCTCGGCCCGGATAAACCCGCGCTCGAAGTCGGTGTGAATCTTGCCCGCAGCCTGGGGCGCCTTGGTGCCCCGCTTGATCGTCCACGCGCGGCACTCGTCCTCGCCGGCGGTCAGGAAGGAGATCAGCCCCAGCAGATGGTAGCAGGCGGTGATCATGCGCTCCATGCCGCTCTGGCCGATGCCCAGGTCGTTCAGGAACTCCGCCTTCTCCTCCGCGTCCATCTGGCTGATTTCCTCCTCGATGGCGGCGGAGATCACCAGCATCTCGGCGCCCTCGCTGTCGGCGATGGCCTGCACCTTGTCCAGGTCCTTCACCTCGCTGATGGGCTTGCCCAGATCCTCCTCGGCGATGTTCGCGGCATAGATCACGGGCTTGTCGGTCAGCAGGAAGAAGCTGCTCAGCAGGGGGCGGTCCTCCTCCTCGATCTCCAGCGTGCGGGCGGGCTTGGAGGCGGACAGGTGCTCGATCAGTCTGTCGCACAGCTCGCACTCGCGCAGGGCGTTCTTGTCGCCGCCGTTGCGGCTGCGCTGGGCCTTGTCGCGGCGGCGCTGCACGGTCTCCAGGTCGGCGAAGATCAGCTCGAGGTTGACCGTCTCGATGTCGCTGACCGGGTCGGTGGAGCAGTCCGCGCGAATGATGTTGTCGTCGTCAAAGCAGCGCACCACATGCACGATGGCATCCACCTCGCGGATGTGGGAGAGGAACTTGTTGCCCAAGCCCTCGCCGTGGCTCGCGCCCTTGACCAGGCCGGCGATGTCCACGAACTCCACAGTAGCCGGGGTCACCTTCTTGGGATGATACATATTCTCCAGCACGTCCAGCCGGTGGTCGGGCACCATCACCATGCCGGTGTTCGGCTCGATGGTGCAAAAGGGGAAATTCGCCGCCTGGGCGTTGCTGGTCTGGGTGATGGCGTTGAACAGGGTGCTCTTGCCCACGTTGGGCAGGCCCACAACTCCGATCTGCATGTCGGATAGCTCCTCTCGCAAGTTAGATTGGCATCGGATATTATACCCGCTGTTGGCGGGAAATGCAATGAAATAGAAGAAATCTTTGTATTTCAAACCCACGTAAACAAAACTGCTCTATCAGAGCTGCGGGCGAAGGTTTGCAAAGGGCTCGGAGCGCCCGGAAAATTCCATATTATGGAGTTTTCAGCGGAGAGCGGGCGGCAGCCCCGGACCGATCGCAAAGCCCCTGACCCGCGCCCGCAGGCGCGGAACCCTTGCCGCCAAATCGTACAGAAGGCTTAATCCATTATACTTTTCTTATTTGATACAGTTGCCGATAACTCTCCGGTGTCATCCCCGTGCGCTTGCGGAACAGCCGCGAAAAATAGCTCGCATCCTGATAGCCCACCTGCTCCGCAATCTCTGTCACCGGCAGACTGGTCTGCGCCAGGATGTGCCGCGAGCGCTCCAGCCGCACATGGATGATGAAATTGCCCACCGTCATGCCCGTGGCGCGCTTGAAGCAGTCGCTCAGGTACACCGCGGAGACATAGTGCCGCGCCGCGATCTCCGGGATCAGCAGCTTCTCGTGGTAGCGGGAGGCGATGTCCATCTGGGCCTTCGCCACCATCTCCTGATTCGCGTAGGCAAAGGCCAGCTCCCGCGAGAGCTCCGCCTCCAGCAGGAGGACGTTGACGTCGGTGTCCGTCTCGTGGAGCATGGAGCAGCCGATCCACGCCCCGCGCCAGGCGTCCTTGTTCAGATAGCCGCACAGCAGCGCGCCCGCGGGCTTGGCCAGCGGCCTGACGCTGTGGGGCTGCTGATCCTGCGGCACCGGCCGCAGCGAGACGCAGACATAGCGCTCCGCCGCCTCGGTCTCCCGGGGACGCGCGGGCGCTTCCGCCAGCCGTTCGCGCAGCTTCTCCGCCGCGCGGCGCACCTCACCGATGGCCAGGGGCTTGAGCAGGTAGCAGCAGCTGCCCAGCTCCATCGCCTGCCGCGCGTACTCAAAGTCGCGGTAGGCGCTGACGATGCAGCCCGCCCGCACCAGGCCTTCCGCCATCAGCCGACGAAGAAGGTCGATGCCGGACATCTCCGGCAGGCGGATGTCGGTGATGACAGCGTCCACAGGCCGGGCCGCCAGGGCGTCGTAGGCGTCCTCCGCCGTGCCGTACTCGCCAACGATCTCGAAGCCACTCTCCTCCCAGGAGATGATCTGCCGCAGGCCGATGAGAACCCAGGGTTCGTCGTCGACGAGGGCCAGGCGGTACTTTTTCATTTCAGCCATAGCAATTTCCTTATGATGGAGTGCATTCATTGAGACAGCCTGTGAAGTCGCCATATTTCCTCTGCCACGCAGGGTCGTCCGAGATGGCGGCATCGCGCCACAGGTCGTCGGCCACCTCGAGGATCAGATCCCACAGTTCCAGGTGCTCCGTGTACTTGGCCGGAATGCCCGAGAGACCGACCTGCGCGCCGACGATGTTGCCGGCGATGGCGCCGGTGGAGTCGCTGTCCCCCTTGTGGTTGACGGCGGCGATCAGCGTCCCGTCGATGTCCCCGGCGTGCTTCACCGCGCAGTACACGGCGATGGCCAGGGCTTCCTCCCCGACCCAGCCCTCGCCCAGCCGGTGGATGGCCTGGAGATCCTGCCTGTCCTCGCCTGCCAGATCCACCGCCCGCTTCATCAGACTGTCGAAGGTGCTCTTCTCCGCGCTGTCGGGGAAGATGGCGGCCACGGTCTCCAGCGCGCGGAGCACCGCGTCGGCGATGGCCGCGCCGTCCTGACTCACCTCATGGACGATCAGGGCCAGGGCGGCTCCGGGCATCCAGCCCAGCGGATGGCCATGGGTGATGGCGGCGGCCTCCGCGCCGAGGCGGCCAATCTCCCGAATGTCCGTCCCGCGGTCGTTGAAGTACAGGCCGATGGGCGCCACCCGCATGACGCCGCCGCAGCCCTTGCTGTCGTTGATCGTCTCCCGCACCGAGCCGAGTTTCCCGCTGCCCAGCGCCATGAGGCAGGTGTTGCCGGGGGCGCGGCGGCTGTAAAGCTCGGGGACGTTGCCCAGCCAGGCGGCCTTCGGATGCATGTCCGGCGTATAGCGGCCTCCCTGGGTTTTGAGCCAGTCCTGATAGCACAGGCCGATGGCGCGCGGGTCCAGGGTGCCGTCGCTCCGGATCAGGCCCTTTGCAGCGCCCAGGAGGAGGCCGTTGGCGGTGAAGAGCGTCATCTGGGTATCGTCAGAGATTCTGGCCAGGCCGCCGCTCAGGCGGTAGGCGGTGATGCCATCCGCACCGTATTCGCCGAAGATTTCCTCCTCGTCGAGGAATTCCACCGCGAAGCCGAGGGCGTCGCCGGCCGCGCCGCCGATGAGGCATCCGCGGAATTTGTCCTGACTGCGCATGGTTGATGCTCCTTTCGCATTCGATTACTGCTTTCTGCTGCAGAGGTTCCGCGCCTGCGGGCGCGGGCAAAGGGCTTTGCGGTCGGTCCGGGGCTGCCCGCCCGCTCTCCGCTGAAAACTCCATAACATGGAGTTTTCCGGGCGCTCCGAGCCCTTTGCAAACCTTCGCTCGCTTTGCGGTTGTAGCGCAGGCCGGCCTGCTTCAGCCCCGGCAGCGGGATGAACAGCGGCCGCGGGATCCGAACCGCGAGGTGCTTCTCGGCCCAGGCCCGCACCGCGTCCACCAGCTTGCCGATGGCGGCGGAGAGGGCCGCGTCGCCCCGAGCCGATGGACGGCCTCGTCGTCGTCCGACGCGCGCACCAGCGCATACACCGTGGTGTGTTCCTGCCGCGCCAGCCTGGAAGCCAGTTCGGTGCCCAGGAAGCCGGTGGCGCCGGTCAACAAAACCACGTCACGCATCTGCATCCTCCGTATCGCGCGTCAGGCCCAGCTGGTCGAAGGCCCGGGCGAGGCCGTCCTGCTCCACCGCGGGACAAACCATGGTGCTGACTGCCTTCAGGCGGGGGCTGCCGTTGTCCATGCAGACGGAGGTGCCCACGGTCTGCATCATCTCCAGGTCGTTCATGCTGTCCCCGAAGCCGATGGTGTCGCTCAGATCCATCCCGAAGTATTCCGCCACGCGCTTCACGCCGCGGCCCTTGTCGAAGCGGCGGTTGATCATCTCGCCGTTCAGGAAGCCCCGGGCGTCGGCGTCCTGCACCACGAAGTTGAAATCTGCCCCCAGGGCATCCATGGCGGGCCGTAGCTGCTCCATGGTTTTGCACATGAACACGATCTTGTAGATATCGCTGCCGTCGTACTCGCCCATAGGGCGGATGTTGAGCCGCTCGGTGATGGCCCTTCGCCAGCGTGCCAGCTCGCTGTTGCCCTCGCCCGCCTCGGCCATGAAGGCACTCAGATCCTCGTCGCCCCAGGTGGCGTCCCGGGACTCGATGGTGCGGAGCACGCGGTTCTCCCCCAGCAGCCTCATGCCGGTCTCGAACTGCTCCCTGCTCATCGGGCAGTCGAAGAGCACCCGGTCGCCCACGAACACGTAGCCGCCGGCGCAGGCCACCGCACCCTCGAAGCCCAGCGCCAGCACAGGGGCCAGCATGCCGGGGTTCCGGCCCGTGCACAGGAAGATGCGGTGGCCGTTCGCCTGGGCCTTGCGGACGGCGGCCATGGCGCTCTCCGGCGGGTTGTTGCTGCCCGCGGGGGTCAGGGTTCCGTCGATATCCAGGAAGATCAGCTTGCGTTGCATGGGGACAGCCTCCTTGACGCCCGCCGCTGCCGGCCGGCGTTCCTTTGGGAAGACGCATACGGCGTCCTCCCGGTTATGGATACCTTACCAAATCAGCGGCCCCGCGTCAAGCGGACTTGCAAATTGAGAGAAGGCAGGTCCGAACTTGTATATTTGTGTCATTTGGGTTACATTTGTCCAATTCGTCTTGACTTATAACCATATATCGTATAAAATGATGTCATCAATCTTCCACGAGAAGAGAGGAGAATCGCCCATGAAAAAGTTTCTTGCCCTGGTCATGGCAGCCATAATGCTGCTTTCTCTGGTGTCCTTCGCCCACGCCGAGGACGTCGAGCTCGAGTTCCTGTACCACAAGTCTGAGACCGACGCCATCAACGCGATGCAGAAAGTCATCGACCAGTTCAACGCCGAGAATCCCGGCATCAAGGTCAACTTCGTGCAGATCCCCGACGCGGCCACCGTGCTGCAGACCCGCGCCACCCAGAACGACCTGCCCGACATGTTCGGCTGCACCACCTCCACCACCTACGAGCTGATGTTCGAGAGCGGCCTGATCATGGATCTGACCGGCCAGCCCTTCCTGGAGAACATCGCCCCCTCCACCCTGGCGCTGAGCGGCTATCATGGCAAGATCTACCGTATGCCCTACAGCCTGAGCTGCTACGGCCTCTACGTGCGCACCGACATCTTCGAGCAGCAGGGCATCGAGCTGCCCACCACCTGGGAAGAGCTCATGGCGGCCTGCGAGAAGCTGCAGGCGGCCGGCATCTACGGCTTCGGCCTGCCGGACAAGGACATGGTCTATCAGCGCATGGAGCGCATGATGTCCATGCTCGCCGACAATGACGACGAGTTCAAGGCCATCGCCGCGGGCGAGCTGGATCCCCATGAGTCCAAGGTGCTCAAGGGCTATGCCGAGGCCTCCCTGGACATCGCCAAGTACACCAACCCCGAGTCCAAGGGCGCGGGCTATGACGAGAGCTATCAGATGTTCCTGAAGGACGGCGCGGCCATGACCATCAACGGCCAGTGGTCCCTGGGCACCCTGCTGGGCTTCAACCCCGACCTGCCCGTGGCCATGATTCCGCTGCCCAACCCCACCGGTGAGCAGAGCAACGTCATCGTCTCCATCGACACCAGCTTCTGCATCTCCGCCAACACCAAGCACCCCGAGGAGTGCCTGAAGTTCCTGGAGTTCCTGGCCAAGACCGAGACCGCCCAGACCTACACCGACATCGAGGGCAGCCCCAACGTCATCAAGGGCGTGAACTACAGCGTGAAGCAGCTGGAGAAGATCAACGAGGCCATGAGCGAGGGCCACACCGCCCTGAGCTTGAACGCCATCTGGCCCTCCGGCCTGCGCAAGGCCCTGGGTGACGTCGCGACCAACCTGATCCTGGATCAGGATCTGGAAGCCTTCTACGCGGACGCGCAGATGACCATTGAGGACTATTACAACAACTGATCAGGGAATCAAGTTTTCCCGGCGGGACTGCTGCCGTCAGTAGCCCCGCCCTTTTTTACAGTCACGCAGGGTTCCGCGCCTGCGGGCGCGGGCAGGGGGCTTTGCGATCGATCCGGGGCTGCCGCCCGCTCTTCGCTGAAAACGCCATAACATGGCGTTTTCCGGGCGTTCCGAGCCCCCTGCACCCCTTCGCGCCGCACCTTTAGGATTCATACTTTATTCTTAGAGGAGAGTGAGTCCGCATGACCGCCGTTCCGCGCAAGCCCAAGCCCCACGCGCTGATGCGCAGGGAGCAGTGGGTCACGTACCTGATCATGACCGCGCCTGGTCTGGTCCTGTACTGCGTGTTCCTGATCCTGCCCATCCTCATGGGTATCTACTATTCCCTGACGGACTGGACGGGCATCGGCAACACCTTCAATTTCATCGGCTTTGAGAACTATGTGAAGGTCTTCACCAACGACAAGCGCTTCGGCAACGCGCTGATCTTCAACCTGCGCTACACCATCTACCTGGTGCTGGGCATTGTGGTCATCGGCTTCGCGCTGGCCCTGCTGCTGAACCGGAAGATGAAGGGCCGTTCCTTCTTCCGCACCCTCTACTTCATGCCGGCCGTGCTGTCCATGATCACCATCGGCCTGGTATTCAAGCAGATCTACTTCTACGTGCTGCCCTCCATCGGCAAGAGCATCGGCAGCGCCGTGTTCTCGGAGAACATCATCGCCAACCGGCAGCTCGCCATCTACGGCATCCTCTTCGTCCACCTCTGGCAGGGCGTCGCGCTGCCCACGCTGCTGTTCCTGGCGGGCCTGCAGACCATCCCCGCCGACCTGTACGAAGCCGCCTCCATCGACGGCGCCACCGCCTGGCACCAGTTCAAGTCCATCACCGTGCCCTACATCCTGCCCACCCTCTCGGTGGTGCTGGTGCTGGCCGTGAAGCAGGGCCTGAACGTCTTCGACTACATCAACGCCATGACCAAGGGCGGCCCCGGCGGCGCCACCACCTCCATCGCCATGCTGATCTGGCAGAACGCCTGGGAGCGCAACCGTTTCAGCTACTCCATCGCCCAGGCTGTTGTGACCGGTCTGCTCATCGCGCTGGTCTCCTTCATTCAGATCAAATTTACAAATGACAGGAAGGTGGAGTAAGTGAGACAAAGCAAGCGTAACATGAACGCGCTGGCCTATGCCATCCTGATTCTCGGCGCGCTCCTGATTCTCTTCCCCCTGTACATCACGGTCATCACCACCTTCAAGACCTCCGGCGAGAGCGCCAACAGCTTCTTCACCCTGCCCCAGTCCCTGTACTTCGGGAACTACCAGGAGGTGCTGAAGAACCCGACCCTGGGCTACGCCTACCGCAACACGATCTACATCACCTTCCTCTCCCTGCTGCTGGAGCTGGTCGTGATGCCGCCCATGTCCTTCGCCCTCTCCCGCGGCATGTACCACGGCAGCAAGGTGTTCAAGGGCCTGTACTTCTTCTTCCTGCTGGGCATCTTCCTCCCCTTCCAGGTCCGCATGATGCCCCTGGTGAAGCTGCTGAGCGCCCTCAACATGATGAACCCCACGGGCATGGTGCTGCTGTACCTGGCCCACGCCACCTGCGAGAGTATGTTCCTCTACGTGGGCTACCTGGCCAGCATCTCTCCCTCGCTGGAGGAGGCCGCCTACATCGACGGCGCCACCACCGCCCAGACCTTCTACCGCATCATCTTCCCGCTGATGCGGCCGATCCTGGCCACCGTCATGATCCGCGAGGGCCTGGCCATCTGGAACGACTACATGCTCCCCCTGCTGTGCCTGAACCGCTCCAACACCATGTGGACGCTGACCCTGTTCCAGTACAACTTCCAGAGTGAGTTCAATGTGGACTACAACCTGGCGTTCTCGTGTCTGGTACTGGCGTCGCTGCCGATCATTGTGCTGTACTGCTTCATGCAGAAGCAGATCATCGGCGGTCTGACCAACGGCGCGGTCAAGGGCTGACGCGATCCCTTTTCCCACGGATTCCGGCAGGAGGCTATTGTGCCTCCTGCTTTTTCGTGCCAAACAAAAACTCCGGCCAGCTAAAGACCGAAGTATTTTGTTTCTTTGGGGAATTGCTGTAAGAGATTCCGCGCCTGCGGGCGCGGGCAAAGGGCTTTGCGATCGGTCCGGGGCTACCGCCCGCTCTACGCTGAAAACGCCATAACATGGCGTTTTCCGGGCGCTCCGAGCCCTTTGCAAACCTTCGCCCGCAATCCTATACGCATCACTCAAAGGTCAGGATATCGCTGAAGCCGGTGACGTCCAGCACTTCCATCACGTCGTCGTTGACGCCCTTGACGGTCATGCCGCCCTTGCAGCTCATTTCGCGCTCCGCGGAGAGCATCACGCGCAGGCCGGCGGAGGAGATGTAGGCCAGATCGGTGAAATCCAGGGTCAGCTTGTCGATGCTCCCGAAGCTGGCCTTCAGCTCTCTCTCCAGGTCGGGGGCAGTGGTGGTGTCCAGACGGCCGCAAACAGCGACGGTCAGGTGGTTTCCGTTCAGGCTCTTCTTGATTTCCATCTTGGGACGCTCCTTTCAATTCGTGGCCTTCGTCAGACTGGGAATCACTTTTTCTTCTGGAAGACATTCCAGTTCGGAACTTCCTGGTCGTCCTCGAGGAGGCCGAAGAAGAACTTCTGCTTCATGGGCACATCCAGCACGCGCACGGGCTTGACCTGGTTGGCAGAGGAGCCCTTGTGCAGCTTCATCTCGCGCCAGAGCATGTGGGTCTGCTGCTGCTGGATCAGCACCAGCGGCACGTCCAGGTCGCCGCAGTCCACCACCGCCTGGTACTCGGGGTTGACCTCGCACAGGATCTTCTCCATCAGCTTCCCGTACTTGCCGTCCTTGTCGATCGGGATCGGGGTGTCGAAGCCCTCCCGGAAGACCCTTTCCAGCTCCGCGGCGCGCTCGGGCATCGGCCTGGTGACCTTCATCAGCTCGGCGCGGGTCTCGGGGTCGATCTCCACGTCGGCGTTGAAGCCGCCCGTGCGGATGTCCTCCACCAGTATCTCCCAGTTCCGCTGGATGTAGACCATCATGTCCACGAGGTTCGTCATGAACACACTGAACATGAAGCTCGTGTCCCTGTCCGCCAGGATGTAGCGAGCCTTGAGGTACATCATGGGGATGTTCCCCATGTCAGCGGATTGGCTGCCATCTTTCTGTCTCCTGTCTTCTCAGAAGCTCCCGCCCAGGTTTTCCAGCGTGTCGATCACGACCGCGCAGCCGGGAGAAACATGCTGCATCACATAGTACATCTGCTCCATCGGGATGGCCACGCAGCCGCCGGTGTAGGGCTTGCGGTCCCCCAGGCAGTGCAGGAAGATGGCGGAGCCCAGGCCCGGCGTGCCCTCGGCGTTGTAGCTGATGTTCAGGCAGTACTGGTACTGGTAGGTGTAGTCCACGATGTGCTCGCTGTCCTCCAGGTTCAGACCGGGGTAGTCCTTCAGGCTGACCAGCTCGTTGTAGCGCATGCCCTCCCGGACGTCGCCGGACCAGTAGCTGTCCTCGTCCACCTGCACATAGGGAATGGCGCAGCCCGGGTCGGCGGCGATGCCGAAGGCCCGGTTGAAGGAGAACACGCCCGCGGGCGTCATGCCGTCGCCCTCCTTCGTCTTGCCCAGGCCGTTTTTGCCGATGTAGCCCGGCGTGGACAGAATCATCCTCCACTCGCCGCTCTCGTCCTTCTCGTGCATGGAAATCCAGGCCGTGGTGTTCTCGTACACCGCCACCACAAAGAGCTGCCCGGCCTCCTGCTGGGCCGCAAGAGCCTTCACCCATTCGGGCGAGGCCTCCGCCTCCAGACCGATGATCTCCCGGGGCGTCCGCAGCGCCGCGCCGGACTCTGCCCCGGCTGCCGCGGAAAGCGCCAGGCAGAGCAGCGTCGCCAGGCAAATCCACTTTTTCATGTCCCCTGTCCCTCCGTATGGCTTTTTGTGTATGGGGTATTTTCATTATTATAAAGAAAGACCAAGGATTTTTCAATAGTCTTTTTGCGCGTTTGCCGGTCTCGTCTCCGTTTCAGCCCCGGCCGGGGCGCGGCCGATGAACCAGGTGTCCGCCATGTTGTAGACCAGATTGATCAGCTGGCTGATGATGGTCGGGATGGCCATGCGCATCAGCGCCCGGGGCACAGGCGTGGTCTCAAAAAGCTCGGTTCGCGTGTCGGCGCGCATGCGGTGTCCTCCATCCGGCGGTCACATTCTGGAAGATTATACCATAAAGCCGGCCGCTTGCAAAGGGCGCGCCGCATGACGATCCGGTCACTCCCCGCAAAACAGCGCCAGCTTGGCGTAGAAATCCTCCAGGGTCAGCCGGACGTCGACCGTGTCGTAGACCCGGATTTCCCTCGCGCCGGGCCTGGGCGCGTAGGTGCAGTCCGGCCGCACTAAGGGCGTTCTGCGCATGGTGTAGTTCTGCCGCTCCTGATCCTCCAGCAGGACGCCCACCGTGGGCTGATCGCCGATGCACCAGGTCTCGCCGTGGGGCCAGGACATCTCGCCCAGCCTGTCGTTGAGCTCCACCATCTGGCGGAAGAGGTACGCCCCCACCCGGCCGCAGGGCGCGACGCGGCGCTGCAGCTCCGCCAGGGAGACGTTCATCATCTTGTAGACCGGCTTGGGAATCTGCCACACCGCCACGCCCGAGGCGAAGACCACGTTGGCGGCGTGGATGTCCTGGTTCAGGTTGAATTCCCAGCCGCCCTCCGGGTATTGGTCGCCGCCGATCCAGATGGCGGTCAGGCGCGGCGCGATGGCCGGCTCCAGCAGCAGGGCCGAGGCCAGGTTGGTCAGCGTGCCCTGCAGAGCGACGAAGAGCGGCGTCGGCTCGTCCCGCATGGCCTCCTCGATGATGAGCCTCGCCGCCTCGCTGTCCTCCGGCGTGCTCTCGTCCGCCAGCGGATGCCGGCAGCCCCTGCACACCCGGTACCGCCCGGTGAGGTCCATCAGCTCCAGCATGTTGAGGATCTCGTCATAGCTGGCCTGCATGGTGTTCCCCTCGCCGTAGACGGCCTTCTGGGCCTCGAAGTGGGCGGCGTTGATGCCCCGCACATCCAGCATCGGGGTCATCAAGTGATGGGCCAGAGCGAACTGGTCGTCTGCCTCGTTCTTGCAGTCCGTGTCCACGATCATGCGCACCCGCTTCCTCGGGGGCACCTGAAATTGCAGCGCGTTTTTCATCTCATCCAATCCTTCCCGGCACGGTTCGCAGGCTTTCTCTCTCAGACAGACAGGTTTCCCCCGTCCTGCCAGTGAACAGATTATACCACCGTTTGGGGGCCGCCGCCCCAGAAAAGCACGGAAAAGACAAGGCGCGCCGGCATCAGCCGGAGAAAAGGTTTCCCGCGCGCTTCCCATTTTGGACGATTGTGGTATACTTGATGCCAGCGCTCCGGCGCGGACGAGGAGAGGATGGAGCAGTGGCAAGGATCATTACGGTCAGCAGACAGTTCGGCAGCGGAGGCCGCGAATTGGGCCGGCGCCTGGCGGACCTGCTGGGATGGGATTATTATGACCGGGAGATCATCCAGATGCTGTCTGAGCAGCAGGGCCTGGACCCGGAGTACGTGCACCATGCGCTGAGCAGTCACGGCTGGCACCAGTACCAGCTGACCTACCGCAGCAGCTTCCGCCAGCCCATGGGCTCGGCGTGGCGGCACACGGAGGTGCTGGCGAAGCAGCGGGAGATCATTCAGGAGATCGCGGCGGAGGGCAATGACTGCGTCATCGTCGGCCGGGACGCGGACATCATCCTGCACGACGCGTCGCCCTTCCGGGTCTTCGTGTGCGCGGATATCCAGAGCCGCCTCGCGCGCTGCGTCCGCTTCGAGGCGAAGAAGGAGGAGGCCGAGCGCCTGTCGGAGAAGGAGATCCTGCGGAACATCCGCCGCATTGACCGGAACCGGCGGCAGACCCGGGAGATCCTGACCGGGAAGAGCGCAGCGGACGGCAGCGCCTTCGACCTGACGGTGAACGCGACGGGCTGGGACATTGGCAAGCTGGCGGAGGCCGTGGCGGATTTTTCCGCACGGTGGTTTGAAAGATGAAGAACACGAGAGAAAAGACGAACCTGACGGAGGGCACGGTCTGGAAGAAGCTGCTGATCTTCTTCCTGCCCATCGCCGCGGGAACCATCATTCAGCAGCTGTATAACGCGGTGGACGGCCTGATCGTCGGCCGGTTCGTCGGCACCAGCGCCCTGGCCGCCGTGGGCGGCAGCTCCGCCCAGATCATCAACGTGCTGGTCGGCTTCTTTGTGGCGATGACCGCCGGCGCGTCCGTCATCATCGGCCAGATCTACGGGGCGGGCCGGATGCAGGACCTGAACAAGGCCATCGGCACCTCCATCACGGTGATGGGCCTGGTGGGCCTGGGCCTCACGGCGGTGGGCCTCGTGGCGTCCGATGGCATGCTCCGGCTGCTCAACACCCCGGAGGAGACCATCGAGGGCGCGGCCCTCTACCTGCGCATCTACTTCCTGGGCGTCCCCTTCCTGATGGTGCTGAACATGGAGTCCAGCATCCTGCGGGCCCTGGGCGACTCCTTCCATCCCTTCCTGTACATGGTCGTGGGCTGCGTGCTGAACATCATCCTGGACACGGTGTTTGTGATCGTGTTCGGCTGGGGCGTGGCCGGCGTGGCCATCGCCACCGTGGCGGCCCAGATCGTGAACACGGCCCTGCTCACCTGGCTGCTGACCCGCAGCGGCCAGGAGTACCGGCTGAGCCTGCGGGACATGGGCATCAAGGCCGTCTACCTGACCAACATGCTGCGCCTGGGCATCCCGGCCGGTCTGCAGTCCCTGATGTACAGCATCTCCAACATGATCATCCAGGTGGCCGTCAACTCCCTGGGCACCGTGGTGGTGGCCTCCTGGGCCATGAGCGGCAAGACGGACGGCTTCTACTGGGCCATCAGCAACGCCATCGGCGCGGCCATCACCAGCTTCATCGCGCAGAATTACGGCGCGGGCCGCCACGACCGGGTCAAGCAGTGCGTGAAGCAGGGGCTGATCCTGCACTTCACGGCCACCGTGATCGCCAGCGCCGTGCTGATGCTGGTGGCCGTGCCCGCCCTGCGCCTGCTGACGCCTGACGAGGCGGTGGTGGAGACCACCTACCAGGTGATGTCCTACTTCGTGCCCTACTACTTCACCTGGGTGCTGGTGGAGGTGCTGTCGGCCGTGCTGCGCGGCGCGGGCGACGCGGTCTACCCGGTGGCCATCATCGGCATCGGCATCTGCCTGTTCCGGGTTGTGTGGATCGCGACGGTCTTCGCCCACTTCGGCACCCTGTTCTCGCTGTGCCTGTCCTACACGGCGTCCTGGACCATCACGAGCGTCGTGCTGGTGATCTATTACAAGAAGGGCGGCTGGATCAACCGCAGACGGTTGGTGGATCGTTAAGATTGCGAGATAGCAGCAGGGTTCCGCGCCCGCAGGCGCGGAACTCCCCATGATAAGCCAATGAAAAGGATGCGCGGAATTGAGTCCCGCGCACCCTTTTTCTTATCCTTTTTTGTGACAGCTTCCCGCCATCGGGCAGCAACCACAGCTGCCGCCGCAGGTCGATTTCCCCTGCCTGCGATCCTTCCGCAGGGTGCTGACAATCCACACGACCAGGCCGATCAGGGCCAGGGTCACGGCCGCTGTTCCCGCGTTCATATCCTCACACCTTTCGGGTCAGCTTCGTGGCTTCGCTGTACTTCCGGATGAACAGCATGTAGATCATGCCGCCCAGCACCGCGGCCGCCGCGATGAGGCCGATGACATGCACCTGCCCGGTCACCAGTGAGCCGAACTGGTAGATCATCAGGCTGACGGCGTAGGCGAAGCCGCACTGGTAGGCGATGGCGAACCACGTCCAGCCGGCGTTGTTCATCTCCCGGCGGATTGCGCCGATGGCCGCGAAGCAGGGCGCGCACAGCAGGTTGAACACCAGGAAGGAGTAGGCCGCGATGCCGCTGAAGGAGGCGGCCAGGTTGGCGTAGGTCTGGGTGCCGCCGTAGAGAATGCCCATGGTGCCCACGATGTTCTCCTTGGCGATGAAGCCCGTGATGGAGGCCACCGTGGCCTGCCAGGTGCCGAAGCCCAGCGGCGCAAAGATCCAGGCGATCAGGCTGCCGATGCGGGCCAGGATGGACAGATCCAGCTCGTCCTCCTCCAGCATGCGGAACGCGCCGTCCGCGACGCCGAAGCGGGACAGGAACCACACCAGGATGGTGGAGAGCAGGATGATGGTGCCGGCCTTCTTGATGAAGCTCCAGCCGCGCTCCCACGTGGAGCGGAGCACGTTGGACAGCGTGGGCCAGTGGTAGGCCGGCAGCTCCATGACGAAGGGCGCGGGATCGCCCGCAAAGCGGCGGGTCTTCTTCAGCATGATGCCGCTCAGGATGATGGCCGCCATGCCGATGAAATACGCGCTGGTGGCGACCCAGGCGGAGCCGCCGAAGATGGCCCTGGCGATCATCGAGATGAAGGGCACCTTCGCGCTGCAGGGGATGAAGGTGGTGGTCATGATCGTCATGCGGCGGTCGCGCTCGTTCTCAATCGTGCGCGAGGCCATGATGCCGGGCACGCCACAGCCCACACCGATGAGCATCGGGATGAAGGACTTGCCGGACAGGCCAAACTTGCGGAACACGCGGTCCAGCACGAAGGCGATGCGCGCCATGTAGCCGCAGGCCTCCAGGAAGGCCAGCAGGAAGAACAGCACCAGCATCTGGAGCACGAAGCCCAGCACCGCGCCGACACCCGCCACGATGCCGTCCAGGATCAGGCCCTTGAGCCAGGGCGCGGCGCCGATCTTGTCCAGACCCCGCTCCACCAGCGTCGGGATGCCGGGCACCCAGGTTCCGTAGGCAGCGGGATCGGGCGCGCCCACATCGGACTTGAAGCCGTCCTCGGTGCTCAGGTAGGCGTCCACCGCGGCCTGCAGGTCCGCCTTGCCCGTGCCGGGGTGCTCCTCGGTGGCCAGGGTCTCCTCGTCCTGGGTGATGTAGGTCACACTGGCGTCCTCGGGCACGGCGGCCAGCAAAGCGCTGAGGGACGCCTCCGGGTCTTCCCCGTCGATGGCCACGCCGTACTGCTCCGAGAAGGCCTCGAGGATGGCGTCGGTGTCGCCGTAGCGCTCCGCCGCCGCCTCGTACAGGGCCGTGCCCTGGCCGAACAGGTGCCAGCCGTCGCCGAAGAGGCCGTCGTTGGCCCAGTCCGTCGCGGGGGTGCCCACGGCCACCATGGCGATCCAGTACACTGCGAACATCACCAGCGCGAAGATGGGCAGACCGAAGATGCGGCTGGTGACCACCCGGTCAATCTTGTCGGACACCGTCAGGCTCCCCTGGTTGTGCTTGCGGTAGCAGGACTGGATCACGTGGGCGATGTACACGTAGCGCTCATTGGTGATGATGCTCTCCGCGTCGTCGTCCAGCTCCTTCTCCGCCGCGGCGATGTCGGCCTCGATGTGCCGCAGGGTCTCCGGGGCGATCTGCAGCTGCTCCAGCACCTTGTCGTCCCGCTCAAAGACCTTGATGGCGTACCAGCGCTGCTGCTCCTCCGGCAGGCCGTGGACGACGGCCTCTTCGATGTGGGCCAGGGCGTGCTCCACCGGGCCGGAGAAGGTGTGCTGCGGCACGGTCTTGCCACCGCCGGCCGCCTGGATGGCCGCCTCCGCCGCCTCCATGACGCCGGTGCCCTTCAGGGCGGAGATCTCCATCACCCTGCAGCCCAGCTGTCCGGCGAGATCCGCCGTGTTCAGCTTGTCGCCGTTCTTGCGCACCACGTCCATCATGTTAATAGCGACCACCACGGGAATGCCCAGCTCCACCAGCTGCGTGGTCAGGTAGAGGTTGCGCTCCAGGTTCGTGCCATCGATGATGTTCAGGATGGCATCGGGCCGCTCGCCGATCAGGTAATTCCGGGCGACCACCTCCTCCAGCGTGTAGGGGGACAGGCTGTAGATGCCCGGCAGGTCGGTGATGGTGACGCCGGGGTGCTTCTTCAGCTTGCCCTCCTTTTTCTCGACGGTGACGCCGGGCCAGTTGCCCACAAACTGATTGGAGCCCGTCAGCGCGTTGAAGAGGGTCGTCTTGCCGCTGTTGGGGTTGCCCGCCAGGGCGATGCGTATGTTGGCCATGTCTTCCATCTCCTCATCATCTTTCACAGTCCGCAGGATTAGATGTGGCTAACCTGCGTGCGCAAAAAATCATTCCACCTCAATGTTCTCCGCGTCCGCCTTTCGGAGCGACAGCTCATAGCCGCGGACGTTGATTTCGATGGGATCGCCCAGCGGCGCGACCTTGCGCACGTAGATCTCCACGCCCTTGGTGATGCCCATGTCCATGATCCTGCGCTTGACCGCGCCCTCGCCGTGAATCTTCACGACCTTCGCCGTGCCGCCCACCGGCACTTCCTTGAGATTGTACATGCTCCTGCCTCCTGTCAGATCATGATCCTGCGCGCCATGGCTTCGTCGAGGCCGACGCGGGTTTCCTTCACCTTTACGATCAGATTCCCGTTCAGGGAAGAGATCACCGTCACCGTGCCGCCCATCACAAAGCCCAGGTTTTCCAGATGCTTCTTGACCTCCGGACTGCCTCCGATCCTGCGGATCACGGCTTCCTCACCGGGATTTGCATAGCTCAAGGGGATCATCCTTCCGCCTCCCTCCCGACCGATCCTGGATCGCCGAGTGAGTTTGCCTCGGCTAATTCCTGTGCTATTATAGTTAATCTCACCTAACTTGTCAAGGGCATTTGTGAAAAAAACGCCATGCCTGATCGACAACTGCTTTCCTCCGCTGCGGAAGACCGGCGCATCAGCCGTGCATTCTCCCCCGCTGAGCAGGAATGCCCCAGCCGCGTCGAATAGGATGAGATCATGACAGAGCGGAACGCAAGAGGAGGCTCACATGCTCGATTGGAAGGATCCCGGCGCCAGGCGGGGCGTCATCCTGGCAGTGGTCTTCGCCGCGGTGATGATTCCGCTGAGGACTATTACGCCGAGGCGGTGAAGTGAGGGAGCAGAGAACCGCCCCTCGCTGCATACAAAACCTACCGATTGCGGTCTTTGGGCCGCAAAAAGACGCCCGCGGGGCGGTGAACCTCGCAGGCGTTTTTCTTATTCTTCCATGCTCAGGGGAATGGCTTCCTCCATGCGCGGCTGCTGGTTCCCGTAAACCGGCACCAGGGTCAAGCCGTGCCAGTCCTGCACGGCGTCAAACAGGACGTCATAGACAAGCTGGTTTTCTCCGCTCACGCCACCGCCCTGCAGTCCGCTCTCCGCTAACACTTCCCCGTTGACGCAGAGCGCCCAGTCGTCGATCATGTCGATGTGCTCCGGGTTTTCCCAGGTATTCCAGACCTGAACCCACGCCTCCGGGCAGGTGACCGTGATCTTTCCGCGCAGGTCGATCTGCCCAGCTGTCAGCTCCGCCACAGCGGTATAATCCTTGCCGGCTCCGCTGCCCTTCAATCGAGTCAGCTCCGTGTTCTGTGTCAGGGTGAACGCAAAGGGAGTGGTTTCCCCCTTCTCCGTCCACTGCCGGTAGGTGGTTCCGTCCTGAAACATGATGAAGTGGTGGCGGTAAAGCCTTACCTGGAAGGTCAGCGTCTCCTGCAGGCAGTCCTCGGGGATTTCGCATTCCTTCCATCCGATGACGCTGCCATCCTCTTGGACGAGATTGTCCCCGCCGATGATATCCAGGTAGGTGCCGTCCGCCAGCGTCAGGCCGTCATGCAGCCCCTTGTCTGTGCAGTCGATCCATCGCTGGCCTTGACCGTCCAGCTGCTGGATGGCCTGACGGCGCTCAGGCTCATCGCTGATCATCGATTGGGCGGCGATCATGTTTTCTTCCACCCAATCCCAGGCGATCTCACCCTCCGGTGCGCCTTCATGGAGGACGGTTGACGTCCTGTCCCCGCTCATCCGGTACGAAAGAAACACACGGTTTCCCTCATAGTAGGCCTGCTCGATGCGGAGGGTGACGCCGTCCTCCGTCGTCCATTCACGGTCGATGGCATCCGCGACCTTCTCCACCTCCGACAGCCTGCTGTCCCCGCGCGGATCCTGAGCCAGCTCGCCGAACAGCCCCAGCCCCGCCGCCAGCACGGCTGTCATCGAAATCACAAGGAGCGCTATCACGAGAATAGCGGACGCAGAAATCTTTTTCACCATGGGTTCTTCTCCTTTCAGATTTGACGCCTGATTCTATCTCGCCGTTGTTCATCTCCTCCATCCTATAAACGATCGAGAGGACCAAAAGCTTCAATGCTGACAGAAAAAAAGACCATCACCCAGAAAGATGATGGCCGCAAACAATACAGAATCACTCGAATCCAGCCGTCTCAGGGAATCTCGATATCCATCAGCGGCGCGTGCTGCTGGGCGCCGTAGACATCCCGGTCGCCCACCGTGCCGGAGGCGGTGTCCCGCAGGTAGGTGATCTTCACGCCCAGGCCCGGGTCATACCAGGCGTAGTCCGTGATTCGCTCCACGGGAATCTGATACCGCGCCGCGACAGCCTCCCGGGTCAGCATCCCGCTGGCCTTCACGCGCTCGTAGGCTTCGCGGTTGTCGAAGAGCACATCCAGGGTCACCTGGAAGGGCCCGCTGTTCTTTGAGCGCAGCACATGTGCCAGATTATACAGCCGCATCCGTCTCACCTCCGAACCACTCCACAGGGAAATAGGCGCAGGGATCGTCCACGTACATCAGGTGATACACCGAGAAGGCATACACCGCGCCGAAGGAAATGTCGCTCGGCGCGAAGGGGAAGGCGAGGTTGCCCGCCGTCGATTTCCGCCCCGGATAGCCATAGTGCAGGTAGGCGGATCGCACCGTCGCACAGATCGCGTCGGCCTTCTCCTGGGTGTCGGCGATCACCTCGAACATCAGGCCGATCTCATGGGGCAGCGTCCGGTCAGGCTCCAGCTCTCCCATCACGCCGTCGAGGCCGTAGTGCACGAAGCGGATCTGGTAGCTCTCCCGCGGGATGTCGCTGTAATAGCTCTCCACCGAGCGCACCACCTCCGCCTCCACCTCGTCCAGCTGGCTGATGAGCAGCGGATCGCGGATGCCGGCCAGCACAAAGGTGCGGTAGGCCACGCGCCGCGCGCCCTCCAGCTTGATGGCGTAGGGCGGAAAGCTGACGCGGCTGCCCGTGACGCGCACTCTGCCGTCGCTCACCTGGGTGAAGGCGCACTGGGAGAGATCCAGCACGATGCCGGGCCCCTTGAGGATGTACGGGTGATCCTTCTCGTAGAAGGTGTGGGCCGCCACCGACGTGGGCGTGCACTTGCGGCGCGGGTCGGCCGCCCAGACCTCAAAGCCCGTGTCGTCCAGGAGGCCCAGCATCACGTCCTTGGCCGTGCCCGGCTCCGCGCACAGGGTGCCGCACTCGAGAATCTTGCCCAGGTGGTAGCAGAGGGCCGGATCATGGCCGCGCAGAATGCCCACCGCCGCGAAGGGCGCGGGGTCGTAGGCGCGGCCGCAGAGCACGATGTCCGGCTGCTCCCTCAGGGCCTTCAGGATCGGCTCAACGCCCATCTGCGCCACCACACCGTTGGTCTCCGCCAGCGTCTCCGGGGTGATGGCGGGCACGTTTTCGCTCATGGGCTCGATCTTGCCCTGAGCCTGGGCGGCGAGGATCGCTTCCTTGGGAATGTCCGCCCAGATCACCGCGATGCGCGGGTTCCAGCCCATCTTCCCCGCGATCTCCTGCACAATCTCCAGCGTCCACTGGGTGTGCTTGCGCGCGCCGGAGCCGCCCGAGGAGCCGACCAGCAGCGGGATCTTCCGCTCCTTTGCGCCGCGCATCAGCAGCGCGAGATCCTTCTTCGCCGCCATGCGGCTGACGATGGCCACGCCCGCGCCGAGCTTGTGCGGCCCCGCGTCCGTGCTGCCCGCGTCCACCACGATGGCGTCAGGTTTTTCCCGCAGGGCTGCCTCCAGGGACGCGGCGGGAAAGCCGTAGCCCAGGATGCCGCACGGGGAGAGTATCAGTGTACGCATAAGCAAGCCTCCCTGTTCCTTCGCCTCAGCGGATCAGCGCGGCCAGCTGTCTGCCGGTCTCCATCAGGTCCAGGCCCTTGGTGAACTGCAGGCAGGTGCCGCTGGGATAGCGGGTCTTCTCGATCCACCGCTGAGGGATCGCGCCCGCGCCGTACTTGGCGCCGAGAATCGCGCCCGCCACCGCGCCGATGGTATCCGCGTCGCGCCCGAAGTTGCCCGCCAGGATCACGCCCCTGCGGAAGTCGCTGTGCTCCATCTTGAGGCAGGCGAAGGCGGAGGGGATCGCCTCGGCCGTGGTGGCCCAGGCGCTGGAGAGCAGGGCGTCGTGCAGGGGCATCCAGGCGTCCAGCACGCTGCCGTTGGCCTTCTCCACGATGTCGAAGGCCATGTTCATCGCGGCCCACAGCCAGCTGTCGTGGGGAATCACCGCCATCGCCGCGTCGATGATCTCGTCCATCGTCGCGTCGGTCATGGCCACGGACACAGCGGCCGCCACGGCCTGTGCGCCCCAGATGCCGTCGCGGTAATGGCTGATGGAGGCGTCGATTTCCGCCATCGCGGCAGCCGCCGCGGGATCGCCTGCGCAGATGACGCCCACCGGGGAGATGCGCATGGCCGAGCCGTCGCTCATGTGGAAGGTGGAGTACATGCCGCTCTGCGGCGGACGCAGGCCCCTGCGCAGGTTCATCGCCGCGGAGGTCTCGCTGGCCCCGCCGCGCTTGAATTCATCCTGCACAGCCACGTCCCGCAGCCAGGCCTCCACCACATGATCCGTGGTCAGCTTGCCGCCGCAATCGATCAGGGTGCGCGCCGTGAGCAGGGCGAACTCCGTGTCGTCCGTCGACCAGGATGCGCCCTGGTTGAAATCCGTCGTGATGCCATAGTTGACGCGGTTGTCCTGCTTGCGGGCGGCATCGCCGAAGCTGTCGCCGATGGCCAGGCCGCAGATGCAGCCGATGGCCTTGTCCTCGGCCAGGGCGCGGTTGTTGATCAGATCCTGACGAGTCAGCATAGGGTGTACCTTCCTTTCCGAAATCCGGTCTCATGTCCTTTGGGCTAAACAGTTTTGCTTATCAGGCTTCAAAGCCCTTGAGAACCCCAAGCTCCCGCTGCATGCGTTCCGCATCCTGGGCCTGGATGCGGCGCACGCTCTGCAGAAAGCGCTCCGCCTCGACCTCCAGGCTCAGGCGGCTGCGGCTGTCCACAGCCTGGACCTCCCCGGGATCGAAGATACCCGCACCGTGGAGCGCGCCGGCGATGACCGAGGTCATCACACCGATGGAGTCCGCGTCGCGCCCGCTGTTCACCGCGCGGATGACGGCCTGAGCCGGGTCATCCTCCCAGATGAGCAGATAGGCCAGGGCGATGGGCAGCTCTTCAATGGAGAAGAATCGGCTGGGCGTAAAGTTGAGCACAGGCTTGCCGATCTGGCTCTCCGGCCTGCGGGTATCATCGCCGATGGGGGAATAGGGCAGGATGGCCGCGTGCAGCTGCCGGATCACCTCCGCGTGGTTGTCGCGGAGGCCGCGCAGACCGCGGGCCTTCTCCGCCAGCGCCGCAACGGCTTCACGGGTTCCCTCCTTGGCCACCGAGAGGGCAGCCGAGAGGACGGTCTCCATCGTAGCGTCCGGCAGGAAGGCCGCCGCGACGCAGGCCGCCAGCACGCCCGCGGCCTCCAGGCCATAGCTCTGCTGATGGGCCATCGCGAAGGTAATCGCCTCGTCGTAGGCCGCCCCGGGCCTGCCCGCATTGACGACGCCCACCGGGGCGATGTACATGGCCGCACCGCAGTTCACCGCGTTACCCAGGCCGCCCTGCCTGGGATCACAGTGGGCCAGCAGCAGGCGGTTGAAGATATGCTTCTCGGCGTAGAAGAGGCGTTCCGCAATCATGCCGATGCGGTCAAACTCAGGGATATAGCGCTCGCGGTAAGCGATCTCCCGTATCATGCCATCCGCCATATCCCAGGCGTCCAGATGCCGGCCCACCTCATTGTAGACGTGCATCAGCGCCAGGGTCATCAGGGTATCGTCCGTGATCACGCCGTAGCCCCGCACCCGGCCCAGGCGGCGGAATGCCGGCTCGTCCTCTTTGTACCACGGCACGAGGACGGTTTCCACCTCCGCGCCGTAGTGATCCAGAATCTCCTGATGCGACAAATGCTCCACCGGCGCGCCGAGGGCGTCGCCGTAGGCCGTCCCGTAGACCACCCCGCGCACACGTTCCGCAAAGTCAGGCATGGCGCATCCTCCTCAAACCGTTTCTGTCACATGCATGTTGCCGTAGAGGGTGCGTCCCATGCCGGGCTTGGCGAAGCCGACCATGCCGTAGGCGAAGGCGCTGTCCCGGGCGGTGAGGACGGGCTGGCCGTCAATGGAGAAGGTCAGGACGTCGCCCTTCGCCTCCAGGATGAGCTGATAGGTCTGGCCGTACTGCCAGTCATAGGACCCGGCGTCCAGGATCTCCAGGCCGAAATCGTTGCGGTAGAGCGCGATGGCTCCGGGCTTCACGAAGCCCGCCATGTAGCCGCGCTGCACACCCTGGGCCCGCGCCAGCAGCATGTGACCCTCGCCGTTTTCCGGGGTGACAGCCGCCTCGACGCGGATATCCCGGGCGAAGTAGTTGCCGGTGAACGCCTGGGCCAGCTCGCAGGTCATAGCCCGCAGCCCGCCGTCCTCCAGCGTCCACGCGCCGTGATCCTGGGAGAAGGGCGTCACGCATCCGAATTCCTTGCGGGACTTCGACAGGTCGATCGTGTAATCCGCAGGTCCGGTGACGGTGAAGTCGTCCAGGTACAGTTTGCCCAGGATCTTCACCTTGCAGTTGCCCTCATACTCAAAGCCCAGCTCATCGATGGGTTCGCCCTTGCTGTCCGGGATCTGCCAGGTGAAGGTCATCCACTCGTTCCGCTTCATCGTGACCAGCTGGCCGTAGAGCAATTCGCCGGACATGCTCAGGCGGCAGTAGGGCCGCACGTTGACGGGGTCCCAGCCCTCCCACTGATCCAAGTACAGCTTGAAGCTCAGGGTCTGGCCGCTGGCAACCTTGGGCGAGAACACCGGGCTGTAGCGCTCGTCGCTGAAATCCGCCCGGCGGTAGAAGGGCTTCCAGAAGACGCGGCTACCCTGGAAGCGGAGCACCCGGTCGATGAGGATCGACAGCGACCCGCGGCCGCCGGCGGCCACCTTCTCACTGTGCTCCAGCCGGGAGAAGAAGGGGTCGGACACGCGGAAATTGTGTGTGCTGCCGGGCAGCTCGAAGTCGAAATGGATCTCGCCCTCCCGGATGCTGCCGCGTACCTCCTCCGGCGCTTCCTCGCCCGCCAGCCGGTAGCCGAGCAGCGCCAGTTCCCTGGCGTAGGTGGGGATGTCCAGCATGTTCAGCCAGCCCGACACACCGGAGAGCACGATACCGTCGTTGATCGGCTCCCGGTAGCAGGCCTTCATGCCCTCCACACCGCGCATCACGCCGAGGATGGTGCCCACGTTGCCCGCGTTGCAGTCCGTGTCCCAGCCGCACATGGCGGCGATCTCCACGGTGCGGTTGAAGTCCCCCGCACCGTAGAGCAGGGAGAGCACGCACACGCCCGCGTTGGGGATGATGTGGCACACGCCGGGATAGCGGTCGTAGCCCCACTCGTCCTCCAGGAACTGTCTGCAGGCCCGCCAGTCCTCCGGGTGCTCCCGGTGGAAGGCCTGCACCGCCCGCAGCACGGCGCTGTAGGTGGAGGCCGGGTTCAGCTGCTTTGCGGCCTCCTTTACTATTGCTTCGATGTCGTCCATGACAAAGGCCAGGGCGATGGCCGCGCAGATGAACCTGGCGCCCTCCAGGCCCTCGCCGTCGTGGGAGACGCTGGCGGAAACAGCGCCTCTGCGGGCCGCCGCCTCCGGGTCGCCCGGGCTGACCAGGCCCCAGGTGTCGATGAAGATCTGTCCGCCGATCTGCTCCGCCAGGGTCTTGCCGTTCTGGGCAATGGAGCCCGACTGCGGCGCAGGCACGCCGTGCTTCAGGTTGAGGTAAGCGGTGTGCTCTGTGCTGACGCCGTAGCCGCCCCACCAGAACATGCCCACACCCTCCCGGGCGTAGTTGAGCCAGGCCCGGGCGATGTCCTGGGGCACCGGCTCGCGGTCCTTCGCGTCGTCATTGAGCGCGCGCAGGAAGTGCACGGGGCCGTTGGCGTCGTCATCCGCAGCGAAGTTGATGTAGTCCTTCACGTAATGGGTGAATTCCCCATAGGTGTCGCGGATGCGCTCGTAGGTCCAGATGGTCGGCTCCACCGGCGCGCCGATGCGGATGCCGATGTTCATGCCCAGAAAACCGCCGTAAACCTTTTCCAGATAGTTTGGAACCATCTTCATTCCTCCCAGGCCTGACCGACTCCGCCGGCCCAGCCGTTATTGCCAAAGGGTATCAGAGAACGTTTGGAGCACCTTGACCCGCCGCACGATGGGCGGTGTCTCCGCATCGATGGGGCCCTATCCGTCCGGTCGCGCGTCACACCGCGCGCATGTCCAGGAAGGCAAGGGTCTCCTGCAGCGTGGGGATCGAGGTCTGTGCCCCGGCGCGCCCCACCGAGATCGCCGCCGCCGCGTTGGCGAAGCGGATGCTCTCCTCCATCCCCGCGCCCTCCGCCAGCTTGGTGCAGAAGGCCGCGCAGAAGGTATCACCCGCCGCGGTCGTGTCCACGGCCTTCACCGGGAAGCCCGGCACCTCCAGGGTCTGCCCCGGCGTCACCAGCAGGGCGCCGCGCTTGCCCACCGTGGCCAGCACCGCGCCGGCCCCGCGCTCGAGCAGCGCACGGGCCGCCTGTTCGGCCTCCTCCGCGGAGCCCGTCGGCAGGCCCGAGAGCCGCTCCAGCTCCGTCTCGTTGGGGCAGAGGATGTCGATCAGCGGGTAAATGTCCTCCGGCAGGCGTTCCGGCGCGGGAGCCGGGTTGAGCACCACCGTGCGCCCGTGCTTCTTCGCCAAGCGGATGGCCTCGAACACGGCCTCGTGGGGAATCTCCATCTGCAGCAGGACGACCTCGCTGTCCGCGATCATGGCCTCGTGGGCGCGGATGTGGTCCACATCGCACCGGGCGTTGGCCCCGGGAATCACGATGATGTTGTTCTCCCCGTCCGCGGAGACGTTGATCACCGCCAGGCCGGTCGGCGCGTCGCAGAAGCCGATGCCTGCGGTGTCCACGCCGGCCTGCGTCAGGTTCTTGGCCAGGACCTCGCCGTGGCTGTCCCGGCCCAGCATGCCGATCATGGCCGCGCCCCTGCCCAGGCGTCCGGCGGCCACAGCCTGGTTGGCCCCCTTGCCGCCTGGGATGTAGCCCCGCAGCTCGCCCATCAGCGTCTCGCCCGCCCGGGGGATCGCCGGCACGCCGAGCACCATGTCCATATTGAGACTTCCGATGATCAGAAGCTTGTTCACCGAATCACTTCCTTTGCAGCACATGCAGCACAGCCGCCGAATCATGCAGCCGTCGGGTGTCTGTGAATCGCAGAAGCGGATGAGAGAAACCGTTTACTCTGCGTCTTGATTATATCTGCAGGTTTTCAGCTTGTCAAGTGGGAAACCGTATTTTCTCAAAAAGATTGCTATTCCCGGGATTTGATGGTACAATGGAAGCAAAGGAGGCCTTCGCATGGGAAAAACCATTTCAGATATCGCCAAAATCGCCAATGTATCGAAAGCAACCGTATCCAGGGTCATCAACCACAAATCCCAGGGTGTGAGCCGCGAAACCGCCGAGCGCATCCGCCGCATCATCGAGGAGGAGGGCTACCTCCCCAACAGCCTGGCGCGGAGCATGGTCAGCTCGAAAACCGGCACCCTCGGCTTTGTCGTGCCCGACATCGGCAATCCCTTCTTTTCCCAGATTGTGCGCGGCATCGTGCGCTGCGCCTCCCAGCGGGGCTATACGGTGTTCCTGTGCAATTCCGACAACAATCCCGCCCTGGAGAAGACCTATATCCAGTCCATGCTGGAGAAGCGGGTGGACGGCCTGGCGCTGATCTCCAGCGAGAAGGATCCCCAGCCCTCCTTCGCCGCCCTGCGCAGCCTGGACATCCCCGTGGTCCAGGTGGACCGGCTGATCAACCGCCAGGACGCCAGCGTGGTGATCGACAACCGCGCCGGCATGCAGCAGGCAGCCTCCTATTTCCTGAAGAAGGGCTGCACGCGCCTCGCTTTTCTCGCTGGAACCAGGGGTGTCTACACCACCGAGCAGCGCCTGCTGGGGCTTCGGGACGCCCTGGAGGAGGCCGGTCTGAGCCTGCAGGATATCTGGATCGATTACGGCCATTACTCCGTGGCCTCCGGGGCCCAGATGGCGGAGAGGCTACTGGATTCCGGCGCCTCCTTCGACGCCGTCCTGGCCGGCTGTGACACCATCGGCCTGGGCGTGCTGCGCACCTGCCGCAGCCGTGGCATCCGCGTGCCGGAGGATTTTGAGCTCATGGGCTTTGACGGCATCGCCCTGACCGAGATCGTCGACCCCGTGCTCTCCACGGTCCTGCAGCCCATCGACGAACTGGCCGAGGAAAGCACCAATCTGCTCATCGGCATGGTAGAGGGAACGGTTACGAGCACGCGGCACCTGGTCATCGAGCCCCAGCTCATGCTCCGCGGAACCACCAAATCAGGTTGAACCGCTTCCGTATTTTCCATGCGTCCTCAGAATAGAACAGAGAAATTTTCAAAAAAGTTTGCAAAGGGGCTTGCAATTCCAGTCGGCAGCGTATATAATAGCGCTGAGAGAAACCGTTTACTTTCCCTGTGAAACACCTGCGACCGACCCATCGATCTGCGGATCTCAAGGAAAGAAGGAAAAGCCTATGACCAACGGCCTGCAGGCAGCCAAGCCGAAGTCCTCCCGCGCGCGGAAACTGGCGAAGCTGCGGGCTGATCGCATCCTTTATCTGATGCTTGCCCCGACCCTGGTTTATTTCATCATTTTCCGCGTCTGGCCCATCATCAACATGCGCCTCGCCTTCTACGATTTCAAGGCGAAGAAGGCCTGGGTCTTCGCGGGCATGAAGTATTTCAACACCATCTTTGCCAGCCCGCAGTTCGGCAAGATCCTGACGAACACGCTGATCATCAGCTTCATGAAATATGTGCTGCTGTTCCCCGTCTTCGTCATCTTCGCCATCCTGCTCAACGAGATGCGTTCCGTCCGGCTCCGCAAAACCGTGCAGGTGGTCTCCTACCTGCCGCACTTTCTTTCCTGGGTCGTCATCGCCGGCATCTGGATCGGCATGCTGGACACCACCGGCGCGGTCAATCAGCTCACGGCCTTGTTTGGCCAGGCGCCGGTCAACTACATGACCAGCAAGTCCGCCATCCGCTGGATCCTGATGCTCTGCGAGGGCTGGCGAAGCCTCGGCTGGGATTCCATCGTGTACTTCACCGCCATCATCGCGATCGACCGCTCACTGTACGAAGCGGCGGACGTGGACGGCGCGAACCGCCTGCAGATCATCCGCTATGTGGTGCTGCCCGCCCTCCTGGTGCCCATGACCACGATGTTCATCCTCAACCTGGGCTACTTCCTCAACGCGGGCTTCGACCAGGTGCTGAACATGACCAACGACTCGGTCAACAGCGTCATCGACATTCTGGATACCTACATTTACCGCATCGGCCTGGAGAAGGGCCAGTATTCCCTGGCCACGGCCATGGGCATGCTCAAGGGCATCGTCGGCACGGTGCTGGTGCTGACCACCCACGTGACCTCCAAGAAGCTGACCGGCTCCGGCGTATGGTGAGGTGATGACGATGTTGAAAAAGAAGCTTTCCGTCAGTCAGATCCTCCTGGCCCTGGTGATGATTCTCATCAGCCTGACCATGGTGGTGCCCCTGCTCAACATCCTGGCGCGCTCCATCTCCGTTCCCGAGCGTTCCGCGTCCATGAGCGGCCTGGAGATCCTCCCCCGCGGCCTGAGCTCCCTGAACTATCAGATCATTTTCTCCAACCCGGTGCTGCTCCCCAGCATCCTCAATTCCATCAAGATCACGGTCATCGGCACGCTGATCAACGTGGCGCTGACCACCAGCGCCGCCTATGCCCTGAGCCGCAGGGATCTGATGTACAAGAAGGCCATCATGGTCTTCCTCATCATCATGATGCTCTTCGACCCTGGCCTGGTGCCGGAATACCTCGTGGTGCAGAAGCTGGGCCTGATGAACACCCACTGGTCGGTCATCCTGGTCACCGCCGTCAACGTCTATTACCTCATCATCTGCATGCGGTATTTCGAGGCCGTGCCGGAGTCCCTCTATGAGGCGGCGCTGCTGGACGGCGCGGGCCATCTGCGCATCTTCGCCCAGATTTACCTGCCCCTGGCCAAGGCCGGCGTCGCTACGATCTTCATGTTCTACGCGGTCGTGCGTTGGAACGACTACTTCCGCCCCGGCATCTACCTGCTGTCCTCCTCCAAGACCACCCTGCAGGTGATTCTGCGCCAGTTCATCGTCTCCGGCGACACGGCCTCCATCATCGGCGCCCAGAACCTGCTCAGCTACAACGAGTTCGCCAAGGTGGACTACACGGCCCTGAAGAACGCCACCATCGTGGTGGCCATCATCCCCATCCTGCTGCTCTATCCCCTAGTGCTCAAGTTCTACACCAGCGGCGTCATGGCCGGCGCGGTGAAGGAATAAGCTCCCCCATGATACTCAGGCCGGTGGCATACGGTCTGGATATATAATCTGAAAGGAGAACCCACCATGAAGAAACTGATTGCCTGGATCCTGGTCTGCTGCCTGACCCTGGGCTGCACCGCTGCCCTGGCTGAGGGCATCGGCTCCCCCGACAAACCCGTGAAGGTCACCATTCTCGAGAAGGACGTCAGCCCTGAGGTCGACCCCGAGATCCTGAAGATCGAGGCCGCCATCGAGGCCGGCATGGCCGCCAACGGCGACTATGTGGATCTGGAATGGCTGGAGGCTCCCGCCGGCAAGTACATCGACGTGGTGCCGCTGGCCCTGCGCACCGGTCAGTTTGAGGCCGATATCGTGTATTTCCAGAACGGCGTGGAGTATGAGCTGGCTCAGGAAGGCATGCTCGCCGACCTGACCGACTACGTCAAGAACTCCACTTATCTCCAGAAGCTCTACAAGGACTACAACTGGACCCGCCTGGACAACTTCCCCTACCTGCTCTGGCTCGCGCCGGCCTTCACCTACACCGCGGAGATCCGCAGCGACTGGTTCGACCAGCTGGACAGCAAGGAAGCCTTCTTGGCCGATCCCACGCCCGACAACTTCTACGCCGTGCTCAAGGAGCTGAAGGACAAGGGCATCTGCCAGTATCCCCTGACCACCGACAACAACAAGCTGCGCTTTGACGGCTTCATGAACGTGGCCTTCGGCATCGAGTCCTCCCTCACCAAGGTGGACGGCCGCTGGGTCTTCGCCGAGGTGACCGAGGGCACCAAGGAGAAGTTCAAGTTCCTCAACAAGCTCTACAAGGAAGGCCTGCTGGATCCCGACTTTGTGACCAACGCCTGGGATTCCATGGAGCAGCGCTTCTACGAGGGCACCAGCGCCGTCATCGGCGGCCGCGTGGGCGCCACCACCAAGATCTATGACGACAAGATGAAGGCCACCAACGGCGAACAGGCCACCCTGACCATCCTGCCCCCGCTCAAGGGCGAGAAGCAGGCCTACGCGGCGGTGGACGTGCTCCGCGAGCCCCGCGGCTTCGCCATCATGGAGGATTCCGAAGTGAAGGACGCCGCCTTCGCCGTGTTCGACTACATGTGCAGCCCCGAGGGCCGCAAGCTCGACCTGCTGGGCTTTGAGGGCGAGCAGTACAACGTGGTGGATGGCAAGACCGTCGTGACCGAGAAGCTCGCCGAGTGGTGGACCCGCTTCTTCGAGACCAACGAAGGCCTGGAGCTGGAGAATCCGCTGGCCGCTCCGCTGTATTCCGACGCGGTGCAGGCTTCCATCGACATGTCCAACCAGTACTACATCGAAGACACCAACATCCTGACGCCCAACGAGCTGATCACCCAGAAGGACGCCATGACCAATGTCTACAATGAGTACTACTTCGACTTCGTGACCGGCGTGAAGGACATCGACGCCGAGTGGGACACCTACGTGGCCGAGTGGAACGCCAACGGCGGCGACGCCTTCGCGGACTACCTCGCGACTGTGATGAAGTAAGCCACCCTGATGTAACAGAAAGCAGACCATTGAGCTTGCTCAATGGTCTGCTTTTTTATTCTCTTTTCTTTATTCCGTCACCACAGGGATACCGTTGTCATGCGCCCACTGAGCGGCGTAGCTGCCCGCCGGCGCGTGGATGACCACCTGGTCACACCCATAGAAATTGTTAAAACCGATGCTTTGCACGCTGGCAGGGGATATTCCTGATTCAGCTGGATGCCGGTCACCGGCTCCCTGGAGCCCTCACCGCCGTTGGCGTCGAAGGAGATGGTTACCTCGCCATTGTACGGATAGTCGCATACAGTGCACTTCAAGGTGCTGTAATCAAAGGTGTGCGGCGAGATGGTGGCGTCCTCGCAGTACTCGCAGACCATCATGTGCGCTTCATTGGTGCGTTCCCAGCCGTGATCGGTATGCTGACAAAGCTCCATACGCTTCGACGGTTCCGCCGGAGATCGTGATCGTACCGGAAAAATCACCGCCCCCGTGCAGCTTGGAGGTATTGCCCGTGATGCTCATCCCGCTGATCGAGAGCGAACCCCTCGTGTCGTTGAAAATGCCGCCGGCGTCGTCGCCGGTGTTGCTGCCGATGGTGCCGCCGCTGATCTCCAGCGTGCCATTGGAATAGATGCCGCTGCCCCGGCTGTCCTTGAGGGTCAGCATCGCGCCTTCGTGCACCAGCAGGATGTGCCCTAGTCCGTCGCCGGATGAACGGTTGCGGTTCAGCGTGTAACCGTTCAGATCCAGCGTCACGGTCACGCCGCTCGGGATCTGAAGCGCCGAGTCGCCCGAGCCGGCGGCAGAGATCGAGCATAAGAAGCGCCTCTTTGTCATGGACAGTGTACCACAGCGGGGCCCAGAAAGGCGAGGTTTCTTTCTGCACGAACTGTCATTTTCTGAAAACAATGAGAAGAAAAAGCTCTCGACAGCCCCCTCTTCATGGACTATAATGAAGTCCATGGCACCGTTGAAGAACCGGATGACCCCCCTGCGCTCCCTACCGGAAGCATAGACATCGGGAGGATGAAACATATGCCGTCGATCGAAAATGAGCGCAAGTACCTGCAAAAGGCTGTGCAAATGATCGAGGAAGGTCAACTGCACACGCGTTTCAATTTAGAGCATTACCCGCTGACCGCGCGCCTGTGGGTTGAAAAGATCGGTGAGAAGTATTCCCTTCGTCTGGGAATCCATGAGATCGGTTCGGATCGGCTCCACAGCTATTTCCTGCTGTCCGGCTCCCAGGAGGAGATCAGCCAAAAGCTGCGTGAACCGGGCATTGTGGATGAATTGACGCACCACCTGAGCAACCTTGTCCTTCGATGGATTCAGTCGGATGACGACTGAAGCACGTCGTGACAGAGACCGGAAAAACAGCAGCAGCGATTTCGTGCCCGCAGGCCCGGAATCACTGCTGCTTTTGCATGCCGCAAGATATTGAACCGGATGTTCAGGCAAGCCGTCACAGGGCCGCCCTGCACTGGGCGTAGAGGCGCAGCAGCGTCTGCATGGTGGCCTCGCAGGACGCGGGATCATTGGCGTAGGGCTCGCCCGCTTCGATGCTGCGGTAGAAGTCCGCGATGCAGGCCTTGTGGCCCGCGCCCCAGTAGGAGCGTCCGATCACGGGATCGGTCTCGCAGGCGATGTCCTGCTTTTTGCCGTCCCGGATCACAGTCATCACATCGCCCTCCAGGCGAATCACCGCCTGCTCGAAATGCCACTCGATCAGCACCGGGGCGTCCTGGCTGTAGGCCGTCGAGGCGTAGAGCAGCGCGGCGACATTCCCCTTCCTCAGGTAGATCTCCGCCGTATCCTCCACCTCGATGCGGCCCCGCAGGTGATGGTTCATCATCGTGGCTTCGATCTGCTCGGGCATGCCGAGGCAGGCGACGATCAGGTCCAGGGTGTGGATCGCCTGGTTGATCAGCGCGCCGCCGCCCTCCGTGGCCCACTTCCCCTTCCAGCTCGCCGCGGCGTAATACTCCGCGGTGCGGTTCCAGGTGACGAAGGCCCGGATGCCCAGCAGCGCGCCGTAGGTGTTCTCCCGTAAAAAGCGTCTGCAGGCCTGGATGTGCGGGTGATAGCGGTTCTGAAAGCAGATGCCCACCGGCACCCGCTCCGCCGCGCGCTTGACGGCCTCCCAGCCCTCGGCGTCGATGGCCGGGGGCTTTTCCGTGAAGACCCGAACGCCGCGCCTGGCCGCTTCCTCCGCCATGATCGGATGCAGGTGATGCGGGGTGCACAGGTGCACGGCGTCCAGCTTCTCCCGGTCCAGCATGGTCAGCCAGTCCGTGTAAGCCCTGCAGCCGTAGCGCCCGGCCCGCTCCGGCAGGATATCGGCGCAGGCGGCCAGCTCCGTGTTTTCCAGCTCCCCGAGCACATGGGCGTGGACGGCGGAGATGCCTCCGCAGCCGATCAAACCGACACGGTACATAACGATTCCTCAGCTTTCGTTGTCTTGGATGATGCTCAGAGGCCCGTGACCTTCACCGCCTGGGCCTGCGCCTGGAGGCACAGCTCCGCGGCCTTGAAGGTGTGGGCCTGGGTCATGGCGTTCTCGGTGCGGTTCAGGCAGTCCAGGATCAGCTGGCCGAAGAAGGGGTAGCCCGTCACGCCGGTGGCGTTAACGTACTTCTCGCCCTTGCCGTTGACCAGGTAGACGTGATTGCCGTCCACGGTGTCGGCGGCCAGGTTGATGTATTTGCGGATCTCGATGAAGCCCTCGGTGCCCAGGATGAAGGTGCGCCCGTCGCCCCAGGTGCGCAGGCCGTCCGGGTTGAACCAGTCCACGCGGAAATAGTTGGTGCTGCCGTTCTTGCCGGTGATGGAGCAGTCGCCGAAATCCTCCAGCTCGGGGTACTCGGGATGGGCGTAATTGCCGATGCGGCTGAACTGCACGGCCGCGTCCTCCTCGCCGGCGAAGTGCAGGTACTGCTCGATCTGGTGGCTGCCGATATCGCACAGGATGCCGCCGTACTTCTCGCGCTCAAAAAACCACCGGGGCCGCCCGGCCGCGCCGAGGCGATGGGGGCCGAAGCCGGTGACGCTGATGACCTTCCCGATCTCCCCCGCGTCGATCATGTAGCCGGCCAGGATGGCCCCCTCCACATGCAGGCGCTCGGAGTAGTACACCATGTACTTCCTCCCGGTCTTCTGCACGGTCTCTTTGGCGTCGCTCAGCTGCTGGAGGGTGGTGAAGGGCGCCTTGTCCGAGAAGTAATCCTTGCCGGCAAGCATCGCCTTCACGCCCAGCGGGCCGCGCTCGCTGGTCACATTGGAGGAGCAGACCAGCCGGGTCTCCCGATCCTCCAGCACCTGCTCCAGGCTGGCGGCGGGCTTCGCCTGCGGGTAGGCCTTCAGAAAGGCCTCCACCTTCTTCGGGTCGGGATCGTACACATACTTGATGGTGCCGCCGGCCTCGGTCAGGCCATTGCACATGCCGTAGATGTGGCCGTGGTCGATGTGCGCCGCGGAGAAAACGAATTCGCCCGGCTTCACCACGGGCTTCGGCTTACCCTGAGGCGCGTAATTCATGCCGTCTGCAACGTTCATGTCATTTCTTCTCCTTTTCTCCCAGATCGCTTCCGAAGGTCAGCGTGCCTTCCTGCTCCATGACAGACGTGGTCTTCTCGTAGAAATGGGGAACGTTCGCGCGGATGCCCTCCACCGTGTAGAAGGGATCGTCCTTCTGAAGCGGCAGGCTGACGGGCAGACGGGTGGACCCGGCCTTGTAGATGGCCGTGATCAGCTCGATGGTGCGGCGGCCGTCCTCGCCCGTGATGGCGGGCTGCCCGCCGGTCTCCAGCGCGGTCAGCACATTGTCCAGCTGGCCGGTGTGATGCTCGTAGGGCAGCGGCGGCAGGGCCGCCAGGTAGTCCGTGAGCTGCTTCTCGAAGGCCTGATCCGAGTTCTTGAGCGGAAAGCCGTTGGGCATGGGCTGGGACACGAAGGCGTCGAAGGGCGCCGAGATGCGCGCCTTCTCGCACTGGAAGACCAGCTTCTGATCCTCGCCGTGATGCACCACGGAGGCTGTCACGGTGGCCAGGGCGTGGGGGTACTCCATCACCGAGATGGAGAGATCCTCGACCTCGGCGTTGTCGTGGCCCGTGTTGGCCAGCACGCTGGTGATTTTTTCGGGCAGCCCCATCATCCAGACCAGCATGTCGATGTGGTGGACGGCGTGGTTCAGTGTGCAGCCGCCGCCCTCCTTCTCCCAGGTTCCGCGCCACCACAGATCATAATAGCTGTGGCCGCGCCACCAGAAGCTGTCGATCTCCGCGTGGCGCACCGGGCCCGCCAGCCCGCTCTCCAGCAGGGCCTTCAGGTCGCGGATGGGCTTGCGGAAACGGTTCTGCGCGATGATGGAGAGCAGCTTGCCGCTCTCGTCGCGGGCCTTCAGCATGGCGTCGCACTCCTCCAGGGACGCCGCCATGGGCTTCTCGCACACTACGTTTTTGCCCGAGCGCAGCGCGTTGATGCTGATGGAGGCGTGCACATAGGGCGGCGTGCACACATCCACCAGGTCGATGTCCCCGCGCGGGAGGATGTCCTCGTGGTTTTCGTAGGTGTCGCAGACCAGACCAAACTCCTCCATGAAGCGGCGCGCCTTGCCGGGGATGATATCCACCAGCGCGACCACCTCGCAGCGGTCCTTCAGGGTCTGGTAAGCCTCCATATGGGCGTGGGCGATGCCGCCCGTTCCGACAATTGCGACTCGTATCATGCGAAAACCTCCTTTTGCGCGCAGGTCTGATGGCATCCTGTCACAGATAGTGGCTCAGCCTGTATTTTACCACAATCATCCGCATTTTGAAATCTGTTTTTGTGTCAGCGGGCACAGCCGCATCCTCGTGGAGGACCCGGATCTGAAGCCCCGGCGGGGCGACGTGCTGATCGATCCGCCGGGCATCCCGCGAACTGATCCGCGCGTCACCTGGAACGCCCAACGGAATAGACTAAAACGCAAACGCCGACGGCCTCCCCTTGCGAGACCGTCGGTGTTTGTTTGGTTTTCAGCCGATTGCCATAAAATGGGGCCTTCGGCGCTTGTATTCATCACGCACAGAGGTTATCATGGAAATGTGATATCGTTTTTCCAGATAACGCCAGGAATCAGTGAGCAAGTGTTTCTCTCTTTGAGGATCTGCCGACACCGTCGCAACGGCCGTCTGGCTGTCGGACGGCCACAGCGTGCTCATGCTGCCCGCGTCCCTGCAGATCATCGAGGACGAGGCGTTCATGGACAACACTTCGCAGGAGGAAGTCGCGCTGCCCGCGTCTGTCACGCGGATCGGGAACCGGGCCTTCGCCCACAGTTCTGTCAAATGCATCAACCTGCCGGCGAGCCTCACCGCCATCGCCGACGATGCCTTCAAGGGCTGCGACCTCCAGTCCGTCACCGCCGAGGGCGAGGCTGCCCAGGCCTGGTGCGTCCGTCACGGCATCCCGGTGAAGTGAGTCGCCAGATAGGCCCGGATGCGGTCCGCAACGTTCTTCTCCAGATTGCGGTAGAAAAACTGATAGTCATACAAATGATAAACTCCCGGCGCCAGGTTCGGCAGCGTGTTCGAGTAGATGGCCGGATCAATGTCCGTCACCTTCAGCGTGCCGCGCTCCCCGTCCAGCCAGGCGCCGGTCAGTTCAGGGATCTCTTCGAGAATCGTCCCCTCGTAATCCGTGAAGCAGGCCCCGAGGTTCCGCTCCTTCTCCGCCAGCTCCCCGTCGGTTCTCCAGTTCAGCGGATTGATCGCCAGCGTTTTCTCTCCCGCAGGGACGATGCTCGAATCCCGCACGTCCTCCGCCTCCGAATTGAACGAGACGATGACCCCGGTGTCCGTCTCCCCCTGCGCCGCGCGAAGCTGGGGCCAGGTTTCCGTTTCCTCCTGCGACAGCGTCCAGCCGATGGCATAGCAGGCGATCAGGCGCGACCGAACGGCCTCTTCTCCCAGGCAGTCCTTCATCAGGCGGATCGCCAGCTCCGCCCCCTGGGAAAAGCCGGCCAGGATGAACGGCCTGCCGTGATTCAGATGCTCCAGATAGTAGGTGAACGCATCCTTCACATCCCCGTAGGCAAAGTCCTTCAGCTGTTTCACCTGCTCTTCCGGCAACTCATTCCCGTACACCCTGTAGCCCACCTGGCGGTAAAACGGCGCGTAGAATCGCGTTTCGTCGTCGTAGATGCCTTTTTCCATGTTGATCACCCCGACGAAATTGGCCCTGCCCTTCGCATTCTGCAAATCCATCAGGTAGGCGCCTTCCTTGCCGCCGAATGCGGATGGCGTCAGGAAGAACACGTCCGCCGCAGTCTCGCCGCTCTCTTCGCCGGCATACGCCCAGTTCTCTGCGTCGCTGTAGTCAAGCGGTTCCCGCGAAGCCGCCGCTTCTTCCGCCGACACGGTGCCGCATAGCAGAACCATCGCCAGCAGCAGCACCGCGGCGATGCATCCCCGTAACCTGTTCAAGCTGATCTGGATTGGCATCATCTTGCACCCCTCGCTTTCATGTTTCCAGAAGATTGTATCACAGGAAGTCAATCCCATGCGCACCCAGGCGGTAGCAGCCGTGGAGACTTCGCAGGATTCGACACCCAAAAACCTTTTTGAAAGAGATTCCAGGCCGATAGAAAGGGCCGTCCTGCGCGTGTCAGGACGGCCCTGGCTTGTCTTAATGGCTGGCCAGCCAGTCTTCATCCATGGGCACGAAGGTCAGGCCTTCCGCAGCGGCCGCGAAGGTTTCAACGGCGGAGCCCACGAAGCCGTAGACATACTCCACGGCGCTGCCCGCAAACGGGTTTCCGGCAATGTCCGTCACAGAGGCCGGAATGATAACCGCCTCGGCCGCGATCCCGGCGAAGGCCTCATCCTCCAGGCTGGTCAGCAGGGCGGGGAGCTTCAGGACGCCGTCCGGCTCGGGGATCAGCCAGCCGGCGTACAGGGTGAGATCCGCCGTCACCGGGATTTCAAAGCTAAACAGGTCGCCCGCTTCGCCCGCGGCGGCCGTATACCAGCCGGTGAAAACCGCGCCGATCCTGACGGGAGACTGGGGTTCGGAAACCGTTTCGCCGCTCTGAAGGGTCTGGGTCTCAGGCTCCGGTGTGCCGCCCCGGGCGTCGAAGGTGACGGTATACTCGGGCGTCTTCCCCTCTGTGATCTCAAACTCAAAGACTGCCGCGTCCATCCATTCCTTTTCCTCTGCCTCCTGGATGACCAACTGATAGGTACCCGCTGCCGCATGGATTCCATCCATATCCGTCCACGCCCAGAATTTGCCATAATCCGCATACACGCGCCAGATATACGCAGCAAGGCCGTCTTCTTCCAGTTCGGCCCAGCTCGTTTTTCCATCGTCCACCAGGAACTGCTTGCTGTCGTAGGGGCTGAAGACCACGGGCTCTCCGTCATATTCCTTGTCCAGCGGCGCAGTCAGCTGGTAGGTATGTCCAAATGCATGTCCCCGGATACTGAAAGGAACCGTCAAGACGACATCTTCTCCAACCAGGATATCCAGCCTGTATTCGCCGATCTCGCTCGGCCCCTGGTAGATCCAGGTCTTGTAGGTGGAATAGTAGTAGCTGCTGCCTTCGATCTCAACAGCTTCTTTGTCAATAAGCTGATACCAGCGGAAGGTTTCTTCACCGGTACACGGGGTAAACAGCCAGGCCGGCGCAAAGGATACGCACTCTCCGCTGTACTCCATGCTCAGATCCGTATCTGGAAGCAGTTCATAGGCGGGCAGCTCCGGTCTCGGATCCTCATAGCTGAGCAGATAGCCTGATTCTGTCGCAGTCAGAGTCAGGAGCACTTCATATCCCCCGGTACGAACAGCATATCATCCGATGCAGCCGGTGCGCCTGATGCCGTCAAAACGGCGCTGCACGCCTCACTGGGGGAAGAATTTGCAGCATACCAGACGTTCGTAAGACCCTCCCTGTCTTTTTTGCTGCGGCGGACGGAAACATAGCTGTCTTCACTGAACTGTACCGTCAAGGTGTAAACACCTGCTTCCGCTGTTTCAGAGAGACGATAAGCGCCAGTCGGCTCAGTGCCTTCATCACAGGCAACAGGTGCGCCGTCCATATAGCCGTAAAGCTCCAGCACATCCAGGTCCAGAGGCACAAAGGTGATGGTATCGTGTGTGCTGCTGTAGCGCTGCGCCTCCGTACCGATGTAACCGTACATGGTAAAGTTTCTCAGGGTATAACCGTTGTAGCTGAGAATGCCGTTGATTCCGATCGCCGTGACCCCCGGCGGCACTGTGATATCAGGAATCGCACAGTTTGAAAACGCTGCCGTGCCAATGGTCCGAAGACTTTCAGGAAGCTTGATGGAAAAGCACTCGCTCTCCTCATATTGGGTCTCGTCATAATAGGCGCGGACCACCCACCTGTCGGAGGTCGCAGCCTGGGTGTACGTGATCACGGTTTTCATGTCGGGCTGCAGCCCGGTCTCGATGGTTTTTTTCTCGGCGAATCTCCAGCCGCTGCCGCCCCAGAACCCGCCGTCAAAGTAATACGAATAGCCGAGGACGACCCTTGTCGGCGTGAAGTTGGTCGTCCAGCTGATCTCGCGCCCGCCGTCCGGGACGATGGTGCCCCCAGCAGGCTGGCGCGTGAAGGAAGGCGCGTCCGCCAGCGCCGCGCCGGCGCACAGCGCCAGGATCAGCGCTGTCAGGGCCATGACGACAAACCATTTTCGCTTCATGCTCTGTTTCCTCCCTCTCGCTTCGGTTCGCCTATGAAAAACGCATATCTGTCCATTGAAATTGTATCAGATATCAGGAGTGTTTGTCATGGGCCATACGGCCCATTTGTGGGCGGAATTGAAAAAAGTGTCGCGGCTTCTGATGGGGAGGAAGGGTGTTTCCCCCTCTTATCTTGCATCCCTTCCGAACCCTTTGCTGGAAGTCTTTGGCTGCCGCCGCTTGACGGTTTCGCCTCGCGGGACTATAATAAGGGTGCACTTGTGACATAAGGAGGCGATTTGATGTTTCAAATCAATGGGGAAAACGTCGCCCTGGTGACGGATACCTCCTGTGATCTGGACGACGCGCTTCTGGCCAAATATGATATCCGCACCATCTGCCTGCGCCTGACGACCTCCCAGGGCGAGTATCGCGACCGGCTGGAGATCAGCCAGGACGAGCTGTACAAGATCCTCGAGACCGAGGTGCCCAAGACCTCCCTGCCCCTGCCGGAGGACGTCTCCGAGCTCTACCGCTCGCTGAAGGCCGAGGGCTGCGACCGCATCCTGCACGTGAGCATCTCCTCCGGGCTGAGCGGCACCTACAACATGGTGCGCATGATCGCCGAGGATTTCGCGCCGATGCCCATCCACGTGGTGGACAGCAAGACCCTCTCCTGCGGCCTGGGCCTCCTGGTGCTCACCGCCGCCGAGGCGCTGCAGGCCGGCGCGACGGTGGAGGAGGTCATCAGCCTGATCGAGCGCACCCGCGCCACCCAGCTGGGCACCTTCGTGATCCGCACGCTGGAGTTCCTGCGCAAGGGCGGGCGCATCGGCCTGGTCGAGGGCGTGGTGGGCAGCCTGCTGCAGATCAAGCCCGTCATCTTCGTCAACGACGACGGCGTCTACCAGACCCTGGTGAAGGGCCGCGGCTTCTCCAAGGCCCTCAGCGCCATGACCGAAGAGTTCTTCCAACGCTACACCGGCAAGAAGGTGCGCCTGGCCATCGTCCACGGCAACGCCTACGAGGAGGCGCTGAAGCTGCGGGACGCCTTCGTGGAGCGGCTGCAGCCCATTTCCAGCATGGTCTCCCCGGTCAGCCCCTGCCTGGCCATCCACACAGGCCCCGGCCTGCTGGGCGCCATCGTGCAGGAAGTGCTCTGACCCCTCGCAACGCAACCCTGTTGCAAACGCGCACACCCGGCGAAGATCGGCGGCCCTTGCGCGTGGCTGCCAGCAAGAGGTGAAACCCGATGAAGCAGACCAAATCCGTTGAAGATTATCTGGAAGCGATCCTCATGATCGAGGAGGAGAAGGGCATCGTGCGGTCGGTCGACGTGGCCGCCCACCTGAATTATTCCAAGCCCAGCGTGAGCATCGCCATGCACAACCTGGAGGAGGACGGCAGCATAAAGCGCGGCGACGACGGCCGTCTGCTCCTGACCGAGCGGGGCCGCGCCATCGCCGAGCAGACCCTCGCCCGCCACCGCTTCCTCACAGGCTTCCTGGAGGACATCGGCGTGGACGCGGACGTGGCCGAGCGCGACGCCTGCGGAATGGAGCACTCCATCAGCGCGGAGACCTTCGACCACCTGCGCGAATGGTACAGCGCGCTGAAAGCGTCCGACAGCGGCGCGAAAGACTGAGTTTCGGCATCCCCGCAGCCTGTGCTGACGGGGATTTTCAAATAGGACAGGCTACCAGCCATCGGAGGCGTCTATGCTGCAAACCCTGCTGCCCGAGGAAATGAAGGTCCTGGAATCGGACTACATGAAGGCCACCGGCATGCCCTCCATCCTGCTGATGGAGAAGGCCGCCCAGGCCGTCGCAGACGCCGTCGCCCGCCATGCCCCGCAGAGCGCCGCGGTGCTCTTTCTGTGCGGGCCGGGCAACAACGGCGGCGACGGCTACGCGGCGGCGCGGCTGTGGGCCGAGCGCGGCGGCCGGGCCGCCATCTGGGAGCTGAACGGCAGCGACCACGGGGACGCGGGCACCGAGCGCTTTCTGGCGCGGCAGGCCGGCATCCCGATCCGTCTGCTGCAGGAGGAGGACACAGCGCAATCGCTGTGCCCCGCCTCCTTCGACGCCGTGGTGGACGCCCTGTTCGGCACGGGGCTGTCCCGTCCCGTCGAGGGCGCAGCAAAGCGGCTCATCGGCAAGGTGAACCGCTCCGGTCTGCCCGTCGTCGCGGTGGACATCCCATCCGGGCTGAACGGCGCCACCGGCGAGGAGCTGGGCGGTGTCGGCGGGGCTGTCCGCGCGGCGGAGACCGTCACCTTTCACCGCCCGAAGCCCGGCCTGTACCTGCGCCAGGGCTGCGTCTGCGCGGGCCGGGTGACCGTCGCACCGATCCTCATCCCGGCGGACTGGGGCGCTGTGAAAGGCCTTTCCGTCCTCGAGGAGAAGGATCTCGCTCAGCTGATCCCCGATCGCGCCGCCGACGCCCACAAGGGGGTCTTCGGCCGGTCGGTCCTTTTCGCGGGCAGTACCGGCATGGCGGGGGCCGCCGCCCTGTGCGCCATGGCCTGTGTCCGCGCCGGGGCCGGCCTGACCACCGTGCTGTGCAGGCGGCAGGTGCTGCCCGTGGTGCAGACCCTCTGCCCCGGCGCCACCTGCGTGCTGTTGCCGGAGGCTGAGGCAGAGGCAGATCACGGCAGTAGTCGTCTGCTGCCCGAGGCCGCCGGCATAGTGCGCAGCGTCCTCCGCGACGCCAGCCGAGCCGCCATCGGCCCCGGCCTGGGCCAGGACGAGACGCTGCTGCCCATCCTGCGCGCGTTCCGCGAGGCCGAGTGCCCCGTCGTCTGGGACGCGGACGCCCTGAACCTGCTGGCGCTCCACGACGACACGGCATCCCTGCTGCCCCTGAAGCCCCAGGACATCGTCACCCCGCACCCCGGCGAGGCCGCGCGCCTGCTGGGCCAGAGCGTCTCTTGGGTCACCGGGCACCCGCTGGAGGCCTTGCGGGCGCTGCACCGGCGCTGCGGCTGCGCCGTGATCCTCAAGGGTGCGCGCACCCTGATGACCGTCGACGGCGAGCACTGTGCGGTCAACGCCGTCGGAGCGCCGGCCCTGGCCAAGGGCGGCAGCGGCGACATCCTGACCGGCGTCCTCGCGGGTCTGCCCCGACTCCCGAAGGGCAGCGCCCCGCGCCTGGAGGACCTGCAGGCCGCTGTGCTCGTGCACGCCCTCGCCGGGCAGCAGGCCGCGGAAACCTATGGCACCCACAGCACAGCCCCGGAGGATGTGGTGCGCTGCATCCGCGTCGGTTGAACAGCCTCCTCATCGGCATATGAAAAGCGGCAGAGCGAGTCTGCCGCTTTTTGCGTATCTCATTTTTACAGCCCATGCGCTTCCCGCACCAGGGCGGCGGGATCCTCCGCGCGGAAGAAGGCCGTGCCCATCACCGCGACATCCAGGCCGTGGGCGGCCAGAGCGGGCAGGTTGGCCGCGTTCACGCCGCCGTCCACCTGCAGCAGGCCCTTGAAGCCCATGCGGCGCAGCGCGGTCAGCTTCTCCATCTGCTCCGCCATGAAGGATTGGCCGCCGAAGCCCGGCTCCACTGTCATCACCAGCGCCAGGTCGCACGCATCCAGGTAGGGCGCGAAGGCCTCCGCGGGCGTACCGGGCTTCACGGAGAGGCCGGCCTTGCAGCCGAGGCTGTGGATCGTCCGCAGCGCCTCGCCCACGTCGCCCGGGATCTCCACGTGGATCGTGATGCGCGCCGCCCCGGCCTTCGCGAAGGTGGCCAGGTACTTCTCGGGGTTGTCCAGCATCAGGTGCACGTCCAGCGGCAGCTCCGGAAAGCGCCGGTGCACCGCCTTGCACAGATCGGGCCCAAAGGAAAGGTTCGGCACAAAATGGCCGTCCATCACGTCAAAATGCAGCCAGTCGCAGCCGCTCTCTACGGCGCGGGCGATGTCCCGCTCCATGTTGAGCGCATCCGCGGCCAGGATCGAAGGCGCCACCTTAATCATATCGATTCCTCCATGTCTCCCTCACCTCGCCGAGCAGCGCACGGTAGCGCGCCCAGCGCTTCGGGTGAATCTCACCATCCCGGACGGCCGCCCGCACCGCGCAGTCCGGCTCCGCGTCGTGATAGCACGGCTGAAAACGGCATTTCCCCTCCAGCGGCGCGAACTCCGGATAGGCCTCCTTCAGCTTCACCGGGTCCATCACCTCGCCGAACTCCAGCAGGGAAAAGCCCGCCGTGTCCATCACCCGCAGCCCGTCCACGCACAGCAGCTCCGCCTTGCGGGTGGTATTTTTGCCACGGCTGATCTTCCGGCTGATCTCGCCGGTCTCCAGCTCGGTGCCCAGCAGGCGGTTGAGCAGGGTGCTCTTGCCGACGCCGCTCTGGCCCGTGAGGCAGCAGACCTCCCCGCGCATCAGCGCGCGCACGGCCTCCACGCCCTCGCCGGTCTGGCCGGAGACCGCCAGCACCGGGCAGTCGGCGGAGGCGTATTCCTCCCGCAGCCGCTCCGCCAGCGAGGCGTCCAGATCGCACTTGGTCACCAGCAGGGCCACGCGGATCTCCTGCATGCGGCACATGGCCATCATGCGGTCCGCCAGCACGAGATCCGGCTCAGGCTCCGGCGCCACCACGATCAGCATCAGCGACACGTTGGCCACCGGCGGGCGGATGAAGCCCGAGCGCCTCGGGCCGATGTCCTCCAGCCAGCCGTCCTCCTCCTCGCCCCCGCCGGGCACGAAGAAGGCCTCGTCGCCGGCCAGAGGGGTCAGGCGGCGGTGGCGGAAGTTTTTCTTGCAGCGGAGGGTGTAGGTGGCTCCGTCGTCGCCGAGGATGGTGTAGAAGCTGCCGACGCCGCGGAGGATGACTCCGTGGAGGCGGGTATCATTGATCTCAGACGTAGGTCTGCCTCCTTCGCTGATTTTGTGCGTTCCGCGCCCAAGGGCGCGGGCAGGGGGCTTTGCGATCGGTCCGGGGCTGCCGCCCGCTCTCCGCTGAGAACGCCATAACATGGCGTTTTCCGGGCGCTCCGAGCCCCCTGCACCCCTTCGCCCGCCGCCTTTAATAGCAGAAGAAAAGGGGTTTTATCTTGGCTCTCCCTCTGGGAGAGCTGTCACCGCAGGTGACTGAGAGGGCCGCGCCTGCGGGCGCGGGGCAGGGGCTTTGCGATCGCCCCTGACAACCCTTCGCAGCACCCTTTTTCAGCAGGTTGCGCATCAAGTTTCAGTCGATCTTCACTTCGCTCTGATACTTGTACTCATCGTTGATGTACACCCGATAGACATAGGTGCCGCCCTGAGGCGTCATCAGGGTGACCTTCGGGTGGCGGGTCGCGTCTGCGGTGTACTCGCCCTGGTAGGCGGTGACCTCCGCGCCGGCGACCACCAGCGCCACGCGCACGACCGAGAGGCTCTCGCTCTGCTGCAGGTCCAGCACCACCTCCGCCGTGTGCATCAGCGAGGGCACCTGGTGCACCGAGAGCGAGATGACCGTGGCCTGCATGACCTGCCGGCCCGCCTCGATGGACTGGGCGGCCACGCGTCCGTGCAGGGTCACGTCCTCGGTGGAGATGTACTGCACCGAGGGGCTCACCGTCAGCCCGGACTCCGTCAGCAGCTGCTGGGCCTCCTCCAGGGGCAGGTCGATCACCTTGGGCACGGTGGCCGCGCCGCCGGAGACCGTCACCTGCAGGATGGAGGCGTTAGCGTCCACCACCGTGCCGGCCTCGGGGGCCTGGGAGAGCACGAAGCCCTCCTGGACGTCCACGGAGACCACGCGCTCCACCACCGTCAGCGCCAGGTCGACGGCCTTCGCCGCGGCGATGGCGTCCGTCGTGGTCAGGCCCACCACGGAGGGCACATACTTGGTCGTCGGGCCGATGGACATGGTCAGCACCACGGTGGCGCCCTTCTTCAGCGTCATGCCTTCGCCGGGGGCCTGCTGGACGATGGTGTCCTTGGGCAGGTCCGTGTTCACCTCCACGAAGGTCACGTTGAGGCCCGCCTTGGCCGCGGCCTTCTCGGCGGAGGCCTTGTCCATGGAGACGAAATCCGGCACCTCGGTGGAGTTGACCACCCGGTCATAGATCGCGTTGCCGCCGGCCCACAGGCCATAGAACACCGCAGCCGCCACCAGCAGGGTGGCCGCCCACCAGATGTAGTTGATGCGGCGGCGCTTCTTTTTGCCCTTGCGCACGCCGGTGCGCTGACCGGTAGCCCCGGCGGCCTGGGCGGTCTGGCCCGGGTTCTGGAAGGTCTGAGCCATCTCGGGGATGGGCAGCATGCCCGTGGTCTCAGGCCCCATCGGGTCGGCGGGATGGGTTCGCATCATGTCCGTGCGGCCGTCGATGGCCATGCGCAGATCCGCGGCCATGTCCCGGGCGCTCTGGTAGCGGTACTTGGGATCCTTGCTCATGGCCACCATGCACACGTGGATGATGGAGGCCGGCACCTCGGGCGCAATGCTCTCGATCGGCTGGGGCTGACTGTGGATGTGCTGCATGGCGATGGCGACCTGCGTGTCGCCGTCGAAGGGCACGCGGCCCGTCAGCATCTCATAGAGGGTGACGCCCACGGAATAGATGTCGCTGCGTGCGTCCACGCTGGCGCCGCTGGCCTGCTCCGGGCTGAAATAGTGCACGGAGCCCATGACGATGTCGCCGCGGGTGATGGTCGAGGAATCCGCCATGCGGGCGATGCCGAAGTCGGCCACCTTGATCAGGCCGTCCGCGTTGACGAGGATGTTCTGGGGCTTGATGTCCCGGTGGATGATGCCGTTGCTGTGCGCGTGCTGCAGGGCGGAGAGGATGCGGATGGTGATCTGGGCGGCAACGTCCGGGCTGATCCGCCCGCGCTCCTGGATCACCTGCTTGAGCGTCTTGCCCTGCACGTACTCCATCACCAGGTAGCGGTTCTCACCGTCCATGCCCACGTCCAGCAGGTTGACGATGTTGTGGTGGGTCATCTTGGCCGCGGCCTCGGCCTCGCGCTGGAAACGGCTGACATAGTCCGTGTCCTGGGCCAGGTCGGGCCTGAGCACCTTGACCGCCACGCTGTGGCCTGTGCGCTGGTCAATCGCGCGGTAGACGATCGCCATGCCGCCCACGCCGATCTGCTCGACCAGCGTATAGCGGTCGGCTAACACTTTTTCACGCATGGCCGCCCTCCTGATCCAGCAGCAGCACAAGGCTGACGTTGTCCCGTCCGCCGGCGTCCAGCGCGGCCTCCAGCAGCCTCTGCGCCTTGTTTTCCAGGGAAGCGCTCTCGTCCGTGAGGATGGCCCGCATCTCGTCGTCGCTGACCATGCCGTGCAGGCCGTCGGAGCAGATCAGCCACAGATCGCCCTTCTCCCGCGGGAAGTGCAGCATGTCGATGTCCACGCCCTGGTCGGTGCCCACGGCGCGGGTGATCACGTTACGCATCGGATGCACATGGGCCTGCTCCCGGGTCAGCGCGCCGGCGCGCACCATCTCCATCACCAGGGAGTGGTCGTCGGTCATCTGCTGCAGCTCGCCGCCGCGCAGCCGGTAGCAGCGGCTGTCCCCCACGTGGGCGATCAGCGCCTCCACATCGCCAAGCCAGAGCACGGTCAGGGTGGTGCCCATGCCGCGCAGGTGCTCGTCCTCCTCGGATTTGAGGAAGACCCGGCGGTTGACCGCCTCCACGCCCGTGCGCAGGGCAGCGGCGTCCGGCTCCTTGTCCCGCAGCAGGGCGATCAGGCCGTCCCGCACGATGGCGGAGGCCGTCTCGCCGCCCAGGTGTCCGCCCATGCCGTCCGCAACGCCCGCCAGCCGTCCCGCGAGGATCACGGCGTCCTGGTTGTTCGCGCGCACCTTGCCCACGTCCGTGCGGCTGGCCGTGAGGAAGGGAGCCTCCGGATCATCCGCAGGCTGGGCTTCCCGGGCTTGATCCGCCTCCGCCTTCGCGGTCTCGGGCGTCTCCGCGGCCGTATCGCAGGGCGCAGCGGGTGCGTCCTGGGCAGGCGGGATCTCCGTCGCCGAAGCGGCGGACGGGTCCGCCGGGGTTTGGGCCTCGGCGGTCTCCTCCGGCTGGCTGAAGTCCTTCATGCGCTCTGAGCTTTCGCGGGAAAAATGAAAGCGATGCTTCTTCATGGTGTGTCTCCGATCGTTGGTGGGAAATAGCGCTTGCATAAGCGGCAAACTTCTTGTTTTGATGCTTCTATAATCGTCCGCATCAAAAGGATGCTGGCGAAGGGGTGCAGGGGGCGATCGCAAAGCCCCCTGCCCGCGCCCGCAGGCGCGGAACCCTGCTTTATGCAGAAGATTTCGCCGCCTGCGGCGGCGACCAAAGGGCTTTGCGATCACCCTTTGGAAACCTTCGCAGCTCCGATTATCTCATGATAACGTCAGGTATCCATCTGCTGCTGGATGGTTCTGCGGCGAAGCTGGCCGCAGGCGCCCTCGATGTCGTCGCCCATCTCGCGGCGGCGCGTCGCGGAGATGTGGCGGGCCTCCAGCACGCGCAGGAAGCGGCGCACGGTCTCCTCGCTCACGCCCTGCAGGCCGCGCTCCGGCACGCTGTTGAGCGGGATCAGGTTCACATGGCACTGCATGCCGCGCAGCACGTGGGCCAGCTCCTCGGCGTCCCGCTCCGAGCTGTTGAAGCCCTCGGTCATGGCGTACTCAAAGATGACCCGGCGTCCAGTCTTCCCGATGTAATACCGGCAGGCGTCCAGCACGTCCTCCATGGGGTAGGTGTTGGCGATGGGCATCAGCTGGCGGCGGATGCGGTCGTTGGGCGCGTGCAGGGAGACGCAGAGCGTCACCGGCAGGCCCTCCTCCGCGAAGCGCCGCATCCTGGGCACCAGGCCGCAGGTGGAGAGGCTGACCCCCCGCAGGCTGATCGGCGTGCCCTCCTCCTCGCGCAGCAGGCGCAGGAAGCGCACCACCTCGTCATAGTTGTCCAGCGGCTCGCCGCTGCCCATGAGCACCACGTTGTGCACGCGCTTTTTCTCGTCGGGATCGCCGCCCTCCTCCTGGGACAGGTAGCGGTTGGCGGCGATGATCTCCCCCAGCATCTCCCCGGCGGTCAGGTTCCGCACGCAGCCCTCGAGGGTGCTGGCGCAGAAGGCGCAGCCCATCCGGCAGCCCACCTGGGTGGAGATGCACAGGGTGTCCCCGTGGTGGTAGCGCATCAGCACGCCCTCCACACAGTTGCCGTCCCGCAGACCGAAGAGGAACTTGACCGTGTCGTCAATGGCGGAGCGGCGCTGCTGCAGGATGCGCACAGGCTGCACCACCGCCTCAGCGCTCAGCTTTTCGCGCAGGGCCTTGGGGAGGTTCGTCATCTCCTCCCAATCCGCGCCGCGGTGCATCCAGCCGAAGATCTGCCCCGCGCGGAAGCCGGGCAGCCCCTGCTCCCCGCACCAGGCCTTCACTTCAGCCAGCGTCATGCCCGTCAGCTCTGTCATACGCGCTTCCTCCGCATCCGGCAGATATAGAAGCCGCAGCCGTCCCTGTGGGGCAGCAGCTGCAGGCCGAGGCCATCCTGTCCGCGCCATCTCTCCGGGAAGCTCTCGGGCATCTCCGCGGCCTCAAACTCGGGGTGAGCGGCCAGGAAGGCCGCCGCCTGGCGCTCGTTCTCGTCCTTGAGCACCGAGCAGGTGGAATACACCAGGGTGCCGCCGGGCTTCACGTAGGCGCTCACGGTATCCAGCAGGCGCGCCTGGAGCTGCGCCAGCTCGGCAGCGCTCTCCGGGGTCACGCGGAATTTCACGTCGGGCTTCTCGGCCATATCGCCGGTGCCGCTGCACGGCGCGTCCAGCAGCACGACGTCCATCGTGCCGGTCAGGTCCTCGCGCAGCGTCAGGGCGTCGCGAGTCATGGGGCGCACGGATTCCAGCCGCAGGCGCTTCACCTGGGCCTCGATCAGCTTCGTGCGGTGCTCGTGCAGCTCCCAGGCCTGCACGCGGCCCGTGTCGCCCATCAGCTCGGCCATCAGGCAGCTCTTGCCGCCGGGGGCCGCGCAGCAGTCCAGCACGCGCTGGCCGCGCTTGGGGTCGGCCGCCAGGCAGGCGAGGATGGAGCCCTCGCTCTGGATGGAGAACAGGCCCTGCAGGAAGTCGGCATCCTGTCCGATGTTCAGCATGCCGCGCAGGAGCCAGGTGTGGGGCAGCTCGCCCCGCTGGTGCTCCCAGACCTTCTTCTCCAGCAGCTGCTCGAAGGCCTCATCGGTCACGCGCAGGCTGTTGGAACGGATCAGCATCGGCTTGTCGCGGCCCGTGCAGGCGGCGAGCTTGGCCGCCTCATCCCAGCCCCAGTCCTTCACGAGGATCTCCAGCAGGCCCTCCGGCACGCTCTCCTTCACGGAGAGGGCCTTCAGCGGCTCGGTCTGGGCGTCCGGGAAGGTCAGCTCGTCCTTCTGACGGATCAGGTTGCGGAGGACGCCGTTGCACACACCCGCCAGCCCGTCCAGGCCGATGAGGCGGCACAGCTCCACCGAGGTGTCGGTGGCCGCCATCTCCGGGATGCGATCCTCCAACAGCAGCTGGCACGCGCCCAGGCGCAGGATGTTGACCAGCTTGATGTCCGTGTCCGGCTTCGCCATCACCTGGGCCAGGGCGTGGTCGAGGTAGATGCGGTTGTCCAGCGTGTCGTAGACCAGGCGCGCCGCCAGGCGGCGGTCGGCAGCGGACAGGGTGCACTTCTGCAGGGCGTCGTCCAGGGCCAGGGAGGCGTAAGCGCCGTTCTCGGTGACGCGGCGAATCACATCCAGGGCCAGCTTGCGAGCCGGAATGCCGTCGGTGTTGCCGGGGCGCGGCGCGGGCGCGGGCCTGCCGTAGGGGCCTCTGCGCGGAGGATTCCCACCGGGACGGCGGTCAAAACCACTTCCAGGGCTGCGGTTCCCACGGAAAGGCGCGGAATGCCCCTCGGATGCGGGGCGGCTGCCACGATCGTGGCGATCATCCCCACGGAAGGGTGCGTGTCCCCCACGGAAGGGGCGACCGTTCCCACCGGCGGGTCTGCCGAAGCCGCCGGACGGGCGGTCAGTCCCACGCGGGGGCTGATCCGGGCGGGTTTGCGCCTGCTCCTTGTCCCCGAATGGGGCGTGTTCCCCACGTTCCTGGGTGAAGAGCCTGCGATCCGGATAGCTGTTCCCACCGTGGGCAGAATTCTCACCGCGATAGGGCGGTTTGCTCCCACCTTGGCGGGGATAGCTGCCCTTCGGACGCCCGCCATGGGCGCCGGCGGACGGGCGAGGCCCACGGTCGTGTCCATGATTCCCACTTGTACTGCCATATCGTCCGTTTTCAGGACGTCTTTCCCTACTTTCGTTCCGATTATTGCCGTGATATCCCTGGTGATCCCCACTCTGCTTGTCGTGATCCGGGCGATGTTCCTCTGCCATACTAATCTCCTTTGCTGGGTATTCTCTCTCATTCTTCTGTCTTTACACCTCAAGGGGTTCCGCGCCTGCGGGCGCGGCCAAAGGGCTTTCCGATCGCCCTTTGGAAACCTTCGGGTGCCATATTAAAGCTCTTCCCTTGAGAAATGAGAGATACTGGTCGGTTCAGCCCAGATGGGTTCCAACGGGAATCGGGTGACCGCGCAGGTAGTCGGTGGCCGCCATGGCCTTGCCGCCGGGGGCCTGCAGCTGAGTCACCGCCACGGCGCCTTGGCCGCAGGCGATCACCAGGCCCTGCTTGCCGGAGGCGATCACCTCGCCCGGCTCGCCCTCGCCCTCGGCGGGGAGCGCCCGGAGCAGCTTCAGCCTGCCCTCGCCCCAGGGCACGGAGCAGCCCGGCCAGGGGTTCAGACCCAGGATCTGGTTGGCGATGTCCTGCCCGCACTGCGACCAGTCGATCTCCCCCATCTCCTTCTTCAGCATGGGGTCGTAGGTCATGCGGCTCTCATCCTGGGGCACCGGCGTCAGGGTGCCGGCGTCCATGGCGGCGAGGGTCTCCAGCAGCAGCTCCGCGCCGACGCGGCTGAGCACCTCGGTCAGCTCGCCGCAGGTCATCAGCGGATCGCGCTTGAGGCTCTTTGCCAGCAGCATCGCGCCGGTGTCGATGCCCTTGTCGGTCAGCATCGTCGTGACGCCAACCTCCTCGTCCCCCTGCAGGATGGCCCAGGCGATGGGCGCGCTGCCGCGGTGCCGGGGCAGCAGGGAGGCGTGCACGTTCACCGTGCCCAGGCGCGGGATATCCAGCACCTCCTGGCTCAGAATCTGCCCGAAGGCCGCGGTCACGCACAGATCCGGTGCCAGGGCGCGCAGATCCTCCACGCCGTCGCGGCGGATGCGCTCGGGCTGGAACACCGGGATGCCGTGGCGCTGCGCCAGCTGCTTGACCGGCGAGGCCTGCACCTTGCCGCCGCGTCCCTTGGGCCGGTCGGGCTGGGTGAACACGCCGATCACCTCATGGGGCGAATCGATCAGCGCCTGCAGAGAGGGCACGGCAAAATCCGGCGTGCCCATGAATACGATTCTCACTGTTCGTCATCCTCCGGCACATGGCCCTCGATCTCTTCCTCGCTCAGCTCGCGGTCCATCTCGTCGATGTAGAGCACGCCGTCCAGGTGATCCAGCTCGTGGCAGATGGCGCGGGCCAGCAGGTCCTCACCCTCCAGCTCGAAGAAGCGGCCGTGGCGGTCCTGGGCGCGCACCTTCACGCGCTTGGGCCGGGTCACGATGCCCTGACGGCCCGGCAGGGACAGGCAGCCCTCGCGGCCGCACTGGGTCTCCTCCGAGCGCTCGATGATCTCCGGGTTGATCAGCTCCCGCACGCCGGCCTCGTCGCCCAGGTCGATGATGACCACGCGGCGGAGGATGCCCACCTGGGGCGCGGCCAGGCCGACGCCCTCGGCCTTGTGGAGGGTGTCCGCCATGTCTTTGAGGAGGATGTGCAGGCGCAGGTTGAACTGCTCCTGCTTTTTGCAGACCTTGCGGAGGGAAGGATCCCCGAGTTCCAGAATTTTGCGAATGGCCATGGTTCTCAATCTCCTATTGCTTGCAGTGGTTACTGTTTGTCATCTATTCTTAACAGAGGTTCCGCGCCTGCGGGCGCGGGTCAGGGGCTTTGCGATCGCCCCTGACAACCCTTCGCGCGATCGCCTCAATTCGATAGCGCTTTGGGAAAATTGTTTTACATCATCGTCACTGGGTTATATTCAAAGTAGACGTCCGCCCGGCCGGTGTGGGCGCGGGCCAGGTCGTTGAGGCGGGCGCAGAGGGTTTCCGCGGCGTCGCCGGCCCAGAGCTTCATCAGGATGTGCCAGCGGTGTTTGCCGCGCAGCAGCTTCACCGAGGGCTGGTCGAGGGTGCGCAGCAGCACGCACTTGCCCAGCTCCTTCTCCGTGCCCAGCAGGGCATCGAGGGCCTCGCTGAGCTCCTCCGCGGTGCGCTGGGCGTCGCCGGGGAGCTTTGCCTCCACCAGCAGACGGGCCATCACCGTGAAGGGCGGATAGAGGCCCATGCGCCGGTGGGTGATCTCCTGGCCGTAGAAGGCCCGGTAGTCCTGGGCCGCCGCGCTGCGGATGGTCGGATCGTCGGGCTTGTAGGTCTGGATGATGACCTGCCCCGGCGTGTCCCCGCGCCCGGCGCGCCCGGCCACCTGGGTCAGCAGCTGGAAGGTGCGCTCCCTGGCGCGGTAGTCCGGCAGGTTCAGCGAGAGGTCCGCCGCGATCACCCCGACCAGGGTCACCCGGGGAAAGTCCAGACCCTTGGCGATCATCTGGGTGCCCACCAGCAGCCGCGCGCGGCCGGAGCGGAACTCGTCCAGCAGCTTGGCGTGGCCGTCCTTGCCGGAGGTGGTGTCGATGTCCATGCGCACGATGCCCGTGTCCGGGAACATCCGCCGCAGCTCCTCCTCCACCTTCTGGGTGCCCGCGCCGAAGTAGCGGATGTAGCGGCTGCCGCACTGGGGGCAGGTCTCCGGCGGCATCTCCGTCGCGCCGCAGTAGTGGCAGTGAAGCCGGTTGTCCGCGCCGCCCACGTGGTAGGTCATGGAGACGTCGCACTGGCGGCACTTGACCACATAACCGCAGGAGCGGCAGGAGACGAAGGAGTTGTAGCCCCGGTGGTTCATCAGCAGCATGGCCTGCTCGCCCCGGGCGACGCACTGGCGCAGCGCCTTCTGCAGGCTGTCCGAAAACACCGAGCGGTTGCCGAGGATCAGCTCCCGCCGCATGTCCACCACCTCCACCTCGGGCAGAGGCCGGTCCATGACGCGGGTGGGCATCTCCAGCAGCCGATAGCGGCCCTCCCGGGCCCGGGAGAAGGAGAGGATGCTCGGCGTGGCGCTGGCCAGCAGCAGGGTGCCGCCCTCGCGCTCGCAGCGCCAGGCCGCCACATCGCGGGCGTCGTAGCGGGGATGGCGGTCGCTCTGGTAGGTGGTCTCATGCTCCTCGTCCACCACGATGAGGCCCAGCCTTTCCACCGGGGCGAAGACCGCCGAGCGCGCGCCGATGACCACCCGCGCGTCCCCGCGGCGGATGCGCCGCCACTCGTCGAAGCGCTCGCCCGCGCTCAGCCGGGAGTGCAGCACCGCCGCCACCTCGCCGAAGCGGGAGCGGAACCAGCCCACCATCTGCGGGGTCAGGGCAATCTCCGGCACAAGGATCATGGCCCCCTTGCCCATCGCCAGCACGTGGCGCACCAGGCGGATGAAGACCTCGGTCTTGCCCGAGCCGGTCACCCCGTGCAGCAGGAAGCGCCCCTCGCCCGCGTCCACCGCGGGGATCAGGGCCTCGAGGGCCTCGCGCTGGGCGTCCATCAGCGGCGGATCGATCACGTCCGCGCGGAGCTCGCCGCCCGGCCTGCGCAGGAGCTCCCGGGAGCCCAGCTCCACCAGGCCCGCCTCCTGCAGCTGGCGCAGGGGCGCCTGCGGATCCCGCACCAGCATCGCCAGCTCGGCCACGGGCCGCCACGCGCCGCCCTGCAGCAGCTGCAGCAGCGTCCGCCGCTTGACCGAGCGACCCTGGGCGCCGATGGCCGCCTCCAGCTCCTCCGCCGGGATGGCCAGGCGCGCCACCGGCTCCTCCTTCACCCGCACACGGCCGCCGCGCATCTCCGCGGGCAGCATCAGCCGCAGGGTCTCCGCCAGCGGGCAGTGGGCCTCCTCCGCCATGCGCGCCGCCAGGTCGATCAGGGCCGGCAGCACCGCCGGGTAGGGCTCCAGGGCCTCCGCCACGGGGCGCACCTTCTCCGGGGGCAGGTCGCAGGTCTCGGTCAGGGAGAGAACGATGCCCTCCAGCCGCCGCGGCCCGAAGGGCACCAGCACCCGCTGGCCCGGCGCGAGGGTCAGCCCCTCCGGAATCAGGTAGGTGAAGGTGTGCGCCACGTTTTCATGCACGATGTCCACAATCACCTGCGCGTACAAGCCCTCACCTCCCGGCATAGAAATCCAGTTTGTATTATACCGTTTTTTGCGGGTATTGGCAAGGCGGATTTCTTTTGGAAAAAGCGGCAGCAGAAAAGCCGCCGCGGCAGCAGGTGAGGCTGGCGCGGCGGCGGTTTGAAACAGGTGTCTGAAAGATTCAGTTTGTGCGGTCAGGTTCGTGGCAGAGGGTCTGCGCTCAGATCCCCTTCATCACAAACTTCAGCTCATAATCCCGATCCGAGGGGTAGGTGTACTGCGGGAGCACCGGAGCGCCCCAGCTGTCGTCGCCGCCGATGCCCTTGCGGAAGGCCGCGACGTCCAGCACGGTGCGGATGGGCTCGCCCAGCTCGTCCGGGTGCCAGCAGGACGCCAGCTCCTCCGGCAGGTAGGGCAGCACGCTGACCTCCAGGTTCTCGCCTGTGACCTCCACGCCGTGGCCGTCCGTGTCCGTCACGCGCAGGCAGCGCACGCCGCCGCGGTTGCCGCTCTCCTGGGGCTTGCAGTAGCGCGTCCAGCCCTCGCGCACGCCATAGCTGAAGCGGCCGAGGTACGCGCCCTCGCGGCGGTCGACGTAGTTCTCATCGGGGCCGAGGCCCAGGTAGCTGACGCGGGTCAGCCGCGGATCCAGCTGGAAGCTGAGGCCCAGGGCCGGCAGATCGGGCTGGCCCTGCACGCCGCGATAGCGCAGCGTCACGTGCAGGCCGTCCGCCCGGGCGTCCATCGTCAGCTCGGCGCGGAAGTCCGGCACCAGGGCGTGGGTGTAGACCCAGGTGACCGCGGAGCCGTTCACCTCGGCGGGCTTCACGGTGCAGTAGCGGCTGAGCAGGTGCCACACGCCCTGGCGCAGGGCGTCGCTGTTGCCGCGGTCGTTGTCCGTGGGCGCGCGGAACAGGGAGAGCAGCGGCGCGCGCAGCAGGGCTTCCTTCCCGTTGGCGTCCCGGAAGGAGATCAGGCCCTGCTGACGGTTCATCAGCGCCCCGAGCTTCCTCACGCCGACGTTGATGTCGCCCGCGATCAGGGGCAGCGCCTCCGCTTCCGCCCGAGCGGGGGCCTCGCCGAACGCGGCCTGGCCGACGGCCAGTGCGGCGCCCTCGGGCAGCAGAGCGTCCTCCACCACCTCCACCTGAGCGGTCAGGATCACCTCGCCATCCTCGGCGGGGATATCCTCCATGGGCAGGTCGACGCGGGTCTCGCCGCCGGCCGGAATCTCGGGCAGCTCGCAGACGCCCTCCGCGCAGGCCTCGCCGTTGAGCAGCGCCCACCAGCGCAGGCGGTAGCCCTTCATCGGCGCGAACACGCGCAGGTTGCGCACGGTCACCCCGTAGGCGTCCGGCAGCACGTCCGCAAAGCGGAAGGCGTGGCGGATCTCCTGGCACTTCGGGGTCTCCGAGCGGTCGCCCAGCAGGATGCCGTTGGTGTTGAAGTGCCAGTCGGTGGGCTTGTCGCCGTAATCGCCGCCGTAAGCCAGGCGCTCGCGGCCCGCCGCGTTCACCGTGCGCAGGCTCTGATCCACCCAGTCCCAGATGAAGCCGCCCTGGTACATCGGGTACTTGCCCTCCAGCTCCCTGTACAGGCAGATGCCGCCGCAGGAGTTGCCCATGGCGTGGGTGTACTCGCAGTTGATCATGGGCTTGCGGGGATTGCTGTTCAGATAGGCCTCGATCTCCGCGACCTTGGCGTACATGCGGCTGTGCACGTCGGTGGTGTCCGGGTAGCGCCCGTCGTTCACCACGCCCTCGTAGTGCACCAGGCGCGTGGGATCCAGGCGGCGGAACTGCTGGCTCAGCTCGTACAGATCCTTCCCGCCGAAGGACTCGTTGCCGCAGCTCCACAGCAGCACGCAGGCGTGGTTCTTGTCGCGCTCGAGCATGTTGAGGCCCCGGCGCAGGATCATGGCCTGCCAGTCCTCGCGGTCGCCGGGCACGACCCACTCCGGCCCGCCGGGACGGCCCCAGGAGCCGTGACTCTCGATGTTCGTCTCATCGATGACATACAGGCCGTAGCGGTCGCACAGGCGGTAGAACTCGCTGGTGTTCGGGTAATGGCAGGTGCGCTCCGCGTTGACGTTCATGCCCTTCATCAGCTTCAGGTCGCGCAGGAGCATCTCGTGGGTCACCACGCGGCCGCGGTCGCAGTCGAACTCGTGGCGGTTGACGCCGTGGAACACGATGCGCCTGCCG
>CADASK010000005.1:0-28441 GCA_902790495.1 uncultured Eubacteriales bacterium
GGTGATGGCGGCGGTCAGCGTGGTCTTGCCGTGGTCAACGTGTCCGATGGTGCCGATGTTTACATGGGGCTTCGTCCGCTGGAAATGCTCCTTGGCCATTGGAATCTCCTCCTCTTATGTTTCGCACAAACTGCGAAGGGTCGTTCAGTACGGTTGCACCGCACCTTTGCCGGCGCTACGCCGGCAACCTGTCGCTGTTCATGGCGGTTGATGCGGTGTTGGAGCAGGTGATGGGAATCGAACCCACGTAGTCGGCTTGGGAAGCCGATGCTCTGCCATTGAGCTACACCTGCACGTACCGCATCAAGCCTAAACAGACTTGTGATACAACGCTATTCTATCGTTTTTTCTTTGTACTGTCAAGCCCTTTTGCGTCTTTTCTGCCCTGAGCGGGCGCCGCGAGGCCCGCGGGGCGCCCCAAACGGCGCCATTTCACGGCCCTCACGCGCACAGGGTTCAACACGCAAACAGCCGCCCGAAGCCGGGCGGCTGGGTTGTCTGATGCTCCAGAAATCAGAAAGATCGGACGATGGAGGCTGGACTCACTCTTCCTCCGCCTTATCGATGGCGCTGGTGTCGCCGGCCTCCTCGATGATCTCCGGGAAGACGGGCTTGCCGCACGCGGGGCAGGTGTAGTCCTCGTCGAAATCAATCTCAGAGGCCTTGAACTCCATCTCGTGGCCGCAGCTGGGGCAGTTGTAGACGATGACCTCGTCGGGGTCGAAGGGCGCTTCGCCGTCCTCCTCCTCCTCGTCATCCTCTTCCATGTCCTCGTCGTCCCAGTGCTCGTAGTCGTCGTCATCGTCGAAGTCATCGCCGAAGAAGGCGTCCTCGAGATCCGCCAGGTCGTCGTCCATGCTGTCGATGTACTCGGCCTGCTCGTCCAGCTCGGTGCGAAGGTTCTCGATCTCCTCCGCAGCCTCGCCCAGCACGTTCAGCATCTCCAGGATGACCCGGTTGCTGTCCTTCTCCGGGTTCAGCTTCATCCCTTCCGCAAGACCCTGCAGATAGCTCACACGATCACTCAGCTTGCTCATGGCATGCAACCTCCTTGATCTTGCTCTGGAAATCGATCAGCCGCGCTCCATGTACTCGCCGGTGCGGGTATCGATGCGCACCAGGTCGCCGGTATTGATGAACAGCGGCACCTGCAGGCTGTAGCCGGTCTCCACGGTGGCGGGCTTGTAGGTGTTGGACGCGGTGTCGCCCTTGAAGCCGGGCTCGGTCGCGGTGACCTCGAGGGTCACGAAGTTGGGCGCCTGCACGTCGAAGGCCTCGCCCTTGAAGAAGCGCACGGTCACGTTGGTGCCTTCCTTCACGAACTTCACAGCCTCCTCCACCTGGCTCTTGTTCAGGGGCAGCTGCTCGTAGGTCTCCACGTCCATGAAATAGTACAGATCGCCGTCATTGTAGACGTACTGCATTTCCTTGGTCTCGATGATCGCGCGGGGCATCTTGTCGGTGGGGTTGAAGCTGCGCTCCACCACCGCGCCGGTCAGCACATTCTTGATCTTGGTGCGCACAAAGGCGGCGCCCTTGCCGGGCTTCACGTGCTGGAAGTCCACAATGGTCCACACGCCGCCGTCCCATTCCACAGTCAGGCCCTTTTTGAAATCGCCAGCAGTAATCATGTCACATTCCCTCCGTTTTTCATGGTGTTGGAAGCCTGAGCGTCTCAGGCTCCTCGCTTGATGGCCCGTCCCCCATGGACGACGCCTTCCGGCGGACAAAACGCCCGCCGTTGGGATAGACAGCCATCGCGCCGAACGCGGCTTCCGGCCATGCATCCGAGGTCAATGCGCATGGGCACACCAACCCATCCCTATTGTAGCATATCTTTTCGCGGATGAAAAGAGTTTTTTTGCGCGAAGTTATCCATTTCCGGCGAGATTCACTTCTCGCCCTTCTCCGCCGCGTCCGTCCGGCCGGCCTCCTCCTCGCGATGGCTGTCCAGCCGGTCGCGGATCGACTGCATCCGTTCGTCCAGCTCCTCGATGTCCTTCGCGGCCTGCAGCAGCTCCTCCGAGATGCCCTCCGGGATGGTGTCGGGGGACTTGTAGCGCAGGTTGTGCTCCAGCGTCGCCCAGAAATCCATCGCGATGGTGCGAATCTGGATCTCCACCGGCACCCGCGTGCAGCCCTCCGAGAGGTAGACCGGCACCTCCACCACCAGGTGCAGGCTGCGGTAGCCGTTGGGCTTGGGCTTGCGGATGTAATCGCGCACCCGCAGCACGTACACGTCGTCCTGGCTGGTGAGCAGGTCGGCGATGCGGTAGATGTCCGCGATGTAGGAGCAAATGACGCGCACGCCCGCGATGTCGAAGAGGTTGTCCACCGCGGAGGAGACGCTGACCTCCATGTGGTTGCGCTGCAGCTTCTCCACCATGCTGGCGATGCTCTTCATGCGCGTCTCGATGGAGTGGATCGGGTTGCGGCTGTGCTGCATCTGGAATTCGTCGTCCAGGTTTTCCAGCTTGGCCCGGATCTGGCGCATGGCCGCCTGGTAGCGGCACTGCACGGTGAAGAATTCCTCGACCATCTGTTCAAATTCCTTTGTCATCCGCAGCATCTGCGCCTGTTCCATGTCGAAGACCTCCTTCGGGGGGATGCTCCCCTCGCTCCGTCTTTATGATACGCCATGGTTGTGAACACCGCGTGAACGGAGGGTATAACAAAAGCCTGCCGCCTGGCAGGCTTCTGCGAGGTTCCGCGCCTGCGGGCGCGGGTCAGGGGCTTTGCGATCGCCCCTGACAACCCTTCGCCTCCGCGTTTAACGCAAGCGCGTAGGTTCCTCATTCATGAATATGGAAGAATGCGCGTTGAACGCAATCAGCTACGCTTCCTTTTCCTTGCGATGCGGATCACAACGAGAGCCACAATCACGATCAGGATAAACGGCAGCGCCGCGACGGCGAACACCGCCATATCCTCCACGAAATCCGTGAAGGCGGTGACGCCGGTCTTCAGCGCGCTTCCGATGCGCTCCAGGAAGCTGGCCTCCTGGTTCACGATCGTCTCGGTCTCCTTCTCCTCGCGCAGGGAGATGGTCACCGTGGACTCCGCTACCTTGCTGTCGGTGCTGTTGAGCTGGCCCTGGAGGCGGTCGATGGTGTACTGGGTGTCGGCGATCTGGCTCTCCAGCTGCAGCAGCTCGGTCAGGGAGGCGGTCTCGGTCATCAGCGAGCGCAGGCGCGCCATCAGCGCCTTCTGGGTCTCCAGGCGGGAGGCCGTGTCATAGTAGCTGTCGGTGACGTCGTTGGCGGTCTCCTCGCGGGAGGTCACCCGGGCGGCCCCCTCCGCGCCGGCGAGGAAGCTGTCCAGCGCCTGGGCCGGCACGCGCAGGGTCAGGTTCACCCGGCGCAGGCTGCCGCTGTAATTCATGGACTCGTAGCTCACGCGCCCGCCGCAGTCGGCGCAGGCGGTCTTGATGGACGTCAGCGCCTCGTCAAACCTCTTGGTCGCCATGCTCAGCGACACGTTGCGGATGATCTTCGCCTCGCGGGTCTCCCCTGCCTCGGCGCTCTCCTCGTACTCCGCCATGTCCATGTCCGCGGCGCTGTCGTAAGCCCGGCTGTAGGCTGCGCCGTAGGCCGCCTCGACCGCTGCCGGCGCGGCCTCCTCCATCGCCATCATGGGTTCGTAGACCGCGTTGGCATTGCCGGCGTCATAGGCCGTCGCGGTGGCCGTCTGCACCGAGCTGTTCGCGCGCACGCGGGTGGTGCGCGCCGGCAGGCTGTCGCGGGTCATCAGCGTGCCGCCGACGACGAACACCAGCGCCGCCGCCCAGGCCAGCAGCCTGCGGGTCTTGGGGGTAAAGCGGATGAATCCCTTCTTCTCCGGGGCCGCGGTGTTGGCCGCGTTTTCGTTTCGCTTTTCCATTGCGTCCTCCTTCACAAGCTCCATCCAGCGCTGGTGCAGGCCGTCCGGCATCGCGGGCACGGGCGTGTCCTCTCCCAGGCTGGCGAGGTCTTCGCGGAGGGCTTCGTATTCCTTACCGGTCATGGCTTCGCCCTCCCTCCACTTCATTGGACGCATCGTCGTCGAAATAGTTCCATTGATCCAAAATCTTTTTGAGCGCCGCGCGTGCCCGGCTGATGCGGCTCTTCACCGTGCCCACCGGCAGGCCCATCGCTGCGGCGACGGCCTCGTAGCTCTCGCCCGCCACGGCGGAGCGCACCAGCGGGACGCGCAGCTCCTCCGGCAGGGTTTCCAGCGCCGCCCGGAGCATCGCCCGCTTCTCGCTGCGCAGTGCCGCCCGCTCCGGGGTGTCCGCCGGGTCCGCCGGCGTGAAGCCGCCCTCGCCCAGCTCCTCCAGGGATTCCGAGGGCCGGGCCTTTTTCCGCCGCAGGGCGTCGAGGCAGCAGCGCACGGCGATCCGGTACAGCCAGGTGGAAAGCTCCGCCTCGCCCCGGTAGCCGCCCAGAGCCTGCCAGGCCTTGAGCATGGCCTCCTGCATGGCGTCCGCCGCGTCCTCCGCGCTGCCCATCATGCGCGCGCACACGCACCAGACCGTATGCTCGCAGGGCGTCACCAGCTGTTCAAAGGCCGCCGGATCGCCCGCCCGGGCCCGGCGAAGGAGTTCAGCCTCCCGCATGCTCTCACCTCCACCCATCAGACGAACGGAAGGGCCGATTGGTTCCTTCGTCCGTCATTTTTCATCCGCAAGGTCATTTTTCTCTTGCCATGCGGCCCTGATTGTGTTACAATTGTAAACGAAAATGAGGTGACCGATATGACCTACAGTCGTCTGCAGAAGCGTTACGGCGGCCCGACCTGCCGCTGGTGCATCAATCAGCACTCCCACCGGCACATTCGCCACACCGAATGCAATTACTATCCCGGCAACGGGATTTGTTCCAGTTGCGGCCGCGAGGCCCATATCGTCAAGAGCCTGAAGCTCTCCGGGAAGATCAAGCTCTTCAGGTCCTGAGACTTCTTGTTTTGCTTTTGCCAGCGTTTCCTGCTTTTCAGCTTTGAATAGGAAACGCTTCTTCTTTATTTCGCAAAAAACTGTTTTTCATATTCGGAATGCCATAGAATAGTGTAGACAGTTTGTGCATTGAGAAGACAATTATAGCTTCAGAAAATGTCTTTAATATCCGCTATTGCTTCATCTATCCACAAACTTCCCTTGTATCCATGTTGATGATTTCTTTTTACTTCTTCTCTTCTCATTTTTATTGCTATGAACGCCAGAATAATACCAACAGGATCGACAGTTTCAATAAAGTCTATGACAAAAGTACAATTCCCCAAAGAATAAACTTTGCCTATTTCCTTTTCTTCGTTCTGTTCAATTGCATAGGAACCACCTCGTTTGTGCTTTAGTCTCCATGGTGCAAAATCCACACTTGCGTCGAGTCGTTCTACTCGAATCGTCCCCGATAAACCATTTATTACTGCATCATATTTTTGTAAATCAGCAAACGGATTAATGTTAATAGTAATGTGCTTCTCAATTCTACCAACGTATTTACCGTTTTCATATAATTTGGCCTGCTTAAGATTCTTCTTATCCGTATTTATCCTATAAACTTCATTTCCCATTGGATTATAAAACACAACACCATCTCTTAAAGACTCTTGTAAATGAAAGCATACTTTTCTTCTTTCAGGGTGCTCCTCTAAAACTCTTTTGATTTTTCTTTCTGTTGTTTTGAAATAAGGTACCTTTAGGACCAATTCTCCAAGCCCATTGTCTTTTAGTAATCCTGTCTTTTTTGCAATCTTTTCAGCCGCTGTGCCCACGCTAACAGCGGCTGCTGAACTTATTGTTTCTTTTACTGCATTTTTCCCTTTCAAGGCACTGTCCACGGCAATTTTCGTAGCAACTGTAGCTAATTCTTTCAAAGCAGACATTTGAAGTACCTCCAGTCACGCCAAGAAATCACTCTGAACAAGCTATCCTCATCATTATAATACAGTATGCCTGCTGTTCATGATCAAAGTGTTTATTGCTATCGTAGACTACATATTTAGGAATCTAATATGAGCGATATCGTAATGGCCATAAATCCATATAATTACAGTTATAAAACTCAGTTTCTCAGCGAGTGCAGCGGCGCGGGGATGCGGCCACCGCGGGCGATGAAGTCCTCGCAGGCAAAGCGGTTGACCGGCATCACCGGGGCGTGGCCCAGCAGGCCGCCGAATTCCACCGTGTCCCCGGCCTGTTTGCCGATGGCCGGAATTACGCGCACCGCGGTGGTCTTGCTGTTCACCATGCCGATGGCCGCCTCGTCCGCGATGATGCCGGAGATGGTGGCCGCGCTCACGTCGCCGGGGATGGCGATCATGTCCAGGCCCACCGAGCAGACGCAGGTCATGGCTTCCAGCTTCTCGAGGGTCAGCGCGCCGCAGCTCGCCGCCTCGATCATGCCGATATCCTCACTCACCGGGATGAAGGCGCCGGAGAGGCCGCCCACATGGTTGGAGGCCATCACACCGCCCTTCTTCACCGCGTCGTTGAGCAGGGCCAGGGCTGCCGTGGTGCCGGGCGCGCCCGCCGCCTCCAGGCCCATCTCGGTCAGGATGTGGGCCACGGAGTCGCCCCGGGCCGGGGTCGGCGCCAGGGACAGGTCGACGATGCCGAAAGGAATGCCCAGCCGCTGGGACGCCTCCCGCGCCACCAGCTGGCCCACGCGGGTGATCTTGAAGGCCGTGCGCTTCACGGTCTCCGCCACGATGTCGAAGGGCGCGCCGCGCACCTCCTCCAGCGCGCGCTTGACCACGCCGGGGCCGGACACGCCCACGTTGATGACGCTCTCCGGCTCGCCCACGCCGCAGAAGGCGCCCGCCATGAAGGGGTTGTCCTCCACCGCGTTGGCGAACACCACCAGCTTTGCGCAGCCGAGACCGTCGCGGTCCGCCGTGAGCTTCGCCGTCTTCAGGATGATCTCGCCCATCTCGCGCACCGCGTTCATGTTGATGCCCGCGCGGGTGGACGCCACATTGACCGAGGAGCAGAGCAGCTCGGTCTCCGCCAGGGCCTCGGGGATGGAGGCCAGCAGGCGCTCGTCCGCCCGGGTCGCGCCCTTCTGCATCAGCGCGGAATAGCCGCCGAGGAAGTTGACGCCCACCTCCCGCGCCGCGCGGTCCAGCGCCCTGGCGATGGGCAGCGGGTCTCCCTGGGCGATGAGGCTGACGGGGGTCACGGAGATGCGCTTGTTGACAATCGGGATCGCGAACTCGCGCTCGATGTCTTCGCCCGTGGCGACGAGCTTCGCCGCCGTCGCGCAGATCTTGTCGTACACGCGCCGCGCGCAGACCTCTGGGTCGGCGTCGGAGCAGTCCAGCAGATTGATGCCGAGGGTGATGGTGCGGATATCGAAGTTCTCCTCCTGAATCATCCGCAGCGTCTGCATGATCTCGCCGGTTTCGATCACAGCTTCTGCCCCCCTTAGACCCTGTGCATGGCGTCGAAGATGTCCATGCGCTGCATGTGGATGGTCATGTTCAGCTCCTGGCGGACGCTGTCCAGCTCGCTGTCGATCTCAGCGAATTTGCGGTGCGCGCCGTCCAGGTCGACCACCATCATCATGGTGAAGTAGCCGCCCAGGATCGTCTGGGTAATGTCGAGGATGTTGATATTCATTTCGCTCAGCTTGGTGGCCACCTTGGCGATGATGCCTGTGGCGTCCAGGCCGGTGACGGAAATCAGCGCTTTGGTCATGGTGCTTTCGCTCCTTCCGGTGGTTGGCTTATGCCTCAGGCTCCATGATAGACGGCTCGGCCCGCTTTGTCAAGAACAGTTGCTTTTTTGCGCCCCGGGTGGTATCCTTATCGCGGAAGGTGAGGTACATGAATTCACAGCCTGTGGGCGTTTTCGACAGCGGCGTCGGCGGCATCAGCGTGCTGGCCTCGCTGATGCGCGAGCTGCCCCAAGAGCGTTTTTTCTACTACGGGGACACAGCCCACGCCCCCTACGGCACCAAGCCCACCGAGGAGGTCAACCGCCTGGTCGGGGACGTGACGCGCCATCTCATCGGCGAGGGCATCAAGGCCCTGGTCATCGCCTGCAACACGGCCTCGGCGGTCTCCGCCCAGACCCTGCGGGAGACCTACAGCTTCCCCATCGTGGCCATGGAGCCGGCCCTGAAGCCGGCCTCCCTGCTGCGGCGTGACGGCCGCGTGCTGGTGCTGGCCACCCCCGTGACCCTGGCCCTGCCGAAGTTCGGGCGGCTGATGGCCCACTACGGCGAGGGTGCGGAGCGGGTGCCCTGCCCCGGCCTGATGGAGCTGGTGGAGCGCGAGGACTGGGACGGCGCGGAGACCTACCTGCGCGAGCTGTTCGCCCGGTATGACGGGCAGCCCATCGACGCGGTGGTGCTCGGCTGCACCCACTATGTGTTTCTGCGGCCCATCGCGCGCCGCCTGCTGCCGGAGACCACCGCGATCGTGGACGGCAACGAGGGCACAGCCCGCCAGCTGCGGCATGTGCTGGAAGAGCGGCAGCTGCTCAGCGGGGCCGCGGTCGGCGGCTACGCCCTGGAGACCAGCGGGGATCCCGCGGTGACCCTCCCGGTGATGGAGCGGCTGCTGCGGCTCGGGCGGCAGAACCTCACAGCCGATTGAGTACTTCATTGAATAACAAAAGCCAGCCGTTCGATCATCTACGGCTGGCTTTTGCTGTAGCCCTTTTCTCAGGGCTGCACCTCGATCACGGCGAGGTTCCGCACGCTGCGGCGCATGTTCTCGTCGCCGAAGACGATCATCTGCACGCCGTCGGTGCCCTCCTCGATGCCGCTGACCTTCTGGCCGTCGATCTCCACAGCCAGGTACACCTTGCCCGCCTCGCGCAGCTCGTCGCCGGTCAGGTCGGCGGTGTACTGGTCGGCGGAGCTGACGTGCACGCCGGTGGCGGCGCTAAAATCCACGCCCTTATCCTTCAGCAGGGCCTGCAGCTCCACGCCGCGATAGCTGTGCGCGCTGCGCTCGCCCTTGCCGTTGACCGTCTCGCCCTCGAAGGCGCTCTTGTCCAGCTCCTTCACGGCCACGACGATCTCCTTGCCCGCCGCCTTCACGGTGATGGCGTTCTGCTTTTCCTGCGCCGTCTGCGTATTGCGGACGTACAGGCCCACCCCCAGCGTGAGCGCCAGCACCGCACAGATCACCACGGCAATCAGAACCTTCTTTTTCATGACTTGATTCCTCCCAATCTCACAATTCTGGCCACGCGGGCGTAGAGCACGCTCGCGCAGATCCCTCCGGCCACCCCCGAGCAGGCCGCCATCAGCTGCCAGAGCAGCAGGGCGACGCCTCCCAGGTGGAAGACCAGCAGGTTACTCATGAACGCGCTCACCTCGCAGGCCAGCACGCTTGAGACAATAAAATACGGCAGTCCGCGGTCGCGCATCGCCCAGGCGGTCAGGTCGATCACCAGGCCCGGCAGCGTGTACGTGATGATTGCCAGCGGCCCCTGATACCCCGAAAAACCCAGCGCGATGGCCAGCAGGCCCTGCACGAAGCCCATGGCGGTCGCCGCGCCCGGCACAGCTGCCAGCTCGCGTCCGATCACCAAAAAGGCAAGAGAAAAGCCCACCGCCGCGCTGCCTCCCGGGATACGGAAAAAATCCGTCAGCACATTGGTTACGGGCGAAATGATGCGCTTGGCGCACAGGCCGAGCAGCAGGCAGAACGCCATCAGCGTCAGCTGCCTTGCGGTTAGCTTTTTCATGGTTCGCAGTCTCCTTCTCAAATGCGGAAAGCCAAGCCGTTTCCAGCCGGACTCTTGCGCGGAAACCCGCGCGCGGTCTGCATCCGTGGCCGAAGCTGTAGGACTGCAGACTCGGAAACCTGCCAGTGTATGATGTTGTATCAGGTCGAAGCGGGGCTATGCTTTCAGATTCTGGGCCAGCCAGGCGCGCAGGGCCTTCTCCTGCTCCGCGTCCAGCGGCACCGGCATGCCGTCGACCGTCAGCCGCACGCCGCGCTGGGGATGGCTGTGGCCGCCACAGCCCCGGCCGCAGAAGGCCTGGCTGAGGGCGATGTCCTCGCCGTGCAGGGAGGCGTCCAGCCCGTCGAGGTCCGTCACCTCCGGCACGCGCTCCTCCAGCAGATCGGCCAGCCGGGCGATGTCCCGGCCCGGGTGCAGCACGGGCAAGCCGCCGACCTCCGCCGTGTCCGTGTTGGCGATGCGCCCCGAGACCGTCAGCGTCAGCAGGTTCAGCCGCTCGCAGGCATCCTTCTCCGCGTGCGCCGTCACGACGCGCGGCACGGGCAGCTCATAATCGCCCTCGCACAGCACCCAGTCGCAGGCCGTGTAGTGGCGCAGAAGCTCCGAGGGCTTCAGCGCGGAGGCGTAGATCACGTCGGTCTCGGTGTCCGCCCGAGCGGTCACCACCGCCGCGCCCGCCTGCAGGTGCCGGTCCGTGTTGCTGCCGGGCTTGTCCATGTGGAAGGCCGGGCAGAAGACGGATTTCACCGTACCCACACGCCGGCCGCGCCGGGTCAGCTCTGCGGTCAGCGCCTCGGTCACCGTGGTTTTGCCGGAGCCCTTGATGCCGACGATGGTCACAATCCTCACAGCTCGTCCTCCCGGATGATGCGTTCCGCCGCGCCGAAGATGTCCGTGTCGCGGCCCGTCTGCACGATGGCGACGCCCAGACGCTCCGCCCATGCGCAGGCGAGATCGCCCACCTGCTTGCGCGTGCAGACGATGGGAATCCCCGCCGCAGCCGCCTTGGCCAGGATCTCGATGGACAGCCGGCCCGAGGTGCACATCACCGCGTCCCCCAGGCGCAGCCCCGCCGCGAGTCCCGCGCCGATGGCCTTGTCCAGGGCGTTGTGGCGGCCGATGTCGCAGCCGAAGGCCTCGCGCGCTCCGTCCGATAGCAGCACCGCGTGCTGACCCTGGGCGTTGTCCCAGGTCATCAGCCGCTCAGACAGGGCCTTCACCTCGTCCAGCGCGATCCGTCGGTCCGAGCCGCACGGCGCGAGGGCTTCGAGCCTCGCCGGCAGATCGCCCGGCCGAGGCGCACCCGACGTCTCCACGCACCAGATATTGTCATTCGACGTGATGGCGGTGATCTCCTGCACGCCGCGCACAAAAAGTCCGGTGAGCAGATGGCCGCACAGCAGCTCCCGCTCCATGCCGGGCGAGCACAGCAGAGCAGGCTGCTCCACACCGTTCAGCCGCCAGGGCAGCAGGGTTTCCTTCATGACACGTCCCATTCAGTTCTCCTTCAAAAGCCGCAGGGCCTCCCCCGGGATGCTGTCGCGGTTTGCCTCCGTCACCGTGAGCACCCGCACCCGCGGATGCTCCGTGATGAAGCTGTGCCATGCCTGACCCTTGCGGAGTACGCCCAGCACGGGGTTGTCCCCGTCCAGGCAGGCCCGGATCTCAGCCTGAAAGGCCAGGGCGTCCCGCTCCAGATGGCCGCACTCATCCATGAGGATCAGCGCGCCGGGCCGCTGACGGGCTTCCCGCAGCAGCGCCGCACCCAGGGTGTCGAAGCGCTCGGTCAGCCCGCGCATACGGCCGTTCTCCGGCCAGGCGACGATGTGGGCCTCGTCCAGCAGATCCTCCTGCAGGGCGGGCACCATGTAAAGGGCGGAGGCGCCGTTTTCCCGGGTGAGGAAGCGGGTGCGGAAGCCCGCGCAAGGGAGGCCGGACAGTTCCGCGGTCCGGCGCAGCGCGAAGCTTTTGCCGACGCCGCGGTCACCGGTGAGAAATACGTGCATCCTCCGTCAGTCCTTTGCGTATGTATGATTGATAGATATCCTATTCAGGCTATGACGTTTCCGCGTCAGCCATCCCTTCTTGGCTCTCCCTCTGGGAGAGCTGTCGGCGAAGCAGACTGAGAGGGCCGCGCCTGCGGGCGCGGGCAGGGGGCTTTGCGCTCGCCCCCTGCACCCCTTCGCATCGCCCTTAGCCTGTAGCTATGCGAACGCTTTGGTGGGAGAATGCTTGTCAGCTATTCTCCTCATCCTCAGCAAACTCTGCCAGGGACTTGGCGTAGCGGTAGGTCATCACGCTCTCGGCGTAGAGGTACTGCACGCCTTTGCCGCTGGTGAAGACCTTGATGTCGCTGTACTTCTCGCTCTTCTCCAGGTTCTTCAGCGCCTGCGCCATCTGGGGCTTGGTCATGTAGTAGGGATGACGCTCGAAGTAGTCCACCGGGGTGGGCGACGGGTAGGTCTTGCAGTTCCAGCGCACCATCTCGGCGATCGTGCGCAGGATATCCTTGTCCGCGATGAACATGGCGATCATCGCGTAGTTGCGGGTCATCAGATCGCTGTCGTAGTAGTAGACGTCCTTCTCGCCGTCGATCTTGGCGATGCGCTTGCAGTTCTCGTCCGCCTCCATGGCGGCGAGCATCTCCTCGGCGTTCTCGATCTCCTTCATGAGCTGCTTCTTGCCGGTCAGTTCGGCGGCCTCGGTGCGGTGGCTGATGTAGTTGGCCAGCACCTGGGTCGGGGTCGGCTCGGGTTCGGGCTCGGCCTCAGCCTCCGGGGCCATCGGCGGGAAGGGATCGTTCACGTCAGGCAGAGATTCCATGTACTCGAACATGTCCTGCTTCGGCGTTTCCGCCGGGGCAGAGGCCTCGCCGTTCATGACGCTGTCCGCCAGTGCGGCAGCCTCCACTTTTTCGCGATGTTTCGGGTTGCTGTCCTCCTGCTTCATCGCGGGATCCAGAGCGTCGCTGAACTCTCCGGGTATCTCGCTGGGCTTCATGATTTCTTCCTTTGCAAATCCAGGCTTGCGCCGTCCAAACAGTGCCATGTCAGTTCCTCCTTTAACCAGAATGAGTGTTTTATTGAAAGACGGGAGACAGCCGATTGGCTGCCTCCCGTTTTTCGTCGTTGTTTGCTTCTTACAGCAGACCGTACTCGTCCATCTTGGCAGCCAGGTCTTCCAGGCCAAACTTTTCAAGGGTTTCGCGAGTGGGGATACCGGTCTCGGTGCTCCAGCCCATCGCTTCGTAGAACATCGTCTTGGCCTTCTCCATGTCCTCGCGATCCATCTTGTCCGTGCCCTCGGTGAAGACGGGGATGTCAGGATCCTTGTCGAAGTTCCAGGCAGGGATCGCGTCGTGGGTATCGCGCAGGTTCTTCACGCCCTCGTTGATGGCGAAGGAGATGGCGGTCATGCCGCGCAGCATATGGGAGACGCGCTCCATGTCGTGCAGCTGATCCTCATAGGTGTACTCCTCGCCGAGGACAGCGGTCATGTACTTGGAGTCCAGCTCCAGGTCACCGCGATAGCGGCGTTTGGGAGAGGTGGACAGGGTCATGGGGTACATCCAGTTGCACAGGGTCGCGCAATCATGCCACTGCTTCTCCAGGAAGGCCCACTTTGCGAGGCGGATCTTCGCGTCGTTGATGGGGGTGTAGGCTTTGGGCGGATCGACAACGCCCTCGCCGAAGTACTCTTCCATCACGGGCTTGATGACCTCTTCAAACGGAGAGCCGCTGCGCACGAAGTTGGTCAGCACGTGATCCATGCAGTCGCGGTTGTACATCAGGTTGTACAGCAGGCCGCTCTGCCAGGCATCCTCAGCGGAGTGATGCTTCGGATAGCCATTGTAGGTGACGTTGGTGTTGTTGCTGTCCACGTCGTCGTAGAAGTTCAGGCCGGCGCTGTTCTTGCTCGCGTCGTCCAGGCCCCAGCTCTTGTAGAGGAAGTAGGAGCCCTGGGTCAGCTCAGCCCAAACGCCCTTATTGGAGGCCATGTGCTTCCAGATCTCGACGATCCAGCGCGGGTCGCCCTGCTCCATCAGCTCCCAAGGAAGCTCGTTCCATTCTTCCTCGGTCATGTGTTCCTTCAGGATGCCGCTCTTGTAGAGGCGGGCGAAATCGCGGGGCAGGTTGTTATAGTTGGTGTCCACGCCGTAATCGTCCATAGCGCGGGAGCCAGCACCGCCGATGATGATCTTGCCGTCGCCTTCATACTTGAAGTCGTGGAAGCCCTCGAACTTGTGCTCGCCGCCCTTGATGTAGAAACCCTGCTGACCGGAGCCGGTGGGCAGGCAGGCGTTGGAGGCATGCACAGGCAGGTCATAGTCCGCCAGGGGCTCCATCTCATACTCGGAGTAGCAGCGGACGGGGCAGGAAGAGCAGCCGCCCTGCTTGACCATATACTTCAGCGCGACTTCGCCGAACTCCTGCACGCCCTTGGTGCAGCGGTAGGCCGCCACGTTGATCTGACCGCTGGGCTGTTCGCCGGTGTCCACCGCGCCGTGGGGAGCCAGCTCCCACTTGCGGCCGGGAGCGCCCTGCCAGCGGTTGTTGACCGTGGCGCTGTATTCGGCCCAGGTCTGAGGCACGCGGGGCACGTTGTGGTTGTTGTTGCCGCCGACCAGGTCCTTGATCATGTAGTTGGCGAGCAGCTTCAGCTCCTGCGGACGGGCGATCTTCACAGCGCCAGTGCCGCGAACGGCAATGCCCTTCACACCCTTGCTGCCCAGGATGGCAGCCATGCCGGCGCCGCCGGAGTTGCCGCGGGAGGTGATGATGGTGCTGTAATGCACCAGGTTCTCACCAGCAGGGCCGATGGAGCAGACGTCGAACTCGTCGCCGCAGGTCTTCGCCATCAGCTTGTTGGCCTCGAAGGTGCCCTTGCCCCACAGCTCGGAGGCGTCCTCCAGGGTCACCTTCTCGTCGTCGATCTTGATGTAGACATGCTTGTCGCTCTTGCCTTCAATGATCATGGCGTCATAGCCGGCATACTTGAAGTTGTGAGCGAAGTGGCCGCCCATGTGAGCGTCCACAACGGACAGGCCCTTGCTCCAGGAAGAGAGGGAGGTGATGGTGGTGCGACCGGAGCAGGGGGCGCCGGAGGCAGTCAGCGGTCCGACGCTGAAGATGATCTTGTTGGCCTCGTCGAAGGCCTTGGTGGTCAGCGGGACTTCGTCCAGGATGACCTTGTAGCCGATGCCCATGCCGCCGACATAGGGCCTAAACTTGGGCAGGGTATCCTCGGTGGTGATTTCGCCGGTGGTCAGGTTGATGCGCAGGATCGTACCCGCCCAGCCGTTGATGCCATTCTTCACAGACATAATTTTTCCTCCTCTAACTCACGGTCACACGGCCTGGGCTGCGGAAGCAACCTTATCCCAGGGGATGATGGACAGCGCGCCGGAGGGGCAGCCCTCCACGCAGGCGCCGCACATGATGCACTTGGAAGACTTGTGCGTCACCGGATTGACGGTGGGCATATGCCACGGGCAGGCAGCCTGGCAGGCGCCGCAGCCGATGCACTTTTCCTGGTCCACGCGGCGGATGCCGGATTCGTCCACGTAGATGGCCTGCATCGGGCAGGCGTTGCCGCACGCCGGATCCTCGCACTGACGGCAGGTGTCCGGGAAATAGGTCCACGGATCGTCCGTGTACAGGCCGGAGCCATTGCGGCTGGAGAAGAGGTTGCGGGTCACCTTCACGCGGGAAATGTAGCTGGACGTACAGCCGTCATTGGTCAGCGTGCAGTTGATTTCGCATCTCTGGCAGCCCACGCAGCGGTCGGAATCGACCACCAGCAGGCCCTGGGGGAAGGCCCATACGCGCACCTTGTCCTCAGCGATCGCTTCCGCCGTGACACCCAGCGTATTCAGCATGGTCGCTGAAATCGCCAGACCCGCCAGGCTTTTACCGCTCAGCTTGAGGAACTGACGGCGGGTATATTCCTTGTCGAGATACTTGCCTTTTTCACCCATCAGTGAACGCCTCCTTACAGTCATAAGGGAATCAGGGGGTCTGCCAATGGCAGAGATCCGGCGCCGCCGCTCCGTCACGCGGAGAACGCCGAGCTCCTTCGCAAAAGGCAAGCACATTCGTTGCCGAACATACTCATTGGTCTTCCCCTCCCGGTGGGAGATGGAAAACTCGGAGCTTTCTTTGACCATATTATAACCGATGGGACACCTATTGTAAAATTCCTTTGTTTGTGGTAGCATATAATTATCCGTTATAGGATGCCCCAAAAACAGGACGGAGGCGCACCCATGACACTGGACGACATCAGGATGTTTCTGGCCATCGCGCGCACGGGCAGTCTCACCGCCGCCGCGCAGTCCCTCTACGTCTCCCAGCCTGCCCTGAGCAAGCGCCTGGCCCGCTTCGAGCAGGAGTTGGGGGCCACCCTGTTCGAGCGCGGACAGGGCGCGCACTCGCTGACCCTCACGCCCGCGGGCAAGCTGCTGATCCCCTTCGCGGAGAAGTGGGACGACCTGCAGGAGGAGATGAGCCTGCTGCACGACCTGTCGCGGCGCAAGCACTTCTTTGTGGACACGGTGGACAGCGTCAGCGACGCCGTGCTGGCCGAGCCCCTGTGCCAGTTCTGCGCGGAGCACCCCGAGATCGAGGTGGTGACCCGCTGCCGCGAGCGCTACACCAGCTACGCGGGGGTGCAGGAGCACACGGCGGACGTAGCCTTCGTGGCCCAGGAGCAGTTTTACCAGAACGTGTCGACCACGCCCCTGTTCCGGGAGCGCTTCGTGCTGGTCACCGCCGACGCCACCCTGACGGAGCCTGTCAACGCGGCGGACCTTCCCCGCGAGCGCGAGCTGGTGGTGCACTGGGGCGCCGGCTTCCTGCGCTGGCGGCAGCAGCGGCTAAACATCGCGCGCCACCCCAACGTCACCCTCTCGGTCATCGGCATGGCCCTGCCCTTCCTGCGCCAAGGCGGCTGGATCATCGCGCCCCAAACCATCGGGGACGCGGCGGCCTCCGTGATGGAGGAGCTGCGCTGCCTGCCCCTGCTCGATCCGCCGCCCGAGCGCACCGTGTATTTCGCGGAGGAATACGGGCGGCACCACGAAGCCACCGATCTTCTGCTGGAGCTGATCCACGCGAAGCTCCGCAACCGCCCCGGCATCCGCTGGCTGTTGGGATAACGCATTTCATGAAACCAAAGTATTAGCCTTGCCAATTCCGCGCAGATGGCGTATAATATCGCTCGGAAGGAGGCGTTCGCTTGTTCAACATCGGTTTTGCGGAGCTGATTCTCGTGCTCCTGATCGCCTTTCTCGTGGTCGGGCCGAAGGATCTGCCGAAGGTCGCCCGCTGGCTGGGCCGCTGCGTGAAGAAGGCGCGCCAGCTCATCCGTGAGGTCAAGCAGGAGATCGGCTGGGAGGAACTCACCGAGGAAACCCAGTCCGTGCGCCGCGACATTGACCAGACCATCAAGGACAGCGACATCAGCGCCGATCTGCGCTCCGCCTCCAAGGAATTCTCAAAGAGCATCAACGAAGCCAAAAAGAACGTCGCGAAAAAACCGTGACCATCGTAAGGAGGAACCACCATGAGACTGGGAACCACCGAGATCGTCCTGATCGTCATTTTAGCGCTGGTGCTATTCGGCGGCGGCAAGCTCGCCGGCGTCGGCAAGGCCCTGGGCAAGAGCATCAAGGACTTCAAGAACGAAGTGAAGGAAGACGCGCCCGCTGAGACCAAGGAAGAGGAACCCAAGGCCTGACGATGGAACAAAAAGAGAATCAATCCCAGCCTGCGGCACCTCCCGCGGAGGCGGCGGAGACAGGCGCGGCCGGTGAGGCGCGCTCCACGCTGCTGTCCCATCTCCTGGCCCTGCGCAAGGTGCTCGTGGTGTCGGCCATCGCTGTGCTGGCAGCCTTTGTGCTGGTGTTCTATCTGGCCATCGATCAGCTGATGGCCTGGATCATCGGCCCCCTCCAGGCCCGCGGCATCGAGATCATCTACACCGCCATGTCCGAGGCGCTGGTGACCAAGTTCAAGGTGGCGCTCATCGCCGCCGCGATCGTCTCCAGCCCGGTGGTCATCTGGCAGCTGTGGAGCTTCATCAAGCCCGCCCTGTACAAGGACGAGGAGAAGCGCTTCCGGCTGATGTTCTTCGTGTCGGTGCTGCTGTTCCTCGTGGGCGTCACCTTTTGCTACTTTGCCGTGTACACCTTAGCGGTGGATTTCTTCCTGGTGGCGGGCGACAACCTGGCCACCCCGATGCTCTCCATCGACAAGTACGTCGGCTTCCTCTTCGGCTTCATCGTCCCCTTCGGCGTGGCCTTCCTGCTGCCCGTGGCCCTCTACCTGACCACCCGCATGGGCTGGACCACCGCCCCGATGCTGGCCTCCAAGCGCAAGTATGTCATCCTCGGCATCTTCGTGTTTGCTGCCATCCTCACCCCGCCGGACGTGGTGTCCCAGGTGGCCCTGGGCGTGCCGCTGTGCGTGCTGTATGAGATCGGCATCTTAGTGGCAAAGGTGACCAAGCCCAAGAATCCGGAAGTCGAATAATCGAGAACAAAGCAAAGCATCCCCGGGAAGCCTGATGTGAGGTCAGGCGGCCCGGGGATGTTTGTTTGTCTGATCGCATATCTGCCGCGGCAGAGCGGGTTTCGCCGCCTGCGGGCGGCGACCAAAGGGCTTTGCGATCGGTCCGGGGCTGCCGCCCGCTCTTCGCTGAAAACAGTCCACTGGACTGTTTTCCGGGCGCTTCGAGCCCTTTGGAAACCTCCGATTGCCTCGGCTGATTAGCATGCGAAAGTTTTGCTTACTTCAGGGTTTCCGCGAAGAATTCGCCGGTGGCGTCGATGGCGCTGTAGAGTGCGGTCAGGTCGCCGGTGAACACGTTGAAGGTGTGATCCATGCCCTCGATGAAGAAGGTCTTGGAGGCCTCGTTGGCGCTGGCGGCGACGATCTTGTTGCTCCACTCGGGATCCACGGTGTCGTCGTTCAGGCCCGCGATGGCGAGCACCGGGCCGGTGTAGCCCTTGGAGAACTCGGCGAGCACGTCGGTGTTGGCCACGTCGTCGCACCACTCCAGGCTCACGTTCAGGTTGTCGCGCCAGTCGAACTCCATCACGAAGAAGCCGTTCTTCTTGGCCTCCTCATAGTCCGCCTCGGAGAAGAAGCCGTCCAGCATCATGTCCGGCGCACCAGCCCAGGTCACCAGGGACTTGAAGGTCGCCGGCTCCCAGGCGCAGGCCAGCAGCGCGTCCGTGCCGCCCTGGCTCCAGCCCATCACGCCGATCTTCTCGCCGTCGATGACGTCCAGCTTGGCCATGTACTCGGCCGCAGCCTTGGCGTCCGCCACGGCAGACTTGAAGGTGTAGAGCATGTAATCCGCCTTGCTCTCGCCGTTACCGGGGAAGTCGATGCGGATGGTCGCGATGCCGTACTTTTCAGCCAGCACGGGCGCGGCGTAGGCGTAGCCGTTGCCGGCCTCGTCGCGGGTCGAGCCGGTGCCGTGCAGCATGACGACGGCCGGGAAGGGGCCTTCGCCCGCGGGCAGGCAGACGGTCGCGGGGATCTCATAGGCTTCGGTCGGGATGGAGATGACCTCCTCGGTGTAGGCGGCGGTCTCTCCCTCGGCCAGGCAAACGGTCAGAGCCAGGCAGAAGACGAGCGCAAGAACCAGGGTCAGAAGCTTTCTCATGGGTAATCTTCCTTTCTTCGTCGCGCGGGTGTACAGATGTCGGCGCGGGCTTGGCTTTCCCGCATCCGAGGAAAAGCATTCGACACGGGCCGGAGTTTCCCTGCATGGAATGTGAGAAGATTTGCCGCTGTTCTGGCCGAGACGCTGTGCCTGAAGGAGATCGGCTACGACGCCTTGGTGCTGGGCAACCACGAGTTCAACTTTGACTGGAACACGATGCGCAGCACCTATAGCTGGCTGGAGTAGGGCGGCGTGGCCGTGCTGGCCGCCAACGCCGTGCGGGACGGCACCGACGGCGCACACACCGCCGGCGGGAACGTCTTCACACCCTGCATCGTGAGGACCATACACAGGCCGTTTCCCGCTGTTTTTGTTTTTTTATTCCTCGCTGATATGCTCCATGCCCTGGCTGAGCAGGGTGCGCACATGATCGTCCGCGAGGGAATAGAACACCGTCTTGCCATCGCGGCGCGCCTTGATCAGCCGGGCGTTGCGCAGAATGCGCAGCTGGTGCGACACCGCCGACTGCGTCATGCCCAGCAGCCGCGCCAGGTCGCACACGCAGACCTCCTCCTCAAAGAGCACGTAGAGGATGCGGATGCGGGTGCCGTCGCCGAAGATCTTGAACAGGTCGGAGAGGCGCAGCAGGGTTTCGTCGTCCGGCAAGAGGGCCTGCACCTCCGTCACCTTGTCCTCGTGGACGTGGAGAAAGCCGCAGGTTTCGAGATCGTCCGGAAGCTCCTGTTCCGTGTGCAGCAGGTGTTCAATCTTTTCTTCCATAGCTCTTTCTCCTTTTCATGTGTGCAGGGGTTCCGCGCCCGCCTTACTTGTTTCGGCAGCTGTCATGCGTCAATCCTTGGCTCTCCCTTTGGGAGAGCTGTCGGCGAAGCCGACTGAGAGGGTCTTATCCGCCATCCTCGCCGCGAGGTGCTCCACGTGGCGGCGGGCGTAGGTCGCGTCCTCCTCCGCCTGGCGGGCGGACAGGGGCGTGTCCCCCATCAGGCCCACAAACTGACTCACCTTGAGGCCCAGGGCCTCCTGCATCTCCGCGTCCGAGCCGCCCGGGGACACCAGGTAGTAGCACAGGAGGGAATCCTCCTGGCCGATGCGGTGGGCGCGGTCCTCCGCCTGGGAGTGCACCGCCGGACTCCAGTCCAGCTCGCCGAACACCACGCAGGTGGCGCGCTGCAGGTTGAGGCCGCTGGCGGCCCGCAGGCTCACGCAGAGCAGGTTCGTGCGCCCCTCCATGAAGCGCTCCACCGCCCGCTCCTTCTGGGCCACGGTCTCCCGGCCCGTGATGAACCCCGGCGAGAAGCTCTTCAGCTCTTCCTTGTAGATGTCCATCACCGCGTGGTGGTGCGCGAAGAGCAGCACGCTCTCGCCGCCCTCCAGCAGCGCCCGCACGAACTGGCACACGTAGGGGGCCTTCGCGACGCCTGTCGCCTGCCGCTCGTGGCGGCTGATGCTCTCCTCCAGCATGGCGCGTTGGGAGGCTGTCAGCTGGGCGTCCTGCCGCCAGCGGGTCAGGTCGGTGAGCACCGGGGCCATCAGCTGGGCGTAGACCCGGTCGTTCCAGTCCAGCTCCTGCACCAGGCGGCGCTTGGGCGGCAGCTGCTTGAGCACCTCCTGCTTGGTGCGGCGGAGCATCAGCCCCTCGCGCCGCAGGTACTGGCCCAGCAGCTCCGGCTTGGCGACGATGGCGCTGCCGTAGCCGTAGCACCACTCCCGGGAGAAGCTCTCCCAGTCCCCCAGGAAGTGGTAGTCGAGGATATTGATCACGTTCCAGATCTCGCCGCCGCGGTTGTAGATCGGCGTGCCGGAGAGGCCGATCACCCGCTCGCAGGCCTCGCTGAGGAGGCTCGCGGCGGAGTACTTCTCGGTGCCCGTGTGGCGCAGCTCCTGCACCTCGTCGAACACGACGCAGCGCACCGGCAGCTCCCGCAGGTGCTCCTTCCAGCCTCGCAGCAGCAGGTAGTGCATGATGTAGAGGTCCGCCTCCGGCAGATCGTAAGGCTTCAGCCCCCGGATGGTGTGCACGCGGGGCTTTTGGCCGTCCACCCGCAGGAAGCGCAGGGCCTCCTCCTGCCAGTTCAGCGTCAGGTGCGGCGGCGGGATGATCAGCGCGGGCAGGGCGCGCTCGGAAGCGAGGCAGGCCAGCGCCTGCACGGTCTTGCCCAGGCCCATCTCGTCGGCCAGCAGGCACCGGTCGTGCTGCATCAGGTAGGCCAGGCCCTCCTGCTGGAAGGGCATCAGCGTGCCAGCGAAGGTGCCCTCCGGCGGCGTCATCAGGGCGGGCATCCGCGCGGCCCGCTGCTGGCGGATCGCGTAGCGCCGGGCCTCGTCCACCGCCCTGTCCCACAGGCTCAGGTCGGAGAGCTTGATCTCCAGCGGAAAGCGCAGCATCAGCCACATGAGATCGCCCACCGCGCGGCGGTGCGCCGTGAAGCGCGCCTCGCCCCGCCTGGCCCCCGCCGAGCCGGGGAAGAGCCGCTTGCACATCTCCGTGACCGAGGGATCGCCCTTGACGACCCAGCACTTGCTGCGCCGGTTGTAGCTCAGGGTGCCGAAGGTCTGGGTGCCCGGGGCATACTCCGCGCCGCGCAGGTAGGGCGGCAGGAGCGCCCAGTCGTCCGCGTCCTCCGACGCGCCGCCGGTCATGCCCGCCGTCTCCTCCATGCCGTCCAGGCTGTTCAGTCCATCCAGGTAATCGTCCATCAGAGCGCTATCCCCCACAGTCGGTTCAGGCAGATCAGCCGCAAGGGCTTGCCCATCAGGGTATCCGGCAGGTCGACGTTCCGCTCGCACACGGCCACCAGGGCCTCCACCGGCTCGCAGGCGGCGTAGCGGCTGAGCTGCCGCAGGAGCACGGCGCGGTTCGGCTTGCCGCGCTTCATCTCGATGCCCACGCCGCCGGACATCAGGTCGATGCGGCAGCGCGGGCCGAGCTTCACCTCGTGGGCGAAGGACAGACCGGCGGCGGTCAGCGCCCCTTCTGCCAGCAGGTGCAGGTCGTATTCGCCCCGTTGGAGGGGGACCCGCAGGGCGGAGAGGGCGGAAATCACCCTCTCCAATTCCTGTGATTGCATAGTGTGATCCATTCCTTTTGCTGCTTTCTGCAAGCAGCATTTGCATTGAGTTCCGCGCCTGCGGGCGCGGGCAGGGGGCTTTGCGATCGCCCCCTGCACCCCTTCGCCGCCGCTTTGGAGGGCAGCTATTGGCAAAGGCAACTGAGAGGGTTCAATAGAACCCTGCCATCGCCTGGGTCAGGGCGCTCATGGCGGTGATGACCTGGGTCTGGCTGTAGCTGCCGCTGGCCAGCAGGGTCTGCAGATTCACCACGGCGGTCTGAATCGCCGTGTACTGCCTCGAGGTCGGGTCCAGCCCGTAGAGCATGTTCACCGCCTGGGTGATCAGGCTCATGGCGTCGTTGTAGAAGATCGCCCCGCTGGTGTCCTGCGCCGCCGGCTGCTGGAAGCCCGTGTGCAGCGTGCAGGTCTCGCTCACCCCGGTTACAAAGCTGCCCAGGTACTCCACCAGCGCCGACTCATACTCGGTGCCGATGAAGCTGTACAGCGGGTGCCCCTGGGGCAGGGTGACGACCGCCTGGGTCGCCACGTTCGTGCAGTAGGGCGAGGCCGCCATGCCGGTGTCCAGGCAGATGTTCTCCTCGTGGTGCAGCTGGCAGGAGACCGTGGGCTGGGTGCCCTCGGCCCACCAGTCCGTCACGGTGCCGTAGCCCATGGCGTCGTGGCGGCAGGCCTCGGTGGCCAGCTGGCCGGACACGGCGCAGGTCGTCACCCGCACCACGCCCCACTGGCTCGCGTCGCCCTCCAGGATGTCCCGGTTCGGCAGGCTCTTGCCGCTGTGGATCTTGCTCATGTAGGCCTGCCAGAGCGGGGCCGCCGCGCCGCTGCCGGTGGATTTGCCGGAGAGGGCCTTGTAGTTGTCGTGGCCGACCCACAGCGAGGAGGCGTAATGCCCGGTCATGCCCGCGAAGAACACGCCGCGCTGGTCGGAGTTGGTGCCGGTCTTGCCCGCCACGGTCTGCCCGCTGATCTTCGCGGAGGTGCCCGTGCCGGAGGAGACCACCGTCTTGAGCATGTCGACGATCATGTAGCTGGTGGACGGCGAGAACACGCGGCGGCGCTCCTGGTTGGCGTGGCCGTCCCAGATGATGCGGCCCTCGCTGTCGGAGATGCCCAGCACCGAGATCGGCTCCTGGTACACACCGCCGTTGGCCAGCACGCCGTAGGCCACGGTCATCTGCATCGGGGTGATGCCGCTGGAGCCGAGCGTCACGCCGAAGGGCGTCGCGTCGATGTGGTCATCGTCCACGCCCAGGCGGTGCAGGTATTCCACCGCGTTGGTCACGCCCACCAGGGTCATCATGGTCTGGGCGGCGGCGGTGTTGTAGCTGCGGCGCATGGATTCCCGCAGGGTGGTGGGGCCGGTGTAGCTGGAGCCGGAGTAGTTCCGGGGCCAGGTGTCCTCAAAGCGGGCGTTCTTCCAGCCCGTGATGGGCAGCGGCATGTTGAAAACGACGCTGGCCGGGGACGCGCCCATCTCCAGGGCCGGAGCGTAGACCGCGATGGGCTTGATCGAGGAGCCCACGGGCATTTTCATGTCGGTGGCGCGGTTGAGGGTCTTGCGCGCGGTGGGCGTGGTGCGGGAGCCGACGATGGCCTTGATCTCCCCCGTGCGGTAGTCCAGCACCACGGCGGCCGCCTGGGGCTGTATCACCTCGTCGTAGGTGCCGTCCGCATTCTTCGTGCGGTACACCTTGTCGCCGGGGTCGCGCAGGGACGGGTATTTCGACCAGTTGGCCAGGGTGGATTCCACCGTCTCCTGGATGTCGGTGTCGATGGTCAGCTGCACGCGGTAGCCGCCCGTGCGGAACTTGGTCTCCATCGCCGCGCGGTTCTGGGCCGTGTTCTCCAGGCCGTTGACCTCCAGGAGGATGCTCACCACCTCGCTCACGGCGTACTCCACAAAGTGCGGATAGCTGTACATGGCCTCGCCGCCGCTGGGATCCTCCCGCAGCACCTGGGCGGTGGCGGGGTCGAGGGCCTCGCGGTAGCGCTCGTAGGTGATGAACTGGTTCTCGTACATGCACCGCAGCACGTAGTCCGTGCGGTCGTTGGTGATCTTCGCGTAGTCCACGCCCTCTTTTTCGCGGGTGTAGAAATTGCGGCGGGGATTGTAGTAATAGGGGCTGTTGGTCACGCCGGCCAGCATCGCGCACTCGCGCAGGGTCAGCGCGCCCATCTCCTTGCCGAAGTAACCCTGGGCCGCCGTCTGCACGCCGTAATAGTTTTCGCCCAGGTAGATCGTGTTGAGGTAGCTCTCGAGGATCTGCTCCTTGGTGTAGGTCTCCTCCAGCTGCATGGCCAGGTAGGCCTCCTGGATCTTGCGCTTGTAGCTCTGCTCGGAGGAGAGCAGCGTGTTCTTGATCAGCTGCTGGGTGATGGTGGAGCCGCCCTGGGTGGACGAGGAGGACAGGTTGGACACGAACGCGCCCACGATGCGCTTGAGGTCGATGCCGTTGTGGGTGTAGAAGCGCGCGTCCTCCACCGCCACGAAGGCGTGCTGCAGATCCACCGGCATGGCGGCCAGCTGCACCATCACGCGGTTTTCCGTGCCCTTGTACTCGGTGATGACGTTGTTGTTTACATCGTAGATGAAGGAGGTCTGGGCCTGCTCGTCCAGGGCGGCCAGGTTGAGGCTCGGCGCAGTCTCCACATAGCCCTTGGCGATGCCCGCCACCGCGCCCAGGCCGATCAGCCCGGCCAGCAGCACCACCACCAGCAGGATGCGCACCACGTTGACCGCCACGGACAGCACAAAGGGCGGCTTGCGCACGGCGGGCTTGAAGAAGGAGTGCTTTTCCGTCTCCGCCTCATCCGCAGGCACGGCGTCCCCGCCGGAGAGGCCGGCGTCCTCGGGCAGATAGCCCCCGTCGATCTCCAGGCCGCCGTCCAGGACGAGGCCGTCCTCCTCCGCAGGCGAAAAGCCGGCGTTGTTTCCGAAGCCGTCGTCCGTCCACGCCAAAGGCTCCCCCGCGTCCTGCGCGGGAGCTTCATCCATGGGCTCTTCGGGGGCGTCCCCGGGCGCGGGCTCCTGCCACAGCGCCTCGTCGTCCGCCTCCGCCTGGTAGTCGGGTTCGGCCGGCTGGCCGTCCCGGTATCGATCCGTTCGCCGCATCTTTTCTGATGTACCTCCGGGTTCGCTGCAGCCGCTGATTGGACGGCTGTGCGGTCATTATACCACATTCGGTATGACGATACAACGGCGCAGAGGGGGCTTTGGTTCCCGGAAAGTTGTCTGGAGGTTTTGCTGAAAGCAAAAAGCTGCCCTTGTGCTTTCATGTCATGGCAGCTTTGTATGCTTAGGCATTATTCATTTATATTGATAGCAGAGATTCCGCGCCTGCGGGCGCGGGCAGGGGCTTTGCGATCGCCCCCTGCACCCCTTCGCTCGTCTTTTACACGCACACTGCATGTAAAGGCTTGATTTATTCCTTTGGTTCTTCCGGCGCTGGCGCGGGTTCTTCCTCCAGATCCTCGGACTGGGGGCGCAGGGTCATGCCGGCGGTGTCGGTGACGGGCAGGGAGAAGACGATGGCGCCTGCCGGGGTGCCGGGGCCGGCCTTGCGGATGATCTGCTGCATCATCTCGGTCTTCTTCTCCGTCAGCGCGACGATGAGAATCACGTCCTTCTCGCTGGCCAGGGAGATGCCCAAAAACTGCTCGGCCTTCTGCTGACCCGTGCCGCGGGCGTGGATCACCGTGCCGCCCCGCGCGCCGGCCTCGATGGCCGCGTCCATCACCTGACCGCTGTAGCCCTGGTTGGAGATGACCACCAGCAGCTCCTGTTCCGTTCCCTTCAAGGCCGTTACCTCTCCCTTCTCAAAGCCCTGTCCCTCGGTGAGGAACATCAGCTCCCGCTTGCCGCCGATGGAAGACAGCGGCACAATGTACGCGATGCCCACGCCCGGCGCCTCGATGTGCAGGCGCACGGACATCGCCCGTTTGACCTCCAGCCACTTGCGGCCGGTCACCACGGTCAGGCAGACCATCTTCTCCGTGCCGTCCAGGGCCAGGTAGCGCAGGTAGCGCTCCTCGGCCGTGCCATGGCCCAGGGACAGGGTATGGATCTCCAGGCCCTTGTCCTTGTAGAGCTTGATGAAGTCCGGCATGCGCTCGCGGCCTGTCACGGTCATCATCATGTAAAGCTCGGATTGGTTCATCAGTGTTTCTCCTCGCTTGTCTCCTCAGCATTCCAAGGCTGCGAGCGAAGGGGTGCAGGGGGCGATCGCAAAGCCCCCTGCCCGCGCCCGCAGGCGCGGAACCTCTGCTGCGCTCAACAGCGCTTTCTCACATCATATTACAGTTCAATCACCGCGTCATTGGGCAGGCTGGCGTACAGATCCACCGCCACCTGGGCCTGCTTGCGGCTGCGCGTGCGCAGGCGGTACAGGATGCCCAGGCCCTGGATGGTGATCAGCGGCGTCATCGCCACCAGCGCCACCACGCCGAAGGCGTCCCTGGCCAGGTTGCCGCCCATGGCGGTACAGTAGCCCATGGTCATGGGCAGCAGGAAGGCCGCCGTCATGGGGCCGGAGGCCACGCCGCCGGAGTCGAAGGCGATGGCCGTGAACAGCTTCGGGCACAGGAAGCTCATTCCCAGCGCCAGCACATAGCCCGGGATGATGAACCACAGCACGTTCAGCCCCAGCAGCACCCGCAGCATCGACAGCCCCACGGAGATGCCGACGCCCGCGCACATGCTCAGCTGCAGGCTGCGCCCGGTGATGGCGCCGTCCGTCAGGTCCTCCACCTGACGCATCAGCACGTACACCGCCGGCTCAGCCTTGACCACCAGCCAGCCGATCAGCACGCCCACGGGGATCATCAGCCACTTCCAGCTCAGCTCGCCCAGGGTCTGCCCCAGGTACGCGCCGGCCGGCATGAAGCCGTAGTTGGTGCCCGTCATGAACACCGTCAGGCCGATGTAGGTGTAGATCAGGCCCAGGCCGATGCGGGAGAGCTGCTCCCGGCTCAGCTTGAGCATCACGAAATTGCACACATAGAAGAACACCACCAGCGGCAGCAGGGACACCAGCATCTCCCGCAGGTATTCCGGCAGTCCCGCGCCGAAGAGGGAGCGCAGCTCCATGGAGTCCACCACGTCCGGCACAGCCAGGGGCGTGTAGTCGGCGGCATCCGCGTGGAAGATCATGCTGAGGATCAGCACCATCAGGATCGGCCCCACCGAGCACAGGGCCACCAGGCCGAAGGAATCCTCCGCCGCCCTGGAGTCGCTGCGGATGGCCGCGATGCCCAGGCCGAAGGACATGATGAAGGGCACCGTCATCGGGCCGGTGGTGACGCCGCCCGAGTCGAAGGCCACCGCGCGGAAGTTCTCCGGCGCGAGGAAGGTCAGCCCAAGGATCAGCAGGTAGAAGCCGAAGAGCAGTAGCCTCAGCGGGATGCGGTAGAAGATGCGCACCAGCGCCAGCACCAGGAAGCCGCCCACACCCACGCCCACCGAGAGGATCAGCACCAGGTTCGGGATGGCCTGCACCTGCTGGGCCAGCACCTGCAGATCCGGCTCGGACACCGTGATCATCACGCCCAGCACAAAACCCAGCGAGAGGATCAGCGGCAGCTTTTTGCTCCGGGTGACGCGCGCGCCGATCTGCTCGCCCATGGGCTGCATGGCGACCTCCGCGCCGACGGAGAAGAACATCATGCCGATGACCACCATCACCGCGCCCATCAGGAAGCTGAGCAGCACCCCGCTGGGGATGCGGGCCACCGTGAGGCTCAGGATGAGCACCACGGTCACGATGGGCAGGACGGCCGCCAGCGCCTCCCGCAGCTTTTCGAGCAGTTTTTTCTTGAGGATCATGCCTTACGCTTCCTTAGTTCAAACTTTATCCTTGTTTAATATTACTACAATACTTAACAACGGGATGAGAACGAAGGGTTGGAAGGGGCTCGGAGCGCCCGGAAAACTCCATGTTATGGAGTTTTCAGCGGAGAGCGGGCGGCAGCCCCGGACCGATCGCAAAGCCCCTGACCCGCGCCCGCA
>CADASK010000005.1:28485-91423 GCA_902790495.1 uncultured Eubacteriales bacterium
CGACAGCTCTCCCAGAGGGAGAGCCAAGCTGAAAGACGGCGGGCGAAGGGTTGCAAGGGGCGATCGCAAAGCCCCTTGCCCGCGCCCGCAGGCGCGGAACCCTGCTGCATAAGCAGTCCAACCGGCAAACAATTCCGTTTGACAAACAAAGCCTGAAAACGCTATAATGCCCTCGGCGTCCCCGAGGACATCCCCCCACACCCCGGACGCCAAGGGAGGGCTTCCCATCATGAACCGCCGCCTGCGCGTGACCTTCAATTCCCCGGCCGTGCTCTGCTTTGCCATCGCCTGCGCGGCGGTGACGCTCCTGGGCGAGATCACCGGCCAGACCAGCACGGCGCTGCTGTTTTCCACGCGCACGTCGTCGCTGGCGGATCCGCTGACCTATGTCCGGCTCTTCACCCACGTGCTGGGCCACTCGGGCTGGCGGCACCTGATCGGCAACCTGAGCTACGTCCTGCTGCTGGGGCCGCTGCTGGAGGAAAAGTACGGCGCAAAAAGCCTGGTTCGGGTCATCCTGATCACCGCCCTGGTGACCGGCGTGATCCACAACCTGCTCTTCCCGCGCACCCTCCTGCTGGGAGCCAGCGGCGTGGTGTTCGCCTTCATCCTGCTCACCTCGTTCACCGATGTGAAGGAGGGCGAGATTCCCCTGACCTTTGTCCTGGTCGCCCTCATCTACCTCGGCCAGCAGATCTGGGAGGGCGTCACCGTGCGGGACAACGTCTCCAACCTCTCCCACGTCCTCGGCGGCCTGGTCGGCTCCTGCGCGGGGTATGTGCTGAATCAGCGGCGCAGGGCCGGGCGCGGCATGAAGGGCTGATAAGCCTTTCCTGAGATTATAGGCTTTTTGCACCGGAATGACAAGTTCTTCACGCTAATTCCTCGGAAAGAAGATCAATCCGGATGGTCAGCCGGCCGCCCAGGGCTTTGGCGATGCGCTCCAGCGTCCCTACGGACGGGTTCGCAATGCCCCGCTCGATCTTGGAGATGTCCGACTGATCGATGCCCGTGGCAGCCGCCAGCTGTTTCTGGGACAGGCCGCTCAGCGCGCGGGCTGCCATGACCGCAGAGGCTGCTGTCAGGCCGCCGCAGGGCTGGTCTTCCCGGACAGTCACGCCATCCTCATAGATGGTTTCCGTCTCGATGTCCAGGTCATCATTCCACATGATGCCGTAAGCGCCCATGAGCTTCCCGGACAGGAACAGCGCTCTGTCCTTCAGGGCCGTGAGCTGCGGGTACTTGTCAAAGAGCGCCGCCATATCATAGCGTTTCACCTTGCCGTCCTGGAATTGAACCTCCAGGGCCGTCCCCGTCAGAAACCTCAACCCTGTCGCCTTGTGGAACATGGCCTTCACCTCCCCGGCTCCATCATTTCCAAGCATCACACCAGCGGCGGGAGCTTGACATACCGCTCGGTTTCCCACATCTCGTTCAGTTCTCTCTGGTACTTTAAGACGAATTCCTTCACCAGCGCCCGGGCCTTCGGAGGAAACTCACCCTCCATGATTTCGCCCGTCTCGATGAGGAACGGCGCGTCGAAGTCCTGCGTAATCGCGTGAATGTGAGGAGGATTGTGCTCCTTGTTCCGCAGATACATGACAATGATGATCCCGTAAAAATGACTGATCGTCGGCATATCCGCACCTCCGTTTCTCCGCTTACAGTATAGGGGATAAATCCCCTATTGTCAACATCCCGCCCATCTTTCACCGAACAGGAGGCATCCACCATGGTCACCCTGGACAAAATCTATCACGCGGCCTATGTGCTCAAGCCGGTCGCCCGGCGCACCGACCTGATCGAGGCCGCCGCCCTCAAAAGCCCCTGCCACCTCTACCTCAAGACCGAGAACCTGCAGCTGACCGGCTCCTTCAAGCTGCGCGGCGCGTACTACAAGATCAGCCAGCTCACGGAGGAGCAGCGCAAGGCCGGCATCATCGCCTGCTCGGCGGGCAACCACGCCCAGGGCGTGGCGCTGGCGGCCTCCCGCATGGGCATCCGCTCCGTGGTGTGCATGCCCGACGGCGCGCCCATCTCCAAGGTGGAGGCCACCAAGGCCTTCGGCGCGGAGGTCTGCCTGGTCAAGGGCGGCTACGACGACGCCTACGCCCACGCCTGCCGCCTGCAGGAGGAGACCGGGATGACCTTCATCCACCCCTTCAACGACGACGAGGTCATCGCGGGCCAGGGCACCATCGGCCTGGAGATCCTCGACCAGCTGCCGGACGTGGAGGCCGTCATCGTGCCCGTGGGCGGCGGCGGTCTGATCTCCGGCGTCTCCTACGCTATCAAGACCCTGAACCCCGCCGTGAAGGTCTACGGCGTGCAGGCGGAGAACGCCCCCTCCATGGCGCGCAGCCTCCGCTCGGGCGAGCCCATCACCCTCGAGAGCGCCAAGACCTTCGCCGACGGCATCGCGGTGAAGCACCCGGGCGACATCACCTACGACATGGTCTCCCGCTATGTGGACGAGGTCGTCACCGTGAGCGAGGACGAGATCGCCGCGGCCATTCTGGCCCTGCTGGAGCGGCAGAAGGTGGTGGCCGAGGGCGCAGGCGCGGTGTCCGTGGCGGCGGCCCTGTTCGGCAAGGTGCCGGTGGCGGGCAAGAAGACCGTGTGCCTGGTCTCCGGCGGCAACATTGACGTCAACATCCTCTCCCGCGTCATCGCCCGCGGCCTGATTACCTCCGGCCGCCGGGTCACCCTGCAGATCGCCCTGGAGGACAAGCCGGGCCAGCTGGTGGATGTCAGCCGCATCGTGGCCGAATGCGGGGCCAACGTGGTGTCCGTGGTGCACAACGTGGCCGACGCCGGCACCGCCGTGACCAGCTGCTTCCTGACCCTGGGGCTGGAGACCCGCGACTTCGAGCAGATCGAGGAGATTCGCCGGAAGCTCGGGGAAGCTGGTTTCAGGGTGGTTTGAACTGACAGAGAGAAGCCTCGCGCTTCTCTTTTTCGTTGGGCGAGGATGCCAGGATTTGCTTGGCCTTCAGCTGGTGTTCATGCGCTTTTCACATACGGGCCTTAGACTGGGGCGCGAAAGGAGGGAAGCGCTGTGAAAACGAAGCGCTGGCTGGCCATCGGCTGCGCGGTGGCTGTGCTGCTGACAGCCGCGATCGCCATGGGATGCCTCAGGTTGCCGTTTGAGCAGGCTGCGGCGGTCGACGCGGCGGATTACGGCCTTGTGCTGGCCGACCGCAACGGCGAGGTTTATGTGCTGGCCGTGGAAGAGAACTCCTCCGCCTCCTGCGCGGGCGTGGAGCCCGGCGATGTGGTTGCCAGTCTGGATGGAAACCCGACGGACAGCGTATCCGCCTTCCAGAGGGTGGAGAAGAGCATCACCTCCTCGCCGGTGATGGTGGTGCATCGCAGGGGTGAGCCGATGTCGGTTTTTCTAAAGAATCCATGATTCTTTATTGGGCTGCAGGGTTCCGCGCCTGCGGGCGCGGGCAAAGGGCTTTGCGATCGGTCCGGGGCTGCCGCCCGCTCTCCGCTGAAAACTCCATAACATGGAGTTTTCCGGGCGCTCCGAGCCCCTTGCAAACCTTCGCCCGCCGCCATAGAGTGTAATAGGGCATATTAGAGAAGAGTGTCGATGCTGAGTGCTTGCAAAAGCTGGCATAAAAGGGTATACTGCAAGCATTGAGCAAGGGAGGATTTGTCGATGCGATTACTGGTGGTGGACGACGAGGCGCGCATTCGCGACCTCATCCGCAAATACGCCGTGTTCGAGGGCTACGAGGTGGAGGAAGCCTCCGACGGCATGGGCGCGGTGGAGATGTGCCGCAAGCACAGCTATGACCTGATTATTCTGGACATCATGATGCCGGAGCTGGACGGCTTCTCCGCCTGCCGGGAGATCCGCAAGTTCAGCCAGACGCCGGTCATCATGCTCTCGGCCCGCGGCGAGGAGTACGACCGCATCCACGGCTTCGAGCTGGGCGTGGACGACTATGTGGTGAAGCCCTTCTCCCCCCGTGAGCTGATGATGCGCGTGGGCGCGATCCTCAAGCGCTCCGGCTCCGGCGCGGCGACCCACGAGGAGATCCAGGTGGGCAGCGGCATGGTCATCGATCTGACGGGCCGCCGCGTGCTTATCGACGGCCAGCCCGTGGAGCTGAGCCCGAAGGAGTACGATCTGCTCTTCTACATGGCGAAGAACCGCGGCATCGCCCTCACCCGCGAGAAGCTGATCTCCGAGGTCTGGGGCTACGATTTCTTCGGCGACGACCGCACGCTGGACACCCACATCAAGCTCCTGCGCAAGTCCCTGGGGGCTTACGCCGACCATATCACGACCCTCCGAGGGGTGGGATACCGCTTTGAAAAAGACTGAGGCCACACCCGCCGACGGCGCGCGGCCGGGTACCAGGCTGAGACAGCTCAGCCGCCGTTTCGGCATCCGAAGCCGGGTCATGCTGTACCTGGCTTTCTTTGTCGCGTTTGTGATCCTGATGCTCTGGCTGTTCCAGATCGTGCTGCTGGACGATTTCTACCGCACCTACAAGACCCGGCAGGTCTCCCGGATGGGCGACACCCTGATCCAGAATGTGGACGCGGAGGATTTCGCGGCCCTCGCCGATCAGCTGGCGGGTCAGGAGGACGTGTGCGTGGAGCTGCTGGACGCGGAGGGCAACGAGCTGGCCAGCGCGGAGGGCTCCCGCAACTGCTTCATCCACAAGGCGAGCACCGCCTACCTGCTCTCCTGGTGCCGCCAGGCGGAGGAGAGCGACACGGCCCTGATCCGCCTGTTCTCCTTCAACCCGACCCTGCCCAGCAGCCCGAACCCCATTGGCGGCCGGGAGCAGTCCGACGGCGCGCCGCCCGAGGCCACCGCCGCCAACGATGGCAGCTACTGGCGCTCCACCACCGAGACCATCACCGTCGCCCGGGACCGGGGCCGCGTGACCACCGTGCACACCTGGCGCGGCGAGCGCCGTCTCCTGGAGCCGGACATGGAGGCCGCGCCGGTCACCAGCCTGCTCTACGCCAAGCGCCTGACCCTGGCCGACGGCACCGCCGCCACCCTGCTGCTCAACACGCAGCTCACGCCGCTGTCCTCCACGGTCAGCGCCCTGCGCTACCAGCTGGTGTGGATCACGGTGATCGTGCTGGTGGGCGCCCTGCTGCTGGCGGGCCTTATCTCCCGGCGCGTGTCCACGCCCATCATCGAGACCAACGAGGCCGCCAAGGCCCTCTCCCGCGCCCAGTACCAGAAGCCTCGCCACGGCGACAGCTACCGCGAGATCTCCGAGCTCAACACCACCCTCACCCACGCGGCGGAGGAGCTGGGCCGGGTCGAGGAGCTGCAGCATGAGCTGATCGCCAACATCAGCCACGACCTGCGCACGCCCCTGACCATGATCGGCGGCTACGCGGAGGCCATGCGCGACATTCCCGACGAGAACACGCCGGAGAACATGCAGATCATCATCGACGAGAGCGCCCGGCTCTCCACCCTGGTCAACGAGCTGCTGGACTTCTCCCGCATGCAGACCGGCGCGGTGGAGCTGCACCCGGAGCCCTTCTGCCTGACCGCCGCTGTCTCCGCCATCGCCGCGCGCGTGGGCGGCATGACCGCCAAGGACGGCTACACCGTGCGCTTCGAGCCGGAGGGGGAGCTGTGGGTGACCGCGGACGAGACCCGCGTCAACCAGGTGATCTACAACCTGATCGGCAACGCCCTGACCTACACCGGCGAGGACAAGCTGGTCACCGTGGCCCAGCGGCGAAACGGCGGCTTTGCCCACATCGACGTGCAGGACACCGGCAAGGGCATCGCGCCGGACGAGCTGCCGCTGATCTGGAACCGGTACTACCGCACCAAGGAGACCCACAAGCGCGCGATCATCGGCAGCGGGCTGGGGCTGAATATCGTCCAGTCGATTTTGGAAAAGCACGGTGCACCCTATGGGGTGGAGAGCGAGGAAGGGAAAGGCACCACCTTCTGGTTTGAGCTTCCTCTGGCGGAAGCTCCTGCGTCAGAGGAAATGAACTGATTCGTTCCGATCTTCACCTTTAGTGGTTTGCGCTGCAGGGATTTCGCCGCCTGCGGGCGGCGACCAGAGGCTTTCCGATCGCCTCTGGACTCTTCGGCCGCGTGCGTTGACTTTGGGCTTCGTAAATCCCCATCACGCAAAAGAGCCTCATGTCTCACAAAAGACATGAAGCTCTTTTTGTTGTCTCTACAGATTATTTCAGGGTCACATACCCTGCCTGAGCCACGCAGGCCTGGCCTTCTTCAGAGGTCAGCCAATCCACAAACCGTTCGGCGGTTTCATTCCCCTTGCGGTACACCGCGTAGTAGTACACCGTGTACGGGTACGCGCCGCTGCGCAGGTTCTCGGGCGTCGGGGCCACGCCGTCGATGGAGAGTACCTTCAGCGAGCCGGACTTGTACAGGGCGTCCACGTAGTACAGGTAGCTGTACCCCAGGGCGTTGTTCGCGCCGTCGAAGTTGCCCACCTGGGCGATCAGATCCCCCATGCCGTCGGAGACAAAGTTGGCCGCCGCGGCGGGCAGCTGATAGCCGTCCATCACAAGCTCCTCCATGGCGGTCTGGCTGCCGGAGCCGTGGGGCCGCTGGTAGGCCTCGATGACTTGATTCTCCTCGCCGCCAACCTCCGACCAGAGCCGGGTCACGCCGGTGTAGATGCTGCGGATCTGCTCCGGGGTGAGGGTGTCCACCGGATTCTTGCTGCCCGCGAGGAAGACGAAGGCGTCGTAGCACACGGGCACCATCACCAGCTCCACGCCCGCGTCCTCGGCGGCCTTGCGCTCGTCGGCGTTGGGGCCCGTGCCCAACACGATGTCGATGGGATGCCGGTCGTCCATCATCACGCCCCGGGAGGCGATGGTCACCGTCGGGTTGGCCTTGCCCTGCGTCAGCCGGTCGTAGGCGTAGGGCGTGGTGGAGAAGGAGACGAAGCCGTTCAGATCCTCCTCCGGCAGGTCGAGCCACTGCCGGGCCAGCTCCATCGCCAGCGGCACGCAGACCGTGGAGCCGTCCATGGACGGATAGGCACCCCAGTCCATCACGCGCAGGTCCGGATAGCCCTCCAGGGCCTTGGCCTCGCCCAGCTGGAAGTCCGCGGGCTCCTTCACGTAGCGCACCCAATCCTCGCCGCGGGCGATGGACTGGTTGATCTGCGACCAGGAGCCGCCGGTCTGGCTGTCCTGCGCCGCTCCGTCCGTAGTCTCGGCAAAGCACCAGCATGCAGCGCAGACCAGCGCCAGCGCCAGGCAAAGGCTCTTCTTCATTCTGTTCATCTCACTCATCCTCCTGATAGACTTCCTTGAATTGATCCTCCGGGATCCAGCCCTCGCCGTGGGCCGTCCGCACGTGCAGCCAGCCGTCAGTTTGCTCCAGCACCTCCGCCTGCTCGCCCGCGCCGACCGTCAGGCACACCGCGCCCTGCGCGCCGTCCCGCAGGGTCACCAGCGCCTGGCCCGGCTCCGGCAGCAGCAGCAGCCCCAGGGTGCGGCTGTCGCCCGTGCGTCCGCGCAGGAGCGTGACCTGCTCCATCGGCAGGGTCAGGGTCTCCTCCGTTCCCTCGGGAAGGCTCCTCTCCTCGATCGTCTCCTCGTCCACCGGGAAGCTGAAGCTGACCTGCCGCTCGGCGCAGCGCAGCTCGAAGGCCTGCACCTTCGCCAGCCTGGCGGGTCTGCCCAGGTTCGTGACGCGGTCGCCCTCGACGAAGGTGGCTTCCTCCACCGTGAAGAGGCTGTTCATGGGCGCGCTGATCAGGCAGTCCAGGTCAAACCATTCCTCCCGGAAAAGGCGCTCCCCCTTCTCCCAGTCGTAGCCCAGGTCGTCCTGTGTCAAGGCGCGCCCCAGCTCCACCCTGCGGACGGTCACCACGGTGCCGGGCGCGTAGCTGGCGGTCACCTCATCCCCCGCACAGCCCGCGTAGCCGGGAATCCTCTCCTCGCCCGCGCGGGGCACGAGCACAGCCTCATACCACAGATCCCCATCAGCGGTCTGCTCGGTGTCACTCTCCAGCCACTCGGCGTACGGCGAACGGCTCTCCCCGTTGTCGCCGTTGAAGCGGTTGTCGTCGGTGAAGATCGACCACTGATCCTTTTCAGCCCGGAGGCCCGGCGGCAGCGAGAGGCGTTCCAGGCTCACGCAGGCGCTGAAAGCGTTCGGGGCCAGCTCCGTCACCGTCAGCGGCACGGCTAGGCTGTTCAGCCGCCCGCAGCCGCTGAAGGCATAGACGCCGATGCTTTTCAGTCCCATCGGCAGCGAGATGCTCTGCAGGGGGATTTCCATCAGGTCGTCGCTGAACGCCCGGTCGGCGATGGTCTCGACCCCAGCGGGGACGTCGTAATGGATCTCCTTTCGGCCGTTCGGGTAGTTGATCAGGGTCTTGCCGTCCGCGGAGAACAGCACGCCGTCGACGCTGCTGTAGCGCGGATTGCCGGCCTCGACTTTCCACGCGCCGATGGTGCACCGGTCAAAGAGGTCGAGCTCCCCCGTGTAGGCCGCGGGAAGCCGCACGCAGTCGATCGTACAGGCATAAATCGCGCTGACCGAGACCGTCTGCACACCGGAGGGAATCGACAGCTCATTCAGCTTCGCAAAGAGAATGCTCTCCGGGCCGATGGCCCGCAGGCTCTCCGGGAAGCGGATGTGCCGCACGCTGCGCGGAATGTCGTCCATGAACTCCAGCCAAGTGATGTTCGGCCCGTCGGGCGCTTCGCATTTCTCGTCCTCCCCCCACCAGCCGATGGAGGTCACGCCGTCATGGACGACGAGGGTGTCGCCCTCGACGTGCATCAGCGCGGAGTCTTCCGGCTCCGCGGAGGCCGTGCAAAAAGCTGCCGCCAGCGCTGTCAACAGCGCCAGCAGCATCAGGTATTTGATCTTCATGGATTCGAGCCTCGATTCTCTGTATAAAGTTTCGGCCTATGGCCGACCCGGGGGCTTTGCGATCGCCCCCGGGGCCCCTTCGCCGCTTCCGTTAAGTGTTCATCCCAATGATCCCCGAGAGGTTGCGGAAGATGGCCTCGGCGATCCAGGGCTTGTTCATGGTGTAGAGGTGGATGTGGTTCACCCCGTTGGCCACCAGGTCCACGATCTGCTCCGTCGCGAAGGCGATGCCCGCCTGGGTCATGGCCTCGGGCTTGTCCGCAAAGCGATCCGCGATGGCCGCGAACCTCGGCGGCATGATGGAGCCGGAGAGCTTCACCACCCGCGCCACCTGCCGCGCGTCGCAGATGGGCATGATGCCTGCGCACACCGGCACGTGGATGCCCGCCCGCTCCATGCGGAAGAAGAAGTTGTAGAGCAGGCCGTTGTCGAAGAACATCTGGGTGGTCAGGAAGCTGAGGCCCGCGTCCACCTTGCGCCTGAGGTGCTCCATGTCCAGCGCGCGGGAGGGGCACTCCGGGTGGCCCTCCGGGTAGCACGCGCCGCCGACGCAGAAATCCCCCTGGGTGTGGATGAAGCGCACCAGATCCTCCGCGTGGGGAAAATCGCCGCAGGGCGCGCCGTCCTTCGGCAAGTCGCCGCGCAGGGCGAGCACGTTCTGCAGACCGGCTTCATGCATTGAACGAAGCACCCGCGTCACTTGTTCCCGGCTGGACTGCACACAGGTGATGTGGCACAGGGGCGTGACCTGAGCGGCGCGCACGGCCTCCGCCACCTCGAGAGTCAGGCCGGGCGTGGTGCCGGCGGCTCCGTAGGTCACGGAGATGAAGGCCGGGCGCAGGGCCGCGATGGCGGTAGTGACGCGCTTCACCTCGTCGAGGCCGTCGAATTTTTTAGGCGGGAACACCTCGCAGGAGAGGTGGATCTTTCCGTCAGAGAGAATGTCTGCGATGCGCATAGCTTTATATGGAGAATCCATATCTATTCTCTTTCAATGCTTCTCAGCAGCAGGGGTTCCGCGCCTGCGGGCGCGGGCAGGGGGCTTTGCGATCGCCCCCTGCACCTCTTCGCGCCTTCGTGCGGTGATGGATATAAAAGCATTGATATAAGAATAGACTTAGCGGTTCCCCCATTCCTCCTCCTTGGTCGTCATGGCCAGGCTGAACAGCTCGCGCCAGCCGGGCATCTCATAGGTCTGGAACCAGCCTGGATGCTCCTGCAGCAGGGTCTCCCACAGGGCGGTTTCCTCCGGCCAGGGCTCGCCCTGGGCGCGGGCGGTGTCACACAGGCGCTGGATCTCCCGGCAGAGGGCCTCCAGCCGCCCCGTCGGCACCGCGATCATGCTCAGGTCGGGCTCGCCGCCCACCAGGGCCAGGCTGATCCTGCCGCCGCAGAAGGTCTCCCAGTCCAGGGCTGCGCCCTCGTAGACCGGGTAGCGCAGGTAGTCGAAGTTGATCCACACATAGTGGGTGTGGCCGGGATAGACGTCCTTCGCCTGCTGCAGCAGGAAGGCCTTGCTCAGCCGGGTGTAGTTCAGCGCGTTCTGCTGCGTCACCGGCTCGGCGGTGGGCAGGCCGTGGCGCTGGCGGAATTCCAGCACGTTCGGGTGGGTCAGCACCAGCTGGCGCTTGCTCCGCGCGTCGGCGAAGCAGGTCAGCGTCACGTGGCGCATCGAGGCCAGGCGGCGGAAGCCCGCCATCATCGGCGAGCGCGCCTCCAGGGTTTCCGGCAGGGTGATCCAGCAGGTGACCAGCATGGGCCGCGCTCGTCTGCCCGGCGGCGTCAGCCACTGATCGGCCCGCCGGAAGCCCTCCTGCATTCGCACGGACAGGGGCACGCGGGCCTCCGCGGTCAGGTCGCCCGAGTAGATGCCCACCTGGGCCTTCGCGTCGAGGGTGCGGTTCAGGAAGTCCACGCCGAAGTGGGTCTCAAAGCGCACGAGCGCCTCGTCCCGCGCGGGCGGCGGGCAGGGCGGCAGCGGGTGATCGTCCACCAGGTGCAGGGCCGGGTCGTCCGCCGTGAAGAGCGGATAGCGCAGCGTCATGGCCTGCAGCCACAGGGGCTGGCCGTCCTCCGCCCAGGCGCGCAGGGTCTCGCGGAAAAAGCCCACCGGCCCGAACACGAAATCCGGGTGCAGGAAGGCGCAGCGCTCCGGCCGCACCGCGTAGCGCAGGGGCGTCCCGCGGTGGAAGCGCAGGCTGCCGTCCGCCTCAAAGCCCTCCGCCGCCACGGGCGACACGGCGTTCACCGCGTCGTAGGCCCGGGGCAGGTAGCCGGTGAGCACGGCCCGGCCGCCTGCCTGGCCTGTGCGCCGCAGGGAGCGGATGAGCCGCCGGTCCCAGCCTTTTCCGAAGCGGACGGAGGCCGGCGCGATCAGCACCCACTGCTCGCCCTGCCAGACCCGCTCGCCCTCCACGGCGCGCCAGGGGTCGTCCGAGAGCGCCAGGGACACGCGGCCCGGCTCGGCGGCCCGGGCGATGGCCTCCCCCGCCGTCTCCTCGGTGTCCGCCTCGAAGGCCGTGTTCAGCAATACCAGGATGCGCTCCATGTCACTTCTTCCTCCAGAGCCGCCCGGCCAGGGACAGGGCGTAGCAGACCGCCGCGCACAGCACGATGGCCGCGCCGGCGGAGGTGTCGAAGGCGTAGGACGCGAAGAGCCCTGCCACGCCGCTGACCATCGCGATGCCCACGCTCCACAGGGCGTGCTGGCGGCTGTTGGAGGCCAGGTTGCGCCCCGCCGCCGCGGGCAGGATCAGCAGCGCGTTGATCAGCATCACGCCGACCCAGCGGATGGCCAGCATCACCGCCACGGCCACCATCACCATGAAGGCGATCTCCATCCACCGCGTGTGGACGCCCCGGCTGCGGGCCAGGGACGGGTTGATGCCCGTGAGCAGCAGGCGGTTGTAGATGACCATCCACAGCGCCACGCCCACCGCCAGCGCGATGAGCAGGTAGAGCAGATCCTGCGGGGTGACCGCCAGCACGTCGCCGATGAGCAGCGAGGAGTACTTGGCGAAGCTGCCGCCCCGCGACAGAATCAGGAGGCCCAGCGCCACCGAGGTGGACGAGAACACGCTGATGACCGTGTCCGTCGAGGCCCAGCCCGTGTGCTTGATGAGGCTGATGAGCACCGCCCACAGGATGCCGAACACCAGCATGGACACCAGGTCGTTGCCCACGCCCAGGATGATGCCCAGGCCGATGCCCGTCAGGGCGCTGTGGCCCAGGGCGTCGGAGAAGAAGGCCATCTGCTGGTTGACCGCCATGGTGCCCAGGAGGCCCAGCAGCGGCGTCAGCAGGAGAATCGCGCAGAAGGCGTTCTTCATGAAGGAGAAGCGCAGCGCCTCGATGGGCAGCACCGCGTCCAGGAAAGCATAGATCCCGCTCATGCCTGCGCCTCCTCTCCGTTCCGCTTCTGTCCGAACACGCGGTCAAACTCCGGGGACGCGAACACGATCTCCGGCGGCCCCTGCACCAGGATGGTGCCGTCCACCAGCGCCACCTGGTCGGCGTACTCCCGCACCAGGTTCAGGTCGTGGCTGACCAGGAGGATGGCCAGGTGATGGCTCCGCTTCAGCGCCGACACCGTGTCCAAAAAGAGCTTCAGCCCGCGCTGGTCCACGCCGGAGACCGGCTCGTCCAGCACCAGCAGGTCGGGCAGCGGGCGCAGGGCCAGGGCCAGCAGCACCCGCTGCAGCTCGCCGCCGGAGCAGCGGCCCAGGGGGGTGCGCATCAGCTCCTGGGCGTCGGCCTGGGCCAGGGCCTCCCGCACTTCCTCGCGGGTGGCCTTGCTGATGCCCGTCCACACCGGCCGGCGCGTGAAGGCGGCAGCAACGAAGTCCTCCACCGTCACCGGCATCTCCCGGTCGAACTGGAGGTGCTGGGGCACGTAGCCCGTGCGCAGGTGGTGGATGTCCACCCCCTGCTCGTTGATGTGGCGGATGCTGCCCGTGTGGCCCACCTCGCCCAGCAGCGCGCGCACCAGGGTGGTCTTGCCCGCGCCGTTCTGGCCGATGAGCACAGTCATCTGGCCGCAGTGGATATGGAGATTCACATCCCGGAGCAGGGTCTGGCCGCCGCGCACCACGCCCACGCCGTTCAGGTCGATATGGCACAGGCGGCACATGGGGTCCGGCAGCAGGTAGCGCTTGCCCGGATGATTCCTCGATTTCTGCATCGTTCGTCTTCCTTTTCCCCGCGGGCAGCTTGCAATCCGTCCGCGTTCGTATTATTATATCACAGAAGGCGTTGGGATAAAAGGGCTGCCTGCGGGGTTCAGCGTCGCAGGGGTTTCGCCGCCTGCGGGCGGCGACCCGGGGGCTTTGCGATCGCCCCCGGGACCCCTTCGCTCTTCGCTTTTCACGCTGACTGGACTAAACCCGATGATGAATGAGAATGAAGAAAGAAGGACTGTTTCCGATGATAGCGCTGGCTTGTGACCACACCGCCCTGGAGATGAAGCAGGGCATCAAGGATCTGCTGGACGAAATGGGTCTTGAGTACAGGGATTACGGCACCCACACCCCCGAGAGCTGCGACTACCCGCGCTTCGGGTACCGCGCAGCCAAGGCCGTGGCGGACGGCGTGTGCGACCGCGCCATCATCCTCTGCGGCACCGGCGAGGGCATCGGCATGGCCGCCTCCAAGGTGAAGGGCACCCGCGTGTGCATCGCCTCCGACGCCTACTCCGCCGAGCTGAGCAAGCGCCACAACAACGCCAACGTGCTCGCCATGGGCGCGCGGGTGCTGGGCGTCGAGGCCGCGAAGCAGATTGCCCGGGCCTGGCTGACCGCCTCCTTCGAGGGCGGACGCCACCAGCGGCGCATCGACATGATCGCCGCCATCGAGAACGGCACCTTTGAGGATCAGGAGGATTGACCATGTTCATCGCCGACACACACTCGGACACTCTGTGGGCGCTGGGCGTGCGCCATGAGGCGCCGGAGAACCTGATGATCACCCCGGAGAAGCTGCGCCAGGGCGGCGTCTCGATGCAGACCTTCGCCCTCTGGACCGGCCCCAAGGGCAACCAGGGCGACGTCGCCGCCATCGTGGCGGGTGAGCTGGCCGCGCGGCCCGTGTTTGAGCGCGCCGGCATCCGCCAGGTGGACGACCCGGACGAGGTCAAGGAGGGCGAGAACACCTTCCTGCTCTCGGTCGAGGGCGGCGAGGTCTTCGAGGACGGCCTGCACACGGTCGAGGCCTTCCGCGCGAAGGGCGTGCGCATGGCGGCCCTGCTCTGGAACAACGAGAACGCCATCGGCTACCCTGCCAAGGGCGGCTCCACCCGCGGGCTCACCGCCTACGGCGTGCAGGTGGTGAAGGAGATGCAGTGCGTCGGCATGGCGGTGGACACCTCCCACCTCAATGAGGCCGGCTTCTATGACATCTTCGCGAAGACGAACCTGCCGCCCATGGCCTCCCACTCCTGCTGCAAGGCGCTGTGCGGCCACGCCCGCAACCTGACCGACGAGCAGCTGCGCCTGCTCATCCGCGAGGGCGGCTATGTGGGCGTCAACTTCTACCCCTACTTCCTGAACGACGACGGCCAGGCCACCGTGGAGACCATCGCCGAGCACATCGACCACATCTGCCAGCTGGGCGGAGAGGCCATCGTGGGCTTCGGCTCCGACTTCGACGGCATCGAGTGCACGCCCGCCGGCATGGAGGATGCCGCCTGCGTGCCCGCCCTGCTCGCGTGCCTGCGCAGCCGCGGTTACGCCGAGGACGCCATCGAGGGCATCGCAGGGGAAAACCTCAGGAGCTATTTCAGAAGAATTAAGCCGTAAGACAAACAAGCCGCCGTGTACGCCCAGAAAGGGATGCACACGGCGGTTTTTCTATTCGTTTTACGCACGGAACAGCTCGCGCTTCCGCTCGGCCATCTCCTCCACCCGCGCGATGTACTGCTCGATGTTGCTCACATTCGGCGCGCGGCCGATGTGGCCCTCGTCCGGGTAGATGCGCTTGGAGATGCCGCCCGCGCCGAAGGCCAGGATGTGGGTGTTCTCCTCCATGATGTCCACGTTGTAGAGGCAGGCGTGACCGGGCAGGGCGTAGCCCACATTCTCCTGGTTGCCGGCCATGTACTTCTGCCGGTAGAGGTAGTAGGGCGTCATGCCGAGGATCTTCGCGGTCTCCCGGCCCATCTCCGTCATGCCCTCGGCGGTGGCGGCGTCCGGCAGCGGGGCGTTCTCCAGGTGCAGCCGGCTGGAGCGCTTGATGGCCAGGGTGTGCACGGTGAGGCTTTCCGGCCGCAGTTCCCGCGCCGCCGCCATGGTCACGGCGAAATCGTCCGCGTTCTCCCCCGGCAGCCCGGCAATCACATCCATGTTGATGTGCCGCAGCCCCTCCGCCCGCGCCATCGCGTAGGCCTCCCGCACCTGCTGGGCGGTGTGGGCCCGGCCGATAACCCGCAGGGTGCGGTCGTTCATCGTCTGGGGGTTGATGCTGATCCGCCCGACGCCGGCCTCCCGGATCGCCCGCAGCTTCTGGGGTGTGATGGTGTCGGGCCGGCCGGCCTCCACGGTGTATTCCAGCGCGCCCGGGAACAGGCGCATGGTTGCCTCCAGCAGGCGGGCCAGCTGCTCCTCGTTCAGCGCGGTGGGGGTGCCGCCGCCGATGTAGAGCGCGCGCAGGCCGCGGCCCGTATCCGCCAGCAGCCGCGCGCCCTGCTCCATCTCATGGAAAAGCGCCGCGAGGTAGGGCTCCACCAGTTTGCCCTTGCCCAGCTCCCCTGAGGAGAAGGAGCAGTAGGCGCACCGCGTGGTGCAGAAGGGGATGCCGATGTACACGTCCATCCAGCGGTCGTCCGGCGCAGGCAGCAGGGCCTGGGTCTGCACGATCTCCGCCAGCAGCTCCGCCTTGTCCGGGCGCACGTCAAACTGGCGCACCACCTCCGCCCGGGCGCGCTCCAGGCTTTGGCCGGCCTCCAGCTGCTCGTAGATCAGCCGGGTGGGCCGGATGCCCGTGAGGCTCCCCCACGGCGGATGGATGCCGGTGGTCTCCCGGCAAAGCGCGTAGAGGGTCTGGCGGCAGAGTCTGCGCGCGGCCCGGCGGCGATGCAGCTCGTCCACGCGGGTGTCGCCGGTCGCCTCCGGCACCGGGGTGTCGAGGGTGGCGGACGCGCGGCCGTCCGTCCAGGCGCAGACATAGCGCCCGTCCCGCTCGTCCATGGTCATGCGGAAGGCCTGGGGGCTGTCCCAGAGGGTGTCCGGCAGGGCGAAGAGGCGGGTGATGTTTTTCAGATCGGGTTCGATGGTGTCCAGGTAGTCAGTTACGGACATGAAGTGTCGCCTCCTCAACCGTGCCCGCCGCATACATGGCGCTGGCGCAGCAGGGGCATCAGGCGGCGGAGGGAGGCCTCCATGTCCTCGTCACTGCCGGTGGGCAGGTCGGTGCGGCCGACGCCCTGGGCCATCACGGTGTCGCCCGTGAAGAGGGTGTCGCCCGTGTCGTAGCAGACCGAGCCCGCCGTGTGGCCGGGGGTGTGCAGCACCGTGAAGCGCAGGCCGGCGTACTCGAGGGTGTCGCCCTCCTCCACCAGGCGGGTCGCGGGCGGCGCGGTCACATCCAGCCCCGCCATCCAGCAGGCGTTCAGCTCCATGTCACCCAGCATCGGCGCGTCCAGGCGGTGGATCACGATCTCCGTGTCCCGCTCCGCCAGCTCCTTCACCGCGCCGATGTGGTCAAAGTGCCCGTGGGTGAGCAGGATGGCCGCAGGGTGCCGGCCCTCCATCGCCGGGCGGATACGTTCGGGGTTCGCGCCGGGATCGATCAGCACGCAGTCGGTACGGTCCGGCAGGGAGAGGATGTAGCAGTTGTCGCGGATCGGCCCGACGACGACACGGCGAATGTCCATGGCTTGCCTCCAGGGATTTCAGTCTCGATGAGTATCATACCATATTTTTGACCTGATGTCATCAGGAGGAATTCCGCGCCTGCGGGCGCGGGTCAGGGGCTTTGCGGTCGGTCCGGGGCTGCCGCCCGCTCTCCGCTGAAAACTCCATAACATGGAGTTTTCCGGGCGCTGCCGCTTAGGTCTCCTCCATCAAATCCATCACCTGAGTCATGGTTGACAGTGCGCTGTTGAGACGCTTCATCTCCGAGTGCGTGATCTGTTCCGGCCAGTCCTTGATTTGCGCTCTGATGGTCTGCCCGATCTGCTCGATGCAGGCAAGCCCTTCTGGCAGGATGTGCACCATGACGATTCTGCGGTCTGTGTTGTCCCTCACGCGCTCCACCAAGCCACGCGCATTCAGGGCATCCACAAGGGGGGTGATGTTGGGTTTTGCGACACCCAGCAGAACTGACAGCTGTCCAACCGACAGATCCTTCTTGGCCACGAGGGTCAGAACCTGTATGTGAGACAATGGCATGTGGAATGTGTGCACCAATTCATCGACACGCACCAGACGTTTGGGGAACATGGCGATTGCGCTGACAAGATTGCCGCTCAGGCTGTCAAGCAAGGCTTGATCATCTGTACGACGTTTCGGCATGGTCGTGCCCTCCTCCCGTGGTGGGTTGGTTTGATTATAATACAAACCGGAACGAGTTTCAAGTATTTTCCAATTGCTTTTGAAAATTTGTATCCTTTCGCTCGGGGGCCTGTTTGTACCGCACACCCGCGCAGTCCATGGCAACCACCTTCTCCTTCCGCCCTTCGCGTCCCTCGTGTGTGCAAGAATCATTATACCAGATATAGACAGTCCCACACAATGCTGTTTCTGGTCGTTTTCGTGGTCTTCCGCTCCCATTAACCCAAAACTGACCCTATTTTACGCCTGACGGAGATAGAGCAGCAGCACGGCGACGCCCACCAGCGTCAGGCCGGCGAGGACAGTGACGTTCTTCCGGGTGAAGGTCATCTGGTCCATCCCCCGCGGCAGCACGCCCGCCTGCTCCATCGGGCGGATCACCAGGCGCAGGAAGAGGATCAGCAGCACGGACTCCACCGGGAACATCACCAGGTTCTTGATGATGCGCGGCAGGTGGAAGACCCGGTAGCTCTTGCCCAGCATGATCTGGTAATAGGCCATCATGATGGGCGTCTGCAGGACGATGTTCACGAAAAAGTCGATGCAGAAGCGGGACAGGATGACCCGGAGCGCCGTGATCCGCGCGCGGTAGAGGAACAGCGCGAAGATCAGGGACCCGGCAATCTCCGTGAAGATGAAGGGAAAGAAATAGGCCCCCGTGGGAAACAGCAGCGCCCCCAGCGTGTCGCTGACCGCCGCCGCCGCGATGGCCACCACCGGCCCGTAGACCATGGAGCCGAAGGCGTTGACGAAGAAGCCCACGCCGATACGCAGATCAGCCGCGATGGGGATGCTCACCGACTTGAGGGCCACGCGCAGCGCCACCACCAGGGCGGCGAACACCAGCATCTTCAGGCTCCTGAATTCCCCCGCGGCGGCGCGCCAGTAAGCCCTGGAAAAGGGCGAGGGAAAGAGCTTGCCGCTGGTTGTATCCGGGAATGCGGACATAAAAACACCTCCTCGGGCAGTCCGTCCAAAAAACGACCCGCAGAGGCAGCTCCCGTGGCGAAAAAGAGCCACGGCATCAGCAGCGGGATGCGCCCGGGACACCGCGCCAGAGGTTGGCTTCGTCTCATGACAACTCCCCGTTCATGAGCACTTGACGCGTCCAGGGCTACTCTGCCAGATGCGAATCGACAAATCCTGCCGGGATGGTCCCGGCATTAGACACATTCTTCCTGATTGTCGAAAATCCTTCTTTTTTCCAAAAACAAAACAGCGGGGGCCATCCCGCTGCTTTGCCGAGTCCGAAAAGGTGTGCGTTTGTTCAGAGAACCAAGGGAAGCCTTACGCCAGCAGCCGGTAGCCCGTCTTGTAGACGGTCTCGATCTGGGTGGCGCCCAGCTTCTTGCGCAGGCGCTGGATGTGCACGTCCACCGTGCGGGTCAGTCCGTCGGACTGGTAGCCCCAGGCGGTGCGCAGCAGCTCCTGGCGGGATACGGCGGTGCCCGCCGAGCGCATCAGCGCCCGCAGCAGCTCAAACTCCTGGGTCGTGAGACTCAGCTCCTCACCGTCGCGCGTCACCTTGCGCGCGTTCACGTCCATGCGCAGGCCGCCCAGAGCCAGTGTGTTGCCGCTGTATTTGACCAGATCGGTCACGGCCTGCACCAGCTCTTCGTCGGTGAAGGGGTTCATCAGCACGTCGCAGCAGGATTGATAGAGCGCGCGCAGGTGGCGCACGTTTGCCTCCTCGCCCGCGATAAACAGTACAGGGAGGCCCTTCTCCTCCAACAGGCGCAGAAAGGCTCTGCTCTCACGCCAGGGCAGACGCGCGTTCAGCAGCGTCGTCACGTGCCCGCAGCGGGTGAGCAGCTTCTCCCCGTCCGATACGCAGGAGGCCAGCGCGCTCATGTGCCCGGCTTGGGCAAGCACCTGGGACATCCGCATTCCCTGGACAGGGTCGGGCTCGAGGATCAAAAGGTCAGCCATGAAATCACCTCTTGCCCTATTATACGACAAAAGTTTCGTTTTTGTTACGCTTATTTCAATTTTTTTAAGAATATTTACAATTATTTCGCAAAATATGACGAATGTTTGTTCCTCTTATGTCGTTTCTGCCACATTTTTGCCCGATTCCAGCATCAGGAGCAGCAGACGGAGCGCCCGGTCGTCCTCGTCCAGGCGGACGCGGATGCTCACATAGCTGCTCTCGGGCACCTGGCACCAGGCCTTGAGCTGCGGGAAGGCGCCGATGGGCAGGCCGTAGAGGTGCCGCTCGCCGCTGTCCTCGTCCCGCCGCCAGGCCCGCTCCAGCTGCACGCCCATCTCCTCGCCCAGGGCGCCCACGTCCAGCTGGTCCTCCAGGGCCATGAAGGCGCCCGACCCCGCGTAGGCCTGGTACTGCTCCCGCGGCAGCACAAACACGTCGCCCTCGTTGGCCCCCAGGCGCGCCATCAGCGCCATCGGTCCGTAGGTCTCATCGGGCATCAGCGCCGTGGCGGTGAACTTCTTCTGCTCCGGGAACTGGGCCGCGCGCACCTCCTCCAGCCAGGCGTCCATGGCCTCGGTGTCAGCGTTGCCGTAGATCAGCACGTCCAGCTTCTCGCTGTCGGGGATCCTCGGCTCGGTTACCGTGTAGATCAGGTTGATGCCGAACACGCACAGCACCACGGCCAGCACGTATTTCCACCAGCTGTACATCCAGTGGAGCTTCAGCGTTTCGCGGTTGATGGGAGTCTTCAAGTCGGTCGCCTCCAAAGCATTTGCTGATGGGATGATAGCACAAATCCGCCGCGGGCGCAACACGGCCCGGGCGGATGAGGCTTCATGATGCCCTGCGGGCTTTTTCTTTCTTCGGCGGTGCTGCTTCGGGGATCTCCGCCGCCCGGGGCGCCGGGTCCGCCTGCTGACCGGCGGGCAGCAGGATGCGGAAGACCGAGCCCTCGCCGGGCTTGCTGCGCACCTGGATGGTGCCCCGGTGCGCCACCACGATGATCCGCGCGATGGACAGTCCCAGGCCGTGGCCGCCGTTAACCTGCTTGCGCGCCGCGTCCGAGCGGTAGAAGCGCTCGAAGATCTTCGGCAGGTCTTTGGGCGCGATGCCGCTGCCGGTGTCCCGCACGGAGAGGGCGCAGCCGGCGGGCGTCGCCTCCGCCGACAGGGTCACGGTGCCGCCCTCGGGCGTGTACTTCACGGCGTTGTCGGTCAGGATGCGCAGCGCCTGCTTGATGAGGCTCCGGTCGCAGGTGATGCGGACGGGTGCGTCCGCGTGCACCTCGATCACGTCCTTCGGCTGCACCATGGCGGTCTCCCGCGCGACCTCCCGCGTCAGCTCGGCCACGTCGGTCTCCACCATCTCCATCATCAGGCTCTTCTTGTCGTGCCGCGCCAGGAAGAGCAGGTTGTCCACCAGCTCCTTCATGCTGGCGGCCTCCGACGAGATGGCGCTGACGCTCTCGTCCAGCACCTCCTTGTCGTCCTTGCCCCAGCGGCGCAGCATGTCCGCGTAGCCCTGGATCACCGCGATGGGCGTGCGCAGCTCATGGGACGCGTCGGAGACAAACTGCTTCTGGCTGTTGTAGCTTAGCTCGATGCGGTCCAGCATCCGGTTGATGACCACGGCCAGATCCCGCAGCTCGTTCTTGGTGCCGGCCACGTTCAGCCGGTCGGAGAGGTTCGCGGCGGAGAGGGCCTCGGCCTGCTCCGTCATCTCGCGGATGGGCGCGAGCACCCGCTTGTCCAGCCGGTGGTTGTGGGCCACGAAGTAGCCCATGCGGAACAGGTCGGATACCGTGACCGCGCCCAGCAGCGCGACCCAGAGGAGTCCCAGCCCCTCCGTGGCGATCCGCACCAGCCAGACCTCCCCCGCCTCGTCCGCCAGGGCGAACACCACGCTGCGGTGCGGCTCCGTGCGCAGGGTCTCCGACGCGCCGCGCTTGAACAGGGACAGGGTGTCCGTGGCGGGCTTTTCCGCACCTTCCTCCGTCTGCACCTGCACCGCCCGGGTGCGGCGGTCGTAGCCGCCCTCCTCCGTCAGGGCGCGCCGGGCCTCCGCGTAGAGCAGCGTGCCGCTCACCGCGCAGAAGACCAGGCTCACCAGCAGGATCTCTCGCAGCCAGGTGCGCATCAGCTGCAGGGCGTAGTGGATGGAAATGCGGAAGCTCAGGGACAGGCGCACGCTGCTCAGCGCCCGCCGGCACAGGCTGTTGACCGCTCCGGAGACGCGGTTGAAGCCCCGGGCCTCGCGGACGCGGTACTCTGCCCCTCCCCCGCGCTGCTCCGTTTTGCGTTCTTTACTCATACTGGAACATATACCCCACGGATCGAATGGTGTGCACGCACTTGACGCCGAAGCGGTCGTCGATCTTGTGCCGCAGGTAGCGGATGTAGACATCCACCACGTTGGTGTCCCCGGCGAAGACATAGCCCCAGACCTCGTTGAGCAGCTCGTCGCGGGTCATGGCCTGGCCGGCGTGGCGCATCAGGCAGTGCAGCAGGTCGAATTCCTTCTTGGTCAGCTGGACGTTCTCGCCACCGAAGGTCACGGTGTAGCTGGCCGGGTCGAGGGCGAGGCTGCCCGCCCGCAGCACGCCGTCCGCCTGGTCGGCGTGGCCCACGCGGTGCTTTTTCAGCCCGACGCGGATGCGGGCCAGCAGCTCCTCGATGGCGAAGGGCTTGGTCATGTAGTCGTCCGCGCCCATGTCCAGGCCCATCACCTTGTCGCTCACGTCGTCCTTGGCGGTGAGCATGATGATGGGCACGTCGCTCTGGTGGCGCACGCGGCGGCAGACCTCCACGCCGGAGAGCTCCGGCAGCATCAGGTCGAGGATGACCAGGTCGGTCTGCGGGTCGAGGGCCGCGTCCAGGCCGGTGCGGCCGTCGCCGGCGGTGACGACGTCGTAGCCCTCGTGCTTGAGCTCCAGCTCCAAAAAGCGCGCGATGCGCTTATCGTCCTCAACGACCAGAATGCGGGGCATGGACACACACCTTCCTTATCAGATTGATACAAGATGACTTCACCCATCAAGCGAGCGCAGCGAAGGGGTGGAGGGGGCTCGGAGCGCCCGGAAAACGCCATGTTATGGCGTTTTCAGCGGAGAGCGGGCGGGCAGCCCCGGACCGATCGCAAAGCCCCCTCCCCGCGCCCGCAGGCGCGGAATCTCTTGCAAATCAACGATATAGCTATCGCTAAGAGGATTTCGCCGCCTGCGGGCGGCGACCAAAGGGCTTTGCGATCGCCCTTTGGAAACCTTCGCGCGCCGCATGGATGCGGCGCTTTGCTATGAGACTACGCAAAACGGACGAGGAAGCTCCTCGTCCATATTTTTACCCGATGGTGGCGCTGCCGTACCCTTCGCTGTCCGTCTCCACCGTGACGCTGCCGTCCTGGCTCTCCACCTTCACCGGCACCTGCATGGTCGGCACATCGACCCCGGTGCGGGGCGCGGTGTAGCGCGGCGCGGAGGCGCTGGCGGGATTGGACTGGTAGTAGCTCTGCACGGGCTTGCCGTCGGCCTTGGCGGCCTCGTCCTTCTGGGCCGCCTGCATCTGCGCGAAGCCCTGGGAGACGCCCTTGGCCAGGTCGCCCACGGAGGACTTCACATTGTTCGCCACATCGCGCACCATGGCCTCCAGGTCATCGTTGGCGAAGTCCCGGTCGGAGCGGGCGAAGGAGATGCTGTAGCCCAGGATCACCGCGACGATCAGCGCGGCGATGGTCATGTGGGGGCTGAAGAGCACGCAGGCCAGCGCGAAGAGCCAGGACACGTTGAGGATCATCGTGCTGCCCTTGCGCACGTGGACGCGGTTGCGGTACATCTTCTGGAAGAAGCCCGCCGCGCCGCCTTTGCCGTCCTTCTTCTCGCTCTTGCCGTCCTTCTCGGTCTCGGGGCGGAGCTTGCCGTTGCGCTCCAGGTCGATCAGGGCCCGGGCGACGCTGCCGTTGTGGTAGTCCAGCAGGGCGACAGCCTCCTGGTAGCTGATGCCGCTCTTGCGGCGGATCAGTTCGATATCCTCCATCGTATAGCTTGCCATCTCTTGTTCTCCTCTCTGCCGGGCTCCTTGTCACCCGGCATCATCAGCATAGCACACCGCGGGGCGCTTTGCTTGAGAATGCGGGGAGAAAAAGATGAGAATCCGATGAGAAATGCCGGAGTTTTTTCACACAAGATCCGTCTCGTCCTCATCCTCCGGGGTCTTGGCGCGCGGCGTGCCCTTGGCCAGGGTGAAGGCGAAGGCCGCGCCCTCGCGGGAATCCAGCAGGCGGATGCTCTGGCCGTGCATCTCGAGGATGCGCTGGCAGATGCTCAGGCCCAGGCCCGTGCCCTTGCCCGCGGTGTGGGCCCGGTCGGCGGTGAAGAAGCGCTCGAAGACGTGGGGCCTGTCCTCCGGCAGGATGCCCGTGCCGTTGTCGGCCACCGTGATGGTCATGCAGTCGCCGCTGTCCTCCGTGATCAGGCGCAGACGGCCGTGCTGCGGCGTGAACTTCAGCGCGTTGTCCACCAGGTTGACCACCACCTGCTCGATGCGGTCGCTGTCCGCGCGCACCATGCAGGGATCCTCGCGGAAGTCGCAGTCCACCTCCATCTGCTTGCGCTCCAGGTCGCCCATGCGGCGGATGATGGCCCGGCGCAGCATCTCACAGATGTCGAAATCGTGGATGTCCAGGGTCGCGTCGTCCCGCTCCAGGCGGCTGAGGGCCAGCAGATCCTGGATCAGCTTGGTCAGGCGGCGGGTCTCGTCACCCACCAGCTTGAGGTATTTCGGGTGATCCTCCGGCGGAATCGTGCCGTCCTCCATGCCCTGCACAAAGCCGCTGATGGCCGTGATGGGGCTGCGCAGCTCGTGGGACACGTTGGCCACAAACTCCCGGCGGCTGCGCTCGGTGTCGCCCAGCTGATCCGCCATGGTGTTGAAGGCGTTAGCCATCTCCCGGATCTCCGGCGCGCTCTGCACACCCTCCACCCGCACGGAGAAGTCGCCGTTGGTCATGGCCCGGGAGGCCTCCGTCAGATCCCTGAGGGGCCGCATGATGCGCCGCACATAGAAGAAGATCAGCACGCCCGAGAGCAGCAGGGTGATCAGGGCGATGATGATGACCGGCCGGGTCACGCTCCACACGTCGCCCTCGATGGCCTGGGCCTTGGTGTGGATGAGCACTGCGCCCAGCACCCGGTCGTTGCGCACGTAGGGCACGCCGACGGTGAAGCTGGCCTCGCCGCCGGTGAAGGTGCGCACGGCGATCTCGCCGCCATTGAGCACCTCGTTGAAGGCGTCGTTCAGCTCCTTGCTGTTCAGGGACGCCACGAACTCCGGGTCGTCCTGGCCGGCCAGGTTCATGTTGTCCATCACGCGCCGCTTGCGGTCTACGAGCATGATGTAGGCGCCCCAGTCCTCGTAGATCTTGCGGGACTTCCACTCGAGGTATTTCTGGGCGTCGGTCTCCACGCCGAAAAACTCGGAGGCGGCCGAGGTGGAATGATTGTGCGCGGCGAGGTAGGCCACGTCGCGCGCGTCGCTGGTGAGCTGATTGAGGCGGCCCGTGACCTGCTGGTTGTTGACCGCCACCACGCCCATCACGCTGAAGCCGAGGGTGAGCACCACAATGACGGCGAGCACCACGGCCATGATTCTTGTAAACATAGAATGATTCCTTACTTCACTTCAAACTTGTAGCCCACGCCCCAGACAGTCGAGATGCCCCAGCCGTAGCGGTCGCTGCCCACCAGCTTCTCGCGCAGGCGCTTGATGTGCACGTCCACGGTGCGGGAGCTCTCACCGGTGAAGTCGAAGCCCCAGACCTGCTCCAGCAGCTGGTCGCGCGTGAAGACCTGCCCCACGTGGGAGGCCAGGAAGTAGAGCACCTCCAGCTCCTTGGGCGGCATCTCCACGCGCTTGTTCTCGTAGTAGACCTCGTAGTGGCTGAGGCTGACGGAGAGGCCCGGGAAGGTCAGCACGTCCGTCTTCTCCTCCTCCTCGGTCTCGGTGCCCTGGGTGCGGCGCAGCACCGCCTTCACGCGCGCGACCATCTCCTTGCCGTCGAAGGGCTTGGTGATGTAGTCGTCCGCGCCCAGCTCCAGGCCCAGCACCTTGTCGAAGGTCTCCTCCTTGGCGGTGAGCATGATGATGGGCATGGAGCTGGTCTTGCGCACGGCCTTGAGCACCTGCCAGCCGTCCATGCCGGGGAGCATCACGTCCAGCAGCATCAGGTCAGGCGCGGCGCGGCGGAAGGCGGCCACGGCGTCGTCGCCGCGCTCGGCGATCTGCACGTTGAAGCCTTCCTTCTCCAGGTAGAGCTGCACCACGCGGCGGATGTTCGGGTCATCGTCGACAACGAGAATGGTGGTTTTGTCCTTCATAAGGCGTTCCTCCTGACATGGTGTCTTTCTTGATGATACTCATAAGCTTATCGATAAGCTTAACAATTCCATTTGTATATGGAGATTCCGCGCCTGCGGGCGCGGGCAAAGGGCTTTGCGATCGGTCCGGGGCTGCCGCCCGTTCTCCGCTGAAAACTCCATAACATGGAGTTTTCCGGGCGCTCCGAACCCTTTGCAAACCTTCGCCTTCGCCAGCCGCTCGTAATCTCATGCGAGGCTTATTTCATCGTGACCACCGTTACGCCGTCCTCGCCTTCGCCGTAGACGCCGAGGCGGAAGGACTTGACGTGGGGGTTGCGGCGCAGCTCCCGCTGGATGCCGGAGCGCAGCACGCCCGTGCCCTTGCCGTGGATGATGCTCACCTCGCCCATGCCGGCCAGCATCGCGTTGTCCAGGTACTGGTCGACCGTCATCAGGGCCTCGTCCAGGGTCATGCCGCGCACGTCGCACTCCATGCGCACGGTGCGGTCCATGGCGCCGGTCTGGGTGTGCACCACGGTCTTCTTCTTGGGCTTCTCCTCCTGCTTCAGGCGCAGCTGGCTCAGGTGGGCCTTGAACTTCATCACCCCGGCCTGCAGCTGCACCTCGCCCTTGCTGTCCGGCGCGGAGAGCACCACGCCGTCCGTGCCCAGGGTGAGGATCTTCACCAGGTCGCCGGGCTTCACAGTCTCCGGCGGCTTGGTGCCAGTGTCGATCTCCTGCTTAAGCCCGTCGGAGAGGCTGTCGATGTCGCTCTCCAGCCGCTTGCGCACCGCGTTGATCTCCGCGTCCGGGGCGGCCATGCTCTTCTTCATCCGCTTCAGGTCGGCGATCAGCGCGTCGGACTCACGGCGGGCGTTCTCCATCAGGCGGCGGGCGTCCTCGCGGGTCTTGCGCAGGGTGGTCTCACGGCGCTCCTCCATCTCCTTGCGCAGCTTCTCCGCCTCGTCGCGCAGCCGCACGGTCTCCTTCGCGGCCTCCTCGGCCAGCTTGCGCTCCCGCTCGGCCACCTGGCGGTGGTACTCCGCGTTGGCAATCACATCCTCGAAGCGGATGGATTCGCCGGAGAGCAGGGTCTTCGCGTCGTCGATCAGGCTCTCGCTGAGGCCCAGCTTGCGGCTGATCTCAAAGGCGTTGCTCTTGCCGGGCACGCCGATGGAGAGGCGGTAGGTCGGGCGAAGGGTCTCCACGTCGAACTCCACCGAGGCGTTCTCGACGCCAGGCGTGGAGAGGGCGAAGGCCTTCAGCTCGCTGTAGTGGGTCGTGGCCATGGTGCGCACCTTGATCTTCACCAGCCGGGTCAGGATGCTCTGGGCCAGGGCCGCGCCCTCCGTCGGGTCGGTGCCCGCGCCCAGCTCGTCGAAGAGCACCAGATCCCGCGGGGTCACGTCCCGCATGATGGTCACGATGTTCGTCATGTGGCCGGAGAAGGTGGAGAGGCTCTGCTCGATGGACTGCTCGTCGCCGATGTCGGCGAAGACCTGCTCGAACACCGCCAGCTCCGTGCCCACGTCCGCGGGCACCTGCAGGCCGGCCATCGCCATCAGGGTGAACAGGCCCGTGGTCTTCAGCGTCACCGTTTTGCCGCCGGTGTTGGGGCCGGTGATGATCAGGGCCGTGAAGTCCTTGCCCAGCCAGAGGCTGCCCGGCACCACCTTCTCGTCCGGGATCAGCGGGTGGCGTCCGCGGATGACGTTGATATAGCCCGCGTCGTTCAGCTTGGGCTGCACGCCGCGCATCTTCCGGGACAGCAGGCCCTTGGCGAAGATGAAGTCCAATTCGCCCAGCAGCTCCACGTCCGAGCGCAGCTTGTCCGCGTGGGGCGCGATCTCCTCGGTGAGGGCCGCCAGGATGCGGGCGATCTCCTGCTTCTCCTTCAGCTCCCACTGCTTCAGCTCGTTGCCCATCTCCACCGCGGCCATCGGCTCGATGAAGAGGGTCGCGCCGGAGGAGCTCTGGTCGTGCACGAGGCCCGGCACCTGAGCGCGGTGCTCGGCGCGCACGGGGATCACGTAGCGCCCGTTGCGCACGGTGAGGATCGCGTCCTGCAGGTAGGGTGCCAGGGAGGCCGAGCGGATCATCTGGTTCAGCTTGTCCTTGATGCGGTCGCTGGCCCCGCGCAGGTGGCGGCGGATGTCCGCCAGGGTGGACGAGGCGCGGTCCGCAATCTCATCCTCGGAGATGATGGCGTCGGTGATGTCGCGCTCGATGTTCTCCAGCGGGGTCAGCCCGGCAGCTTTGGCCTCCAGCAGGGGTGTGGTGCTGCGGCCCGTGCACAGGGCGTCCCGCGCGGCCCGGGAGGCCCGCAGCATACCCGCCACCTGGAGCAGCGCCCTCGGCGGCAGCACAGCGCCTTTCTCGGAGAGGGACAGCGAGGGCCGCACGTCCTCGAAGGAGACCAGCGGGTTGCCGCCCACATACTGGATGATGACCGTAGCCTCCTCAGTCTCACGCTGCCACAGCTGGGCCTCGGCGAGGTTGGTGCTCGGCTCCAGCGCCCGGCAGCGCTCAGCGCCCATGGGCGTCAGCGCGAGGGCGGCCATGTCCTCGCGGATTTTGGTGAATTCCAGCACACGGAGGGTGCGCTGCTGCATGTCGGTCTGGATCATGTCAAGCCTCCCGGAGGATGTCAATCATCCTCCTGCTTTCCTCTATGCAAGAGATTCCGCGCCTGCGGGCGCGGGCAGGGGGCTTTGCGATCGGTCCGGGGCTGCCGCCCGCTCTCCGCTGAAAACTCCATAACATGGAGTTTTCCAGGCGCTCCGAGCCCCCTGCACCCCTTCGCCTCCCGCATTGTTTAGGCTGGTTTTGATTTATTCCACCGGCCTCCGCCAATGCCCGGAGGTGGTCTCGCGGCCCTCCAGGTCGGCGAAGCTCCGCTCGTCGGTCAGCTCGGTCAGCATGGCCCAGCCGGCGCGGGCGACCTCCCGGCGCAGATCCGTCGGGCGCTCGTTGAGCAGCCGCACCTGGCAGCCCTCGGGCAGCCGCACGCGCTGCAGCGGGTAGCGGTAGCCCCGCGGGTCATCCAGGGTCAGGCCGCGCAGGCTGTCCGGACTGTCCTCGTCGCACATCGCGCAGGCGCTGTGGCCCCGGCTGAGTCCCAGCAGGGTGCGCGCCGGGCAGTGGTGGAGCAGCATCAGCTGCTGCCTCCCCCAGGCCGGCACCAGGATCGGCGGATCGTTCGCCATGAGAGTGCGCAGCTCCGCGCCCGCCAGCTCCGGCGAAGCGGTCACAAAGGCGCAGCCCTGCTCAAACAGGAACTGGGCCGCCCGGCGGTTCATCACCGGGATGCCGGCGCCCGCGCCAAAGGGCAGCTCCCAGGACAGGCCCAGCTGGCCCACGCTGCCCAGCACCACGCCGCCGAGGCGTTCCCTGTGCCGGTGCACAAAGCCGTGCAGGGCCTGCAGGGTGTCCTCCTCGCAGACCATGGGCAGCTGCAGCCAGACGCCCTCCGGCATCGTTTCGATCGCCCGTTCCAGGGCGTCGGGCCGCCAGTCCTCCGGGCACCATACGAGGCGCGCGTCCCCGGGGACGTCGCGGATCTGGCTCAGCTCGCGGAAGACGACGGTATCCGGCACACGGCCCTGGGGCAGGGTCAGAGTGTCGTTGGGCTTCTCCTCGCCCGGGTCAAGGGCGAAGGCGTCCGCGCGGGCCGCCGTCAGCTTTTCCAGGGCCTCCCGCCGCACGCGGTTCAGCTCGCTCACCGGTACGAAGGCGTTGTCAGTGTGCACGGTGATCCGGCGCGGCGCAAAGTCCGTGTCGCCGGTCTTGCCGAGACTGCGCTCAGCGTCTTCCACGGTCATGGCGCGCTTCTGGGCCTCGGCCACTTCAGCGCTCGTCACGGTCACCGAGGTGGCGCCGTCCGTCACGGTCAGTTCCAGGGCTTCGCCGGGCATGGCGCGCAGGGTCATATCCACCGGGATCGTGCGCATGGGCAGCTCTTGGGCCCAGCGCATGAGCGCGCTGTCGGTCAGCCGCACCACGCGGTCGCCCCGGCGCACCCGGGCGTCGTCCCGCAGGCGGACGGTGGCCAGCGCTCCGGCCCCGGCCTCGCTGCCCGCGTAAAGCATCTCATAATCGGCGTGATCGCCCTCCACGCGCAGCTGGTCGCCGTCGTGCAGGGGCGCGGCGAGGCGCACCTTCGCCAGCCTTCCGGAGACCTCCGCCACCGTGCCGATCAGCACGCCGCCGTGGTTCACGCGCTCAGGCGCGATGACGCCCGCGTCCTCCGCGCCGAAGGCATAGCCCTCCATGAAGCCGCCGCGCTGGAACATCTGCAGCAGGGCGGTTTTCTCCCGCTGATCCGGTGGGGTGAAGCCGCCGCGTTCCAGGCTGTCCAGGCCCCGGCGGTAGCTGTCCGTCACCACCGCGACATACTCCGGGCGCTTCAGGCGGCCCTCCAGCTTCACGGACACCGCGCCCGCCGCGGCCACCTCGTCCAACCGTCCGCGCAGGCACACGTCTCGCGGGGAGAGCCACGCACCCTTCTGGCCGCGCAGCAGGTATTCCCGGCGACAGGGCTGGGCGCATCGGCCGCGGTTGCCGCTCCGATCCCCCACCATGGAGGAGAAGAGGCACTCGCCGCTGACGGAGACGCACTGGGCCCCATGGCCGAAGGTCTCGATCTCCACGCCGGTCCCGGCCGCCCTGCGGATCTCGCCGAGGGAGCACTCCCGGGCCAGTACCACGCGCTTCATGCCGACGCGCCCGCACCAGGCCGCGCCCGTGGCGTTGTGGATGGCCATCTGGGTGCTGGCGTGGGCGGGAAGGCCCGGCAGGCAGTGCAGAGCCGTGCGCAGGACGCCGAGATCCTGGATGAGCACCGCGTCCGCGCCGAGCTGCCGCAGCAGGCGAAGCACCTGCTCCACGCCCTCCAGCTCGCCGTCCTTGACCAGGGTATTGACCGTGACGTGGACGCGCACGTGGTGCAGGTGGCAGAAGCGGATGGCCGCGGCCAGCTGATCGCGGTCGAAGTTGCCCGCCCCGGCCCGGGCGCTGTAGGCCGCGTAACCGAGGTAGACGGCGTCCGCGCCCGCCGCGACGGCGCGCTCAAGGGCTTCCCAATTGCCTGCTGGGGCAAGATTCTCCATGATGCTATCCTCTCAGGCTTCCGCCTGCTTTTCCTCCAGCTCGCGGATGCGGCGGCGCAGGCGGGCGTTTTCGTCCTGGGCCTTCAGGGCCTCGTCGGCCAGGGAGATGGCGGCCATGATGTGCGCCTTCTCCGTGGGCAGGCGGGTGGCCATGGCGGTCTCGCGCAGGGTGCGATCCGCGTAGGCCGCCACGCGCTGGATGTACTCCGGGGAGTCGGACGAACCGAGGGTGAATTCCTTGCCCGCCACGAACACCGAGATTTTCTGCTTCTCCATAATGGAACCTCTTCCGATTTTTGAAAAAGCGCCGGTAGGCGGTGTCCCGCCGCCGACGCCATTGCATGGGCTATGCGTTGTATAAGGATTCCGCGCCTGCGGGCGCGGGCAAAGGGCTTTGCGATCGCCCTTTGCAAACCTTCGCCCGCCGCCTTGAAAACGGCGGGCCCTTCATCAGAGCTGGTCGAAGGGGTAGGATTCGCCGTGGGTGTCCACGCGGATGGAGGCGATGCGCTGGGGCTCCAGGGGCTTGTCGTGCCAGTCGCGCTCCGCGTTCACAATCTCGTCCGCCGCGTCCATGCCCTCGGTCACCTTGCCAAAGGCCGCGTACTGGCCGTCCAGGTGCGGGGCGTCCGCCACCATGATGAAGAACTGGCTGCCCGCCGAATCCATGCTCATGGCCCGCGCCATGGACAGGATGCCGCGCGTGTGGCGCAGCGGGTTGTCCACGCCGTTGGCCGCGAACTCACCCTTGATGGCGTAGCCGGGGCCGCCGGTGCCCGTGCCCTTGGGATCGCCGCCCTGGATCATAAAGCCCGGGATCACGCGGTGGAAGATCAGCCCGTCGTAGAAGCCGCTGTTGGCCAGCGCGGTGAAATTGCCCACGGACTGCGGCGCGAGGTCAGGGTACAATTCGCCCTTCATCTCCTTGCCGTTTTCCAGGGTGATGACAAACGTAGGCACCTGTATCATTGCGTAAAGCTCCTTCCGTACGTCCGGCTGCCATGAAGGGTTTGTGCCGGACTGTGCCCTTATTGTACCAATAAAACGCGGGAAATGCAAGAGGCAGCCGCGCCCGGCGGGCCGCCGGCCGGGTTTTCTGCCGGGTTTTGAGGCAAAAACAGCGAAATGCCGTTTGCTTTTCCCTTTTCTTGTGGTATGATAAGGAAGCGTGACAGCAACGAACCACCAACGTATAAAGGAGCAGCCATGATCACAGTCAACAACGTCTCCCTCACCTTCGGCGGCCAGAAGCTCTTCTCCGGCGCGGACCTGAAGTTTCTCCCCGGCAACTGCTACGGCATCATCGGCGCGAACGGCGCGGGCAAGTCGACCTTCCTGAAAATCCTCTCCGGCGAGCTGGAGCCGACCACCGGCTCGGTGACCGTGCCGCCGAACGAGCGCATGTCCACCCTGAAGCAGGATCAGTTTGCCTACGACGCCTACCCCGTGCTGGACACGGTGATCATGGGCAACCAGCACCTCTACGATGTGATGAAGGAGAAGGACGCCCTCTACATGAAGCCCGACTTCTCCGACGCCGACGGCGAGCGCGCCGCCGAGCTGGAGGGCGAGTTCGCCGAGATGGACGGCTGGAACGCCGAGAGCGACGCCGCCACCCTGCTGACGGGCCTGGGCATCCCCACCGAGATGCACCAGGAGCAGATGAGCGAGCTCAAGGGCGGCGACAAGTTCAAGGTGCTGCTGGCGCAGGCCCTGTTCGGCCATCCGGACATCCTGCTGCTGGACGAGCCGACCAACAACCTGGACAACCGCAGCGTGGACTGGCTGGAGGACTTCCTGATGGACTTCCCCGGCACGCTGGTGGTGGTCAGCCATGACCGCTGGTTCCTCAACAACATCTGCACCCACATCGTCGATATCGACTACAACCAGGTCAAGCTCTACGTGGGCAACTACGACTTCTGGTATGAGTCCTCCAAGATGATGCAGTCCCTGATGAACGACCAGAAGAAGCGCCGCGAGGACAAGATCCGCGAGCTGCAGGCCTTCATCCAGCGCTTCTCCTCCAACAAGAGCAAGGCCAAGCAGGCCACCAGCCGCCGCAAGCTGCTGGACCAGCTGACCCTGGAGCAGATGCCCGCCTCCTCCCGCCGCTATCCCTGGGTGGCCTTCACCCCCGACCGCGAGGCCGGCAAGGACATCCTGACGGTGGATCGCATCAACTACACCCAGGACGGCCATCAGCTGCTCAAGGACGTCTCCTTCGTGGTGACCAAGGGCCAGAAGATCGCCATCGTGGGCAATGAGCAGGCCGCCACCGCCCTGTTCCGCATCCTCAACGAGGAGGTCGAGCCGGACAGCGGCAGCTTCAAGTGGGGCGTCACCATCTCCACCAGCTATTTTCCCCACGACAATTCCAAGTTCTTCGACGGCTGCGACATGACCATGATGCAGTGGTTCGCCCAGTACAGCCCGGAGCAGCTGGAGACCTACATGCGCGGCTTCCTGGGCCGGATGCTCTTCTCCGGCGACGACGTGTACAAGCCGGTCAACGTCCTCTCCGGCGGCGAGAAGGTGCGCGTGATGCTCTCCCGCATGATGCTCTCCGGCGCAAACTTCCTCATGCTCGACCAGCCTACCAACCACCTGGATCTGGAGTCCATCACCGCGGTGAACAACGGCCTGATCAACTTCCCCGGCAACGTGCTGTTCACCTGCCATGACCACCAGTTCGTCTCCACCGTGGCCGACCGCATCTTCGAGATTCACGACGACGGCACCATGAGCGACTACTACTGCAACTACGAGGATTACCTCGAGCGCAAGAAGGCCGAGGCGTAATCCTCTCCGGCATCGCCCTGCACCGCCGCCTCAGACAGGACTTCAGGAGGCGATACCCTTGTCCAACGAAAACACCATGGGCACAGCCCCGGTCAAAAGCCTGATCCTCAAGACCGGCATCCCGCTGATGCTGAGCCTGCTCATCAACTCCCTGTACAACTTTGTGGACTCCGTCTTCGTCTCCCAGGTGGCGGAGGACGCCCTGACCGCCCTGTCGCTGGCCGCGCCGGTGCAGGTGCTGGTCTCAGCCCTCGGCCTGGGCAACGCGGTGGGCCTCAACGCGGCCATCAGCCGGGCCCTGGGCGAAAAGCAGCCGGAGGCCGTCAAGAAGACCGCCAGCGCCGCCATCTTCCTGGCGGTGTGCGCCTGGGCGCTGATCTCCGTGGCCTGCCTGCTGGGCGTGCGCTGGTACTTCGACTGGCAGAGCGGCGGCAACGAGACCATCGCCGCCTATGGCCGCGACTACCTGAGCATCTGCATGCTCTTCTCCCTGGGGCAGATGGGCCAGTGGGTCTTCGACCGCTTCGTCATCGCCAGCGGCAAGTCCCACCTGTTCCTCTTCACCCTCTCGGCGGCCTCCGTCACCAACCTGATCCTCGACCCGGTGTTCATTTTCGCCCTGGGCATGGGCACGCGGGGCGCGGCCATCGCCACCGTGATCGGCCAGTTCATGGGCCTGTTCGCGGGCATCTGGATCAACCGCAGGTGGAACAAGGAGATTCCCTTCGCCTTCACCCTGAAGCCGGACTGGCGGAGCGTCCGCACCATCCTGCGGGTCGGCCTGCCCTCCACCCTGGTGCAGGTGCTGACCTCCTTCGTCACTGTGGCCATGAACTGCATCCTGCTGGCCTTCTCCTCCACGGCGGTGGCTGTCTACGGCGTGTGCGTCAGGATGATGGGCCTGTGCACGGTGGGCGTCCACGGCATCGACAACGGCCTGATCCCGATTGTGGCCTACAACTATGGCGCCGGCAAGCCCGACCGCATCCGCGAGGCGCTGAAGTGGGCGCTGATCGATTCCTTCGCCTTCTTCCTGCCCTTCCTCGCGGTGCTGGAGCTTGCCCCGGCGCTGGTGCTCAGGCTCTTCAACGCCTCGGAATTCATGATGAGCATCGGCATCCCCGCCGTGCGGCTGATGGCCCTGAGCTGGCTCATCTCCATCCCGAGCCTCGTGGTGGCGGCCGCCCTGCAGGGCCTCTCCCAGCCCACGCCCAGCATGGTGCTGACCATGCTGCGCCAGGCCATCCTGCCGGTCGCCCTCGCCTGGCTGGTCCGCGGCACCGGACGCCTGGAGCTGGTCTGGTGCGCCTTCGCCGCGGCGGAGGCCGTCTGCGTGCCCCTGGCGCTGGCCCTCTGGCACAGGCGGGAGCGCGCCCTCCGGTAACGCTTCCGACGCATTGACCCGAATCGAATCCGTTCGTCCCATGACAACCGCGGCGCGTGGCCGCGGTTCTTTATGTTGCTTCCGTTTGGCGGACGATCGGTCAGCAGCCCTTCCGGCCGCTCCTGTGATCCTCCACCGAGCAGGCGCTGGGCGAGCCGTACTCGATCAGCCCCGCGTCCGCCGGGTCCACCGACACGCGGCCGTCCTCGAACACGAAGGCCGGAACGCCCACGTCCCCGATGGCCTTCAGGTGGTCGAACACGGGGTTTGTGTCCCGCAGCCGGATGAAGGCGCCCATGTTGCGGATGTTCTCGCCGATGTTGATGTACTCGAATTCGTCCTCGCGGCCCTTGACCTGCTCGTGGACATAATCGCAGTAGGGACACGTCGGCATGCCGTAGATCTTGATCATCTTCCGTCACCTCCCGGGTGCTGTCCGCCTCAGAGCTGCCTCAGGAAAGCGGCGATCGCCTCGTCCTTGCAGTTCGGGTAGAACAGCTCGGCGAAGCGCTTGCCGGCGATGGTCGCCCGCACGAAGTCCGCGTCCAGATCCTTCAGGATGTCGATCAAGGGCCGATAGGTCAGCGTCTTGATGCCGTCCAGGATCTTCTTGTTCCGCTGCTCGGGCACCACCCGCTCCTTGGGGTAGCCGTTGCCGTGGCCGAAGCCGAACAGCTGCCGGAAGATCATCTCCAGCTTCAGCTCCGCGCCCCAGCCGAAGTCCTTGGCGAAGGGCAACGCGACGCAGTTGCCGTCGTTGATCTGGGCGAACATGTAGCCGTCCGAGGGATCGCACAGGTGGCCGCAGAGCACGCCGGGGAAGCTGTTGCAGGCCAGCATGGCCCCCTCGCCCGTGCCGCAGCCGGTCACCACATAATCCGCCGCGCCGGTGTTGAGCAGGATGGACGCCAGCAGGCCGCAATTCACGTAGGTCAGCTGGGCCTCGTCGTCCGCGGCGTACATGCCGTAATTGTCCACGGTGTGGCCCATGGGCTCCACCACGCTCCGCAGGGTCGTCTCGATCAGGCTGTTCTTGGCCGCCTGGCTGTTTTCGTTGATCAGAGCAATCCGCATACTGATTCTGCCTCCTCGCAAATCATTCGTTTGAATGGTTATTTGACGTACTTCTCCCCGTTGACCAGCACCACGTTGAGCGGTTCGCAGGTGATGTTCTTCCAGACGCCCGCGACCACGTAGGGCTCGTGGGCCAGGTACTCCTTCACGCCCGCCTCGTCGTCGAAATCGACGATGAGCGCGGAGCCCTTCAGCTTGCCCGCCTCGTCGGTCAGGCCGCCGGCGCACACGATGTGCCTGCCGAGCTTCGCCATCCCCTCCAGGTGCTGCGGCCGGACCTCCATCCGCTTCTCAAACATGTTCGGCCCGTCATAGGCCTTGATGATGAATTGCATGGCTTGATGACTCCTTTCTGTTGTTCTCTGCTCTATGATCCAATCTTCTCCTGGTGCCGCCGCGGCGTCCCGCGCAGGGGCGGTTGTACAGCCGGAGATTTCCCTCTGGGATTCGCCATTGGCGGCAAATAAGTTTACCACAGCTCGGATGAAAAAGCTATGGAAGCTGCGCACCCCTCGCGCGTATCATCAGGGGGAAAATGGCATGTTTTTTCCCGCCGCCTTACACCGTCCTCCCCGCCAGTTCCTCTCCCATCCGCCTTGCCTTGGCCATCTCCTGGGGGAACACGGTTTCGTGGCGGCTGTACTTTGCCTCGGCGTTGAAGAACCAGGGCCAGTCCGTTTTGCTGTAGTCCTTCAGCTGTAGCGTGTCGCCGCTGATGAGCACCTCCGTAGGGCCGACGAAGCCGCTCAGCGTGCGCTGATAGCCGCGCACCAGGTCCAGGTAGGCTGTGTCCGGCGCGTTGCTGGTCATGATCAGCAGCACCGGGATCGGGTGCGCGTTGCAGCAGGGTGTGTCCACGTTGTAGGTCAGGTTCTGGAAAATCAGCCGCTCGTACAGGGCGCGGAAGGACGCGGTCAGTTCGCCGAGGTAGTTCGGGGAGCCGATGATCAGCCCGTCCGATGCACGAATGGCGTCCAGCACGGGCGTCAGGCCGTCGCGGCAGATGCAGTGGCCCTTGTTCTTCTCCCGCTTGCAGCCAAAGCAGGAGATGCAGCCGGTATACTTCTCCAGCCGGAACAGGTCAAAGCGCTCGACCGTCGCGCCGGCACTCTCCGCGCCCCTGGACGCCTCGGTGATCAGGGTGTCCGTGTTCCATCCGTGCCTTGGTCCCGCGTTGACTGCGATGATCTTCTTCGCCATACTTTTGACCCTCCTGTGGTTTGCGGTCTCATTCCGGAGTGATGCGCGGCCCGCTCGCCGCCGCCCGGGGTCAGGGCTTCACCCACTTTGATTATACCCAACGGAGGGAGGCCGCGTCAAGGGCCGCGCATTGTCAGAAGCCCGCTTCTGTGTTATGATAGCGGGGCAGCCCGCCGCCGCGCCGCTGCGGCCGCGGGGCCATTCCGGCGGCAGGACACCGCGCATATCCGAAAGCTTTCTCAGGAGGCCATTCACCAAGCCATGTTGATCAAGCAGGATTTCTACTTTCACCACCTGGGCGCCAACCGGCCGCTGCACATCCGCGTGCCGGACGTGCCCGGCAGGTTCCCGGTGATGTATTTCTTCGACGGCCACAACCTCTTCCGGGACGAGGACGCCACCTACGGCAAGTCCTGGGGGCTGGACGCCTTCTGCGCCGGCTGGGACAAGCCCATCATCATCGTCGGCATCGAGTGCGCCCACGAGGGCAATCTCCGCCTCTCGGAGTACCTGCCCTACGGCAGCGGGTACGGCTGGCTGCGCGGCATCGAGCCGCTGGGCGAGCAGACCATGCAGGCGCTGATCTACGAGCTCAAGCCCTACATCGACGCCGCCTTCCCCACCATCCCGTTCCGGGAGTGCACGGGCATCGGCGGCTCCAGCATGGGCGGCCTGATGGCGGCCTACGCGGTGGTGCGGTACAATCAGTATATCTCCAAGGCGGCCTGCGTCTCCCCTTCCCTCGGCTCGGTCTCCGGCAAGCTCTGGCACGAGATGAACGCGACCGCCCTCAGCCCGGACACCCGCGCCTTCTTCTCCTGGGGCACCATGGAGGGCTACGGCGGCGTCGAGAATCCCTGGGAGGAGGACCGCAGCAGCTGGCTGTACCGGACGAACCGCACCACGGCCAACAAGATCATCGCCCGGGGCGGCGCGGCAAGGCTCTACTGCCAGATCGGCGGCCGGCACTGCGAGGAGGACTGGGAGAGGCAGCTGCCCATCTTCATGCCCTTCCTCTGGCAGGAGTGAAGCTGTCTTCCAGCTTTTGGTATTCCCCTATCGGCGGAAATATGCTATCATGCCCCTGAGGCAAGCGTCTCCGAAAGGATGGACCCCATGGACAGCGCAGCAATGCAGACCTACGATCGGATCCAGGAGGCGTTCGACCGCCGCTACCGGGTCAAGAAGGCGACGAATCTGACGGTCTCCGCGGTGATCGCTCTGCTGGGCGTCACCTCCTTCCTGTACGGGCTGCGGCTGGAGCCGATGCCCACCATCTTCCGCTGGATGACGGTGGACGGCACCCTGTTCACGACCTTCGGCGCCATCGTCTACATCGCCGTCAACCTTGTGGAGCTGCTGAGAAAGACCGAGCTGACGCGGGTTTCGGCCTACTATATCCGCCTGTCCTCCGCTGTGGCGGAGTCCGTCATCCTCTCCGTGGTGCTGGTCAGCCAGCTGCCCTTCTTCCCGGAGCATCCGGTCTGCTGCGCGCTGACGGGCATCCTGATTTCCATCGTGGCCGGAACCCCCGTGGGCTCCACGATTGTGGCCGCGGATATCGCGGCGTTCCTGGTATGCAGCGCTGTGTCGATGCTGAAGACACACGAAAGGAGAATCGTCTAGGGCGGCGAGCACGTGTACCCGGACGATTACCCGGCGGAGGGCACCAACATCGTCGTGACGGGACGGCTGGAGAGCTACGAGGAGGACGGCTTCCTGTACCTGCACCTGGTCAACGCGGAGGTTCTCTGGGAGGACGAAGCGGACGCAGAGGCCGGCGCCTGAGCGGAAGCCGCTCCGCTTTCCCCCCGCGGGCCCTTGTGGTTTCGCGCGTCTCATGGTATAACTGTTCCGGTTGCTAACCGAATGAAGGACGGAGGCGGGAACCATGCGGCTGGGAGCGCGGGCGAAGATCAACTGGAGCCTGGACATCACGGGCGTGCGGGAGGATGGCTATCATCTGCTGGATATGGTCATGCAGCCCATCACCCTGAGCGATACCTTGACCCTGGAGGCGACAGACGGCGGGGCCATCACGCTGGAGGTTGCCGGCAGCGGGATCGAAGGCATCCCGGCGGACGGCCGGAACCTGGTCGTCCGGGCGGCGGAGGCGCTGCGCAGGGCCTGCGGCGTGCAGCAGGGCGCGCGCATCCGCCTGGAGAAGCGCATCCCCAGCGGCGCGGGCCTGGGCGGCGGCAGCTCGGACGCGGCGGCTGTCCTGCACGGGCTGAACCGCCTGTGGGGGCTTGGTCTCTCCCAGGAGCGGCTGGAGGCCATCGGCCTGACCCTCGGCGCGGATATCCCCTTCTGCCTGCGCGGCGGGCTGTGCCGTGTGCAGGGCATCGGCGAGCGGCTGACCTCCCTCGGCGAAGGCCCGGTCTGGCCGCTGGTGGTCGTGCAGCCCTGCATGGGACTCTCCACCGGCGCGGTCTACGGCGCGTGGCGCCAGCGCGCGCAGGACATGGCCATCGACACCGACGCGCTGATCGGCTGCCTCACCGCGGGCGAGCTTGCCCGCCTGCCGGTCTCCCCCGGCAACGCCCTGGAGCCTGTCAGCCGGGCCATGCAGCCCGCCATCGGCGAGGCGGTGCAGGCGCTGCTCGACGCGGGCGCGGTCTGCGCCCAGATGTCCGGCAGCGGGTCTGCGGTCTATGGGGTGTTTGCGGATCAGAATAAGGCGCAGGAGGCTGTCGAAGCCCTGCGCCTGAGGTGGGAAAAAACGTATCTGTGCGAGACTTGCGGCAAAAGCATGTGCATCTGTGATGATGCCTGATGTTGCTGTTTCGGCAGCGAGGGTTCCGTGCCTGCGGGCGCGGGGAGGGGGCTTTGCGATCGGTCCGGGGCTGCCGCCCGCTCTTCGCTGAAAACTCCATAACATGGAGTTTTCCGGGCGCTCCGAGCCCCCTCCACCCCTTCGCGTGCCTTTTTTGTTTGGTTGTTTTTATTCTTAGTTAGTACCCAAACATCATATCAAAGCTCTCGATGACCGCGCCGCCGTCACCGTTCATCATGAAGAAGTAATAGCCCACGCCGAGCACCGCCAGGATGAACAGCACCAGGGCCAGCACGCGCCACGGGCTGACCGGGGCCTCGCCGCCGCACTTGCCAGACTGGCCGTTGACCAGCACGTGGTAGGTTTTGTCCTTCCACTGGAAGGAGCTGAGCCACATGGGCAAGAGCGTCAGCTTGTACCTGACCCGGCTGTGTTTGGAAACGATGGACTTGACCTGCGCCTCGTCCGCGTGGGAGAGGATATCCCGCATAGCCATGTCGTGCATGACGCTCTCGATGCGCTTCTGCGCGCGGTTCCAGCCGGTGTGCACGTCCACGGCGGCCTTCTCCGCGGTGAAGCCCGAGAGGAAGCCCGCCTGATAGCGGCACAGCTCGTTCATGTTGTAGGGCTGCACGCGCTGCAGCAGGTTTTCGGGCAGGCGCTCGCTGCCCGCCACCACCACGTCGTCAAACCGGCGGCTCACCGTGCCGGAGGTCGGCTCCCACCGGGTCTGGCGCTCCTGGTACTGCTCCTGCACCTGCTTGCCGTCCCGGGTCACCGTGCGGGTTCGGGTCACGTAGTACCAGTGGCCCTCCAGGCCGGTGTACTGGCTCACGGTATCGCTGTCGTAGGTCCAGTGCGGCAGGTACACGCCGCTGATCTCGCCCAGAGCAGCCAGCTTCTTGGCCTTGCCAGGGGCGAAGGGCTTGCCCTTGAGCCAGGCGCGGAAGCCACTCACGGCCTTCTCCTTCGGCACGGCGAAGGGCAGCACGCTCTCCGGCGCGATGCCGGCGGCGCTCTGGTCGTCCAGCACGTGGGGGCTGCCACAGAAGGGGCACAGCGTGGCCGTCTCGTCCTTGCCGAGGATGGTCTGGGCGCCGCAGCCCTCGCAGCGCATCACGCGCTTCACCTCGCCCCAGTCCTGGGCGCTGGCGTCGTTCGCCTGCTCGATGGGGTATTCGGTGGGCGGGGTCTGATCCAGCTCGATGGCGCTGGCCGTGCCGCAGAAGGGGCACTTCATCTGGCGGGTCGCGGGGTCCCAGACGGGTCTGCCGCCGCAGCCTGGGCAGGAGAAGGTTTGCGCGCTGCGGCGCCGGGCGTTCAGGAATTCGCTCATGAGGGAACCTCCCTTCGGGGGTGTTGCAGATGGTCTTCCGACCTGCAAACGTTAAACGCATGCCGCGAAGGGGTCCCGGGGGCGATCGCAAAGCCCCCGGGTCGGCCAGCAGGCCGAAACCCTTTCTGCAGAATGATCATGGTATCTGTCAGGCTTGAAAAAGCCTTTTCTTTTTTTGCTTTTCACCAACAGCAGAGATTCCGCGCCTGCGGGCGCGGGTCAGGGGCTTTGCGGTCGCCCCTGACAACCCTTCGCCTCGCCCTTTACGGCGAGTTCTGTAATGTGATTATGATATCGTCAAGCTCTCCGGCCGCCGGACATCCTCGCGCTTCACCTTGTCCCAGGTGAAATCCTCCGCCAGCTTTTCCAGCGATACGGGGGCCGGGGTTTCCCTCAGGCCGTAGGCGCAGGCCAGCGCGCCGAAGATGGCCTCGGGCGTGAAGCGCTTCGCCAGGCTGTCCAGGCACAGATCGCCGTCGCGCTTGGCCAAGCGGCGTCCCTGGCTGTCCATCAGCAGCGGGATGTGGGCGTAGGTCGGGATCGGCGCGCCGAGCTTCTCCAGCAGGTACATCTGCCGCGGCGTAGACGAGAGAATGTCCCGCCCGCGCACCACCTCGGTGACGCCGGTCAGGGCGTCGTCCACCACGGCGGCCAGCTGATAGCCCCACAACCCGTCCGAGCGGCGGACAATAAAGTCCCCGCAGTCCCGCGCCAGGTTTTCAGCGAAGTTTCCCTGCACCCGGTCGGCCACCGTGACCTCCCGCTCCTCCACCCGCACGCGCAGGGCCGGCTTCCTCGTGCGGGAGAGGGCCTCGATCTCGGCGCCTGTCAGCCGCGCGCAGGTGCCGCGATAGACCACCTGGGTGTCCCCCAGGTTCGGCGCGAGGGCCGCGGAGGCCATCAGCTGCGCCCGCGTGCAGAAGCACGGGTAGATCAGCCCCTGGGCCCGCAGCCTTCCGAGGGCCTCCTCATAGACCGCGCCGCGCTCGCTCTGAATCAGGAGCGGCCCGTCGAAGGGGATGCCCAGCCATTCGATATCGCGCAGCATCGCCTGGGTCAGCCTGCTGGGGCAGCGCGGCAGGTCGATGTCCTCAATCCGCAGAAGGCACTTGCCTCCCTGGGCCTTCGCAGAGACCCAAGCCAGCATCGCGCAGGCGATATTGCCCAGGTGCAGCCTGCCGCTGGGCGTCGGGGCGAAGCGGCCGACCACGGGCACAGCGCTCACGGGTTGCCCGCCTGGGCGTCGAAGCCCGCCAGCGCATTCTCGATGCCCTCCGGCACACCGCCCAGCATCCGCTCCACGCTCTCGAAGACCACGCAATCGGGCTGGGCCAGATCGAGCAGCTCGCGGAGGTGTCCCATGTCGCTCACATGCAGCATTGTGACAGAGGAAAAGTAAGGCGCGAGGTAATCCCGCATCTGGGTGAAATAGCTGTCCCCCACGTAGACCAGCGAGGGTAGACTGCTGTCCCGGTTCACCGTGCGCCAGCGGTAGGAGGCAGGGCTGTCCGCGAAGCGCAGACCGGGCAGCTGATCGAAAAACGCATCGTCGCGCGTGATGACACAGCCATCAGGAGCATTCGCTTTCGGATAGCTCTCTGTCATGAGCACAGCGCCGTTGAACAGCCTGTCCTCCGTGATCTCCGTCCACGTCGCCTGCTCCGGCGGCGTCGCCTCGATCCCAAAGGCCCTGCACAGCTCCACCGCGCCGATGTAGGCCCCGTGGGTGTTCCAGTGGGAATCGTCCACGTTGACATAGTAGAGCGTGCCGTCGCCCTTATGGGCCATCAGTGCTTCCCGCCCGTCGATCACGTTGAGCTTCCCGCCCTGTCTCGCGGCGGCCAGCAGCTGATCGGTGTGGGACGCGCCATCCTGCGCTTTGGCGATGCCATCCGGATAGTATTCCGGATAGATGGTTTTCTTGTCCGGCAGCAGCAGCCAGCGCACGTCGATGCCGCGCGCCTTGACCAGGCTGTCCAGCGTTTCCGCCTCGCCCACCAGATGGGTGAGCAGCTCTTCGGGCAGCAGGTTCTCCCCCGTGTAGTCCTTCAGCACGTGCTCCGGCGCGTAGTAGATCCAGTGCTCCTTGCCGATGATGTCATTGGCCCGGGCGCTGCGGTTGAACACATGATACTGCAGCCTCGTCCACACATCCGACACCAGCTTGCGGCCACCCACGTTGTCCTTGATCCAGGCATCGGTGGAATCGATCAGCGCGGAGGGCGTGATGTGGCCCGCCGCGTCCCGGAGGGTCGGATGGCCCGCCAGCACGCGGTTCTCGGTCTCCGAGATCTTGCCGCCCGCGAAGTCCGCAGTCACCAGCGGCACCAGCACCAGCAGCGCAAAAAAGATGAGCAAGAGCAGATTTCCGGCTTTCTTCATACGCTGCCTCCTCAGAAACGGAAATAGATGAACGGGTTGTAGGTCGAGGTGATGACCAGCACCGCCCCGAACAGCAGCAGCGCACAGGCCGCCACACGGGCGCAGAGGACGCCTTTATCGCTCTCGAGCCAGCCGTTGAACCGCTCGCCCAGCACCTCGCGCCAGGGCACGCAGGCCAGCACAGCGGCGATCAGGGTCAGGATCACCCAGCCGTCCAGGTACCAGGCCGCGGTGTAGATCACGCGCTCAGGCTGCGCCAGGCCGAACATGATGCCGAGCAGCTGCAGGGTGCCCTGCACGCTCTCCCGGCGGAACAGCACCCAGCCGATCAGCACCCGCAGCATCGTGAAGAGCCACTGCAGCCAGCCGGGAATCCTGTCCAGCTTCCCGCTCTTAATCAACGGCTTCTCCGCCATCAGCCACAGCCCATGCCACAGGCCCCACAGCACAAAGCTCCAGGACGCGCCGTGCCACAGGCCGGTCAGCAGGAAGACGGTCAGCTGGTGCAGGTACTGGTTGCCGCGCCGGTTGCCGCCCAGGGGAATGTAGACATAGTCGCGAAACCAGGAGGAAAGGGAGATGTGCCACCTGCGCCAGAAGTCGGTCATCGTCTTCGCGCTGTAGGGGTGGCGGAAGTTCTCGAGGAATTCAAAGCCGAACATGCGCCCCAGGCCGATGGCCATGTCGCTGTAGCCGCTGAAGTCGAAATAGATCTGGAACATGTAGCAGATCACGCCCAGCCAGGTCAGCCCAACGGAGCTGTTGGGCACGGCGGGGTTGAACACGCCGTCCGCCACCTGACCCAGGGTGTTGGCGATCCACGCCTTCTTCACCAGGCCCACGGCAAAGCGCTGCACGCCCGAGGCCAGCTTGTCCAGGTCGATCTCCCGGCTGTCGATCTGGGCCTCGATGTCGCTGTAGCGCACGATGGGGCCGGCGATCAGCTGCGGAAACAGGGAGATGTACAGGGCGATCTTCAGCGGGTTGCGCTGCACCTTCGCCTTCCCCATGGCCACGTCCAGCACATAGCTCATGCCCTGGAAGGTGAAAAACGAGATGCCGATGGGCAGGGCGATCTGCCGCACCTCAGCCGTGAAGTGGAACAGCCTTTGCGCCGTCTCCACCGCGAAATTCAGGTACTTGAAGTAGAAGAGGATGCCCAGGTTGGCCGCCACCGCGCAGAACACCGCCAGGCGCTTCGGCCAGGGGGACGCCTTGCCGGAAGCCGCCCCGACCCACAGGCCGCACAGGTAGTTGATCAGGATGGAGGCCACCATCAGCAGCGCGGCCCGCGGCCCGCCCCACGCGTAAAACAGCAGCGACATGCCCAGCAAAAACAGGTTGCGCAGCCGTCTGCCGACCAGATAATATCCCAGCAGCGTGATCGGGAGAAACAAAAACAGGAAGGTGCTGGACGAAAAGACCATACTCCACCTCGCGGTTCAAACTCTTGCCGGAGTGATTATAGCATGATGCGTGCCGGGCCGCAAGCGGGCGGTGTGGATTCCGGTCAGGTCAGATTCGTCACCGTTCCCACCGAAATACACTGATGGAGGACGGCGTCGAGATCGGAGTTTTCAGCGCCCTGCCAGATCCGTTCGGCGATGTTGGTGATCAGCCATGCGCCCTCACCGGCATCTTCCTTCAGGTACTGATCGTCGTAAAAGTGCTCCGTCTGCATCACCGTGTTGCGCCGGATCCCCCTGCACGCCTCCGCCGGGCAGTCCGGAATGTTGATGTTCCAGACCTGGTGGGCCGGCAGCGGCTTCTCCATGTATTCCTCCAAGAGCGCCGGCAGGAAGCGGTCCACAATGTCGGTGGCGCGGAACTCAGGATTTCCGTAGGAGACCGCGATGGCGGGAACGCCCAGGAAGGCCGCCTCGAGGGCCGCGCCGACGGTTCCGGAATACTGGATATCCGAGGAGATGTTGTACCCGTGGTTGATGCCGGACAGAACCACGTCCGGCCGGGTCTCCGCCGCCGCGAAGATGCCGACCCGCACGCAGTCGGCGGGCGTTCCGTCCAGGGTGTAGGCTTTTGCGCCGGCCAGGCCGAAGTCACAGGCCCGCAGGAGCAGTTTTCTGTTGAAGATGCAGTGATGGGACGCGGCGCTTCGCTGGGCGTCGGGCGCCACCACGGTGACGTCGCCGAACCTGCAGGCGATCTCCACCAGCTTGCGCAGCCCGTCGGCGCCGATGCCGTCGTCGTTGGTGACCAGGATCTGTTTACGCATCTGAACCTCCATGGACGGTTGTGCTTGTCTCCGCCTGTCCGGCGTCATCAGTGCACGGTATTCGGATTCAGTCAATCCACCACTCCGGCGTCAGGTCGCCTAGCTTCATGACGCGGTCCCTGGCATAGTCGAGCATGATCTCGATATCCTTGTAGCGGCCCGGCATCAGCTGCACCATCAGCTCCCTGCAGGCGCCGCACGGCGCGCCTTTGCCCTCGTTCGGCGGGATGCAGAGCACCCTGTCGATCTCGCTTTCGCCGTTGGTGATCATGTTGAAGATCGCGTTCCGCTCGGCGCAGATGCCCAGCGTGGAGCAGGTGTCAATGCACACGCCGACGTAGATCTTCCCCGACTTCGAGCGCACAGCGGCGGACACCTCGCCCGCCGTCACATAGTCCGAGATCGACCGGCCGTTGAGCACCTTCTTCGCGGCGTCATACATATCCTTCCAGATCTGATCCATGGTTCTTCCTCCTGTTTGCTGTCCTGAGTCCTGTGCCGTTCATAACGATTTCTGCGAATCCGGCAGGGTTACCCCTCACGCCTCGTCCAGGCTCTCCTTCATCTCGCGGCCGCGGCGGATCACCCGCTTCAGGGCGTCCTCATCCCCCGCCGCCAGGGCGTCCCGGTAGGCGCTGAGGTTGCCGATCAGCGTCTCCAGCGCGGGCAGCAGGTCGTCGCGGTTCTCCAAAAACAGCTCCGACCACAGCTCCTCGCCGACGCGGGCCACGCGGGTCATGTCCGCGAAGGAGCCGGCCGAAAAGCCCTTGTGCTTCGAGGCCAGCGGGCTGTTGACATAGGCGCCGGAGACCACGTGGGCCAGCTGGGAGGTGTAGGCGATCATCTCGTCGTGCCGGGCGGGCGTGGTGAACACCACCCGCCGGAAGCCGATATCCAGGAAGAACTCCTTGGCCCGCTGCAGATCCTGCATCTGCTGCAGATCCTCGTCCCCGCGCGGGGTCAGGATCATCGACGCGCGCTCAAACAGATTGTCCCGGCTGTAGCGGAAGCCGCTGTACTCGCGGCCCGCCATCGGGTGACCGCCGATGAAGCGCCAGGGCCTCCCCTCGGCGATGGGCTGCACGCGCTCCACGATCCAGCGCTTGACGCCGCCGCAGTCGATGACCAGCGCGCCCGGGGCGATGCGGTCCGCGTGGGCCGCAATCCACTCCACGATGACACGCGGTCGCGTGGCCACCAGCACGATGTCGCAGGCGGCCAGCCCTTCGTCCGTCAGCTCGCCGTCGATGGCGTCCATCAGCTCCGCCTGGCGCAGGGCCTCCGGGTCGATGTCCGAGGCGTAGACCTCATGGTCTGTGTTGAGTTTGATGCTCCGGGCCAGGGAGCCGCCGATCAGGCCCATGCCGATGATGGCGATACGCATAGGTGTTTCCTCCGTCAGGTGAAATATGAGCCATGTTTGTGGCGGCAGGGGGTCCGCGCCTGCGGGCGCGCCAGGGGCTTTCCGATCGCCCCTGGACCCTTCGGGCCGTCATTTTATACATATTGTTGCGTTAGAATCTTGCTTCATGCAGCGTGCGGCGCACAGAGCCAGGGCCTGCGAGCATCTGGCGGAAGAGGGTTTCGATTTGCTCGCCGATGCCGGCCTCGTAGAGGTTCACGCCGAACAGGCCGTTGTCCGAGAGGATCAGCTTCAGCTGACCGGTCAGGGTGGCCGGGTCGTCGGCGCGGACGTCCGCGAGAATCGCCTGCAGCTCCGCGTTCATCGGGTCGGGCGACAGCTCGTAGGTATCACCCTGGTCGTCCACCGCCAGCAGGTACCGCAGCCAGCCCGCGATGGCCAGCGGGATCGCCCGCAGCCGCTCGGCGCTGCCGTACTTCGCCTGGTACGCCTTCACCGTCTCGCCGAAGCGCACGCCCACGCCCTGGGAGATGTCCGTCACCAGGCGCTGCACGGTGTCACCCAGGTAGGGATTCGGGAAGCGCTCGTTCAGGCACTCCTCCAGGAAGGCCCGGGGCGACAGGATGCCCGGGTCAGGTACCGTGTCCATGCCCTCCTCGCCCACGGCGTGGGCCAGGCGCAGGGAGTCCGCGTCGCGCATCTGGTCGGAGAAGAGCGTGAAGCCCAGCAGGCACCCGAAGGGCCCCAGGGCGGAGTGGATCGGGTTGAGGCAGGCGGTCACCTTCATCCGCTCGGACTTGTTCACCGTGGCGCGGTCGGTCATGTAGACCCCCGCCAGCTCCAACGGCGGCCTGCCGTTGGGGAAGCTGTCCTCGATGACCAGGTACTGCGGCCCCTCCGCGTTGACAAAGGGCGCGATATAGGTCTGCTTCCCGGTGACGATGGGCTCCATTCCCTCCAGGCCGAGGGCCTCCAGCCGCTCCGCCACAGCCTCGCTGGGCCGCGGGGTGATCTTGTCGATCATCGTCCAGGGGAAGGCCACCCGGCCCTCGTCGCCGACCCAGGCGAGGAAATCCTCGCCCACAAAGCTGCGCTCGCGCCATGCCTGCGCCACCTGCAGCACCGACGCGCGCAGGCGGGAGCCGTTCTGGGAGCAGTTGTCCATGGAGACCAGGGCCAGGGGCGTGCCGCCCGCCCGGAAGCGCGCCCACAGCATCGCCGTGACGATGCCCATGGCCGTGCGCGCCGCGTCGGGGCCGTTGTCCAGATCCGCCCGCACCGCGCCGAAGTACGCGCCCGCGGTGTTGGTCAGGGCGTAGCCCTTCTCGGTGATGGTGAAGGAGACCAGCTGCAGGCTCTCCGCGCGGAAGACCTCGCGCAGCCGTTCCATCTGCGCCGGCTCCTCCGGCGCGGCCTTGATGGCCTCGCACATGGAGCCCAGCACGCGCTTCTCCTCGCGGCCGTCGGCGTGGAGAATCACGCTGAGGCCGAGGTTATCGTAGGGGCGGTAGATGCGGTCCACCACCTCGCCGTCGTAGCACTCCACGCAGGTGATGCCCCGGTCCATCGCGCCGCGGCTGAGCAGCTGATCCGCAATGCCGCCCAGGAAGACGCGGAAGATATTGCCCACGCCAAAATGCGCCCAGACAGGGGCCTCGACGGTGCGGCGGGCAGTGGCCTCGGCGTCATAGGAGGGCAGGATGATACCGGCCTGGTCCCAAGGTGTGCGGTCGGCGATTCCGGCATAGGTCAAACGCATGGGGATCATCCTTTCGATAGGTTGATCGATCTATGAATTCTTTCCTGTATTTTAGCAGCAGGGAGTTTCGCCGCCTGCGGGCGGCGACCAAAGGGCTTTGCGATCGCCCTTTGGAAACCTTCGCCCGCCGTCTGTCAAAAGGTATTTGATCAAGTAGATGGATTCCAAATTCCAAGAAAACCCCTCACGCAGTCAGGCGGAGGGGTTCATTGATGATGTGTTTCTGATACAATCAGCCGATCATCCACAGAACAAGGGACAGCACCACAAACACGCCGGCGGCGATCTTGGTGCCCAGGGCCAGCTTGGCGTCCACAGACGCGGCCTTCGCCTTGTTCATGTTCGCTGTCGCTTCGCCGGCGATGGCACCCAGGCCGCGCACATTGCTGCTCTGCAGCAGAACGGTCACGATCAGGAACAGCGCCACGAGGATCAGCACGATGGAAAGCACAGTCGTCATTGCTCTCAACCCCCTTGAAGATTGCAACCTATTGTAGCACAGCGGCGAACAAAACGCAAGGGCTAATTTTCAGGTTTTCCGGCTTTTGCAGGCTCTTCACAGAAAGCACCTCGTCGACCGGCCTAAAAATGCCATCGTATGATGAGCCGTTGTATATGCCCCATCCTTTACACGCGAAGCGGTTGATTGAGATCCCACGCCGCATTACGCTCAAGCAGGCAGCACAACTGTGCCCCGCTGCTCTGCGGGAGATTTCACTGAAGCAGTTTTTGCAGGAATATCAGCATTTATAACGAATCATCACTTTCAGAAGGCCTTGCTTTGTTGCACATGGATTGTGCCACGAAACAAGGTCATTCGGAACTGGACAGCAGCGATTTCACTTGGAATGGATAGCATCCTGGACGCGGGAGGAGCTTGAATAGGCAATGAAAAGAATTCTGGCCTTCATACTGATCCTGGCGGCCCTCTGCACAGGGGCTGCAGCGGAGTCCGCGCTGCCTGAGGGCGGAACGGCCGGCGGATCGTCTTCCGAAGAAACCGTCATTTTTGTGGCCACGGACCGTCATGCCGCCTACGAGACCGTCAATCCAGCCGGAGACGGAAAGCCGGAAGAAGGGCCGCCTCCCGAAGGGAGCCGTCCTCCGAAGGACAAGAAGCCGCCCCGGTCCGACAGGATGCCTGTTTACGATGAAAACGGAAGCCTCATCTGGCACAACTATCTGACGGATCTGCTGAAACTGATTGAAGCTGACGGCGTTGTGCCGCGGCTTGTGCTGATCGGCGGCGATTTTGTCGGTTCGGGCAGCGACGGCAGCACGGACGCGACAGGGTATCCGATGGGCGCACCCTATTTCTCCATGACGGCGGTGGACGCGCAGGTTCAGGCGGTTTTCGGCGGGAAAACCCGCACGCTGTATACCTACGGCTCCCATGACGTCAACGCGGTGGATGAGTATCGGAAAGCCTTTTTCTCCGGGCCAGCCGACTGCGGAGCCTGCCATGTCTATGGCATCTCCTTCTCCCAGATGATTCACGATACGGACCGGCAGGCGGCGGCTGGGAAATACAGCGGGAAGGATGTTGCGGATGAGCACGGCCTGTCCGCCCGAAGCGCCTCCGAGCACTTCCTGTCGTGGGTGAAAAGCCTGGACGACCACCTTCCGATCCTCGTGATGTCCCACGTGCCGCTTCACGCGCACAGAGGAGACAATTGCGGAGCCAGGACATGGATGCAGGCGCTGAACGCTGCCGCTGAGGAGCATGACGTGATTTTCCTCTGGGGCCACAATCATACGACGGAGAGCAGAAAGGATGGCCGTGACACGGAACGCGCCCATTATCTGCGTCTGCCCGGAGAGACGCTGACGGTCCAAAGCTGGGAGCTTGATGCCCAGGGCCATGAAACCGGCGCCAGAATCATCCCGGCGGAGGCAGGCGCGGAAACCAGGGAGCTCGTCACACGGACGGAAACACTCCGCTTTGTCTATCTGAACGCAGGCTATATCACCAACGGCGTCGGCACGGTTCTCTCATTCCGGGAGGGGCAGATGACCGTGAAAAGGTATGCTCTGCACGAAGAAGAGCGCGCGGTGCCATGGACATACGATCTGCGGTTTCAGGAAAGCCGGAGATGATTCGGTCTCCCCGGTCTGATCAGCTAACGCTGATTCCTCCAGTCCCTGATCGATCACCGCCAGCGTTCCAAGAGCAGCATCAGCCAGGTCGATGCCGGCCAGGCCAACAGAAATGTCTTGTTCGATAGGATTTGCATGCGTTTCGTGGTATCGTGTTGCTGCCACTGAACGCCTTGACTTTTCGGAGGTCAAATGGGCTTATTTGCGATCGGGGATCTGCATCTCCATTTTCAATCTGAGCTGAAGGCTCCCGGGCAGCTTCATGATCCTGTCTGGCGAAATCACGAAGCGGTCTTTAGGAGAAACTGCGAAAAGCTAATAGCGCCTGAAGACACCCTCGTCCTCGTGGGCGATCACAGCTGGGGGCGGAATATGTCCGAATGCGAAAAGGATCTGACGTATATCTGCTCTCTGCCAGGACGGAAAATCCTGCTTCGCGGAAACCACGACATGTTCTGGGATGCCAAAAAGACAGAATCCCTCAACCGGCAATTCGATGGAAAACTCTTTTTCCTGCAGAACAACTATGCCGGATACCAGGATTACGCCCTGGTCGGCACCAAAGGATACACGTTTGAAGGGCCGTTCTATCTGCGCGGCAGAAAGATTGTCGGCTGGGATGATGAAAAAGAGCAGCAGGCTCAAAAGCTCATCGAGCGTGAAGCGGAGCGGCTGAGAATCTCCTTTGAATCAGCGAAAAAGGACGGATACAGCAAATTTATCCTGTTCCTGCACTATCCTCCGACCAGTATTCTGGAGCGCAACAGTGTTTTTACCGCCATGGCCGAAGCGTATCATGCGGAACAGGTGATCTACGCTCACTGCCACGGAGAGCACCGTTTTCATGACAGCATCGAAGGGCGGCATCACGGCATCCTGTACCGTCTGGTCTCGGGGGATTATCTGAGATGGATGCCGGAGCGGATACTGTAATACGCCTTAGCGAAGGCTTTCTGCAGAGGCACACAGGGCGGGACACCGCTACGAAATCCCTGCAGAATAATAATTCCGGACATAGCTTTCCACGTTGAGGTGCGCGGCGATCTCTTTCGCGGTGGGGCGGTTGGGGTCGCTGCCCATGTAGATCGGCGCGCAATCAGGCCGCTGCACAAAAAACCGGCCGCTGCTGTCCACAATCAGCGCAGCCGTGTCCTCCGCTTCCTTCTCCCCGGCGGAGCAGGAGATCGACATATGCGGATAGCGCTGCCGCAAAGCGTCCCGCAGCGTGATCAGGCGATCATGGCTGACGAACAGCTCCTGATAGCACTGCGTCGCCCGTCCGTTCCTGAGCAGACCGTACAGGTGCCAGCCGCGGACTCCGAAACTGGAGGCCCGTAGCCAGTACCGAGTTTATCACCAGCGCGGGAAAGCCTATGCTCAGGCCGGTCAGGTAGTCTGCCGTCATCTTCAGCAGTCCCGCGGAATTGCCTCTGGCTCCAAAGAGATAGGCGACCGGCTCCGCAAACGCAACCAGTGCAATGCCCGCCGCGACGGAGAGCGGCAACCCCATCGTCAGACACAGGCTGAGGGTCCGCCGGAAGCCTTCGGCATCCCCTTCCCCGATCTTTCTGGACGCGACGCTTTTCAGTCCCATGGAGAGGTAGCCATAGACGATTCCGCACAGATAATAAAACGGATAGGCCAAGCCCGCTGCCGCCAGAGCGTCCCGGCCTTCAAACCGGCTGATCTCGACGGTGTCGATAAAGCCCGCGCCGATCAGCGTAAAGGTGATCATGCTGGAGGTCAGGAACACCCTCTGAAAGATATGCAGTGAAATACTTTCACGAAACAGGCGCATGAGCTCCTCCTGAGAAGCGATCATTGCAAGAATACAGCCCGCACATCCGGCCTGAATGACCTCTGAAGCCTTAACAGCCGCCGGCATGCGAAATATGATACCATGGTTCTATGGACAGTGCAACTGAAATGATCGGCTATGCTCGTAGCGCATTGTAGGACTACAATTGTCCGCAAGTTGTCTTCGCACTATAGCATTGATTTTTCTCCCTTTGTGTGTTATAATTTTAATGTAATCATAGGTTCCTTTTCATACCATCCCATTATTGCTAAAATCAATACGTAAAGGAGAATCAGTATGAGGATTGATGACTTTACCCAGGAGCGCATCAAAAGTGAAATCTATGGAATCGTGATGGACAACGCTTCAAAAGAAGCTTTAAAAGCTTATAAGAATCTGGATTTTGATGTTGACATCGACTTTGTCGACAAGCATTTTGTGTTTTCAGGTTTTAAGCATAACGAACCGGTAGACGAGATTAAAAAGCGCGGCGGTATTGTTCATGGCTCGATGGTAAAGAAAGCTGACTATCTTGTCATTGACATGTATTCTCCAGGCGTTGTAAAACTGGATAAAGCATTGGAGCTGCGTAAACAAGGTTATCCAGTCTGTATTATCAGCAGTCACCAGCTTTATGAAGCCTTTAAGCATACTGAGCCGATTGATGCCTGATCCCGTAAAAGCCGGATGCGGATCATTCAGGAAACAAGAAAACAGCACCGGTATGATCAATCGCAGGATTGTCACCCCGTGCTGTTTTTGATGAAATTCTTCATTTCATCCGGTGTAAACACGCCTTCCTTTTTGCTATGGAGAGCTGTATGACAATTGGAACAAACCGGTATCAGGTCATGTATCGGGTCTACGACATAATTCTCCCGTATATCACTTAGTGGGATGATATGATGAACCTCTGTTTTCCCCGCGAAGGCGGGACCATATGTCTTCCCGAAGTCGAATCCACAAATCTGGCATACCGTTCCATAATGAGCAATGCACTTTTCCCGCGCCTCCGCATTTCGTTCAAAGCGGCTTGTGGAAACGCTTATTTCGTTGCCCTCTGCCAATTCCTCAACTTCATCCAATTTGGGAAACGCACGGATGGAATGCCCATGATCTATCAGCCAGTGGCGAAGCTCCAGCTCAAAGAAGGGCAGCTCATATTTGAAGAACATATCCACAATTTGCTGCACGTTCTGAATATCTGCGCCTGTGAGGTACTTCCATTGCCATATAGCGATCATGCCTTCTTTGTTCACTTCATTCTTGGCATTTGCGGCCTGGAGGAGCATTTCCATGCACTTCGTTTGCTGCTGGTTAAGGCCGGTTGCACTTAATGATAATTGGAAGAGAAGACACTCCCCTTCGTTGTATACCTCATATTGGAGCAGGCGGCCTGTTTTCCATACACCTGTCTTGCTTTTCAAACTGGGCAGCACTTCTTCTGTGGTGCGTGTGGTGAATCGGATGCATCTGCTTCCGGAGCAAATGCTGGGCTCAAACAAAATGCCGGGTTCTTCCTTGCACCTACCGGTAATCATGTTTCCAAGCAGCTGCTGCCGGATTTCAGCTTTCATATTCATAGAGGTGCCCCCTAACGTTCCAGCGCAATGACTATGCCATAAGGTTCCTCAACAGAAAGGTTTCGCACATGATCAAACACAACCCAGATGTTCCGATAGGTTCGGGGCTTCGGAATCCTGCTCTCTCCATAACCGTCAGTTAAATAAATCATCAGAGCATCGCGATAGTACCGATCGTGATTGATATACTCAATTGCCGGGGAAAACGCTGTGCCTCCTCGGCCTGCAACTTTTTTCTGTATATCAGAGGGTTTTGTGATGCGGTATACCCGCTGCACCCTGGCATCGCATTCCAGGATTGTGATTTCATGTTTGCGTTTGGCAAGAATGGCGAATATCTCATTGATAATCGAACTGATCATCGCGTCATCAACTGATGCGGAGGTATCAATGGCGATGACGATTTTCAGTACCTTGTTATCCATGCTGCCGGAGAGGTCAAAGCGTCCCGGCTGACGCCTGTTGAGCCGCATTCTGGTTTTTCGTCTCTCGGCTGATATGGTGCCAATGTACCTTTTTAGAATCTGCTGCCAGGTGAGCTTTGGCGGGCGGTTCAATAATTCCACCTGAGCCATGAAATGTCCGGGCATCAGTCCTCTGGCTTCGTCATTCATCATATCCACAGCGGCATTTACAAATTCCCGGACTACGACGAAGGCATCCTCTTCGTCGCCGTTTCCCTGCCAGTCATGATCGGTCAGGCTGCCCGCGTTATCGACAGTTATGATCGTCTGACCCTGATTTTCGTCGCCGTCTCCGGAGGAACCCTTATTTCCTGTGTCAGGTAGGCCACCGATGCCTTTTAGCATCCTCTGCGGCTGATTCTGCGGCTGTCCTTCCGGGTTCTTTCTGTCTTTGATCAGGTCAAAATAGTAACGATAGTTTTCTGCGTGTGCAATGGATTTCAGCTTAAACATCTTTGCCAGCACATCGGAGGTAATAACACCTTCAGGCTGGCGGATGAACTTAAAATTCCGCTTTTTGATCTCGTCATTGATGCGGTCGTTGACTGCGGCATCGGCGGCGAGATTGAATTTCATCATCAGGTCGGGATCATCATGACCGAGCCTGACCATTTCAGACGGATGGTTCAGCACGATATGGTCGATCTCATGGCAAACGATATAGATGATTTCTTTCAGAGAGAACTCGCATAGCAAAAGAGGATTGCTCTGAAACACCGAAGGAAACTCATTCAGCAGGATGCCTGCGATACCATCAGAGGAAAAAGCCGCACGAAAAGAGAGATTCATCAGGATGAATCCGTAATAGCTGTCACGTTCGGAAATCAGGAAGAGCTTAATCAGCTCCATCAGCTGATGAAAATCTGAATCGATTTCTTCCAGGATCGGCTGTGCCACCGTGCCGCTTTTGATCGTGCGTATGTTATCCTTGATGCGGAGCAGAATCGCGCCGATATCATTGTTCATGACTTACTGCCCTCTATGGCTGCTCGCGTAGCGTCCGACAGATCCAGCATCTCGATTAGCTCCTGCTCGAAGACATCAAACAGCATCTCGATCAGGCTGTTTCCGTCCTCGGTTGTCGCAGACGAAAGGTTCTGGGGAAACAGGAGGCGCGAGGAAGAATCCAGTTTTTGTACCAGAACAGCAAGCTGTTTCTTTGTCTTCTCAAAGCCTGCCTTGTCCAGCATCATGAATTTGATATTCTCTTTCAGATATTCCAGCATCAGATCGCAGGTTTGAATACGCTTGCCCGTGGACATGCGATCCAGTTGATCGCTGAGCTTGGTCAGATGCTCGTCGTCCGCGAAGATTTCCTCCGGCATGAGGGCCCGGGTCTGCGCAACCAGGCTGGCAAAGAACATGGTGGCTACGCTGGAACCGAGCTTGGCGGTGACCAGACTCTTCATGTCCTTTTCCACCACCTTGGGATCGTTTTCCTTATCCGTGAAGAAGCCGCGCAGATAGGGTTCACTGGCCAGCAAGGTATCCACCATGTCCCATCCGCGGGGAGAGGGCGTAGGCTTTTCATCGTCGTCCAGCTCTTTGTCGTTGGCGGACAGGCATTTCGGATTGTCCTTGATGAAGCTCAGGATATCCGGAGAGATCCCTGCTTTCTTTCCGTAGACCAGCCACTCCCGTGTGTTGTCGCCGACTTTGATCTTGATAAAGCGATCCAGCTGCGCCGGGTCCATTTCATTGGTTGCGTAGACGCTGTTCTGCGTGCTGGGGTTCATTGCGCCGACAAAGAAGACCCACCACGGAAACTGATAGCCGTTGACACTGCGGGTCAGCAGGATATTCATCAGTTCCTTATAAACGGTGTTCTCCGTGCGGTTGATCTCATCGATAAAGATGATGACCGGCTTCACCGATCCGCTGCGTATGGCATTGATTCTCTCGGCCGGGGTCAGCTCGTTCTGAGCAAACCTGTTTTCATCTCCCAGCAGCGCATCGCCGGCCGCGGCGTTCCCGTGCGCCTGCTCAAAGAGCCGCCGTTCTTCATTCTGGACGCGCTCCACAGCGTAATAAGGCAGAAAGCGAAAACGGATCTGACCAGCGTCATCCTTGTACTGGTATGGCAGACCGGTGATCTCGCCTTCCTTCAATGTTCCGCCTTCAACGGTGATGTACACGCCGCCGAGTTCTTCGGCAATGCTCTTGATCATGGCGGATTTGCCGATGCCGTGCTTGCCTGACACCAGCGGTGTGATGGCCAGATTCTTCTTCTCCGTGACAAGGTTGGCTAGGATGGCACGTTTCACCAGCCTCTTCGCGTCATTGATGCTGATCATAGCTTCACTCCTTTGATGCGCAGGAACACATCCAGCTGTTTCGAGCGCAGCGATTTATCCCGCCACGGATTGACGCCCCGCGCCAGAACCGTCTCCGCATCCAGATCCGCGTAATGCTTCATGAAGAAGCTCTCCGAAAACTGCTGATGCAGGGCGATGGCCTTGGGATCCAGTACGGCATAATACTTCTCCAGAAAACCCTCGCTGAAAGGGATACACGCCAGCATGGCGTTCAGCTCCCACTCCTTGAACAGCGCGAAATGGGCAACCACGAAATCCTCATTGATGGCGGAGGATACTTTGACATATTTCTTGAAGGCAGACCTGTAATCCTTCTCCGTCCGCATGCGCTGCAGATCTGAGGCGACCACCTTTTCCAGAGGCACCGGCGAAGGGGGCGGGATTGCGCTCGCGCCCGCGGGCACCAGGCGATCCCTCGGAACCACCACCCTATCTGGAACAGGTTTGGGCGGATTCTCCTCTGTCTCGGTGGTATGAAACCAGTTGAGGATCTCACTGATGAGCGCCTCGCAGGAGGCTACATAATCGGCGTCATATTCGCCCGTGTCCAGCTCTGCCTGGAGCAGCTGCAGCTCTTCCGGAAGCAGGTCTGTCCTGTTGTTTTTCAAAATCGATAAGACGTCCATGCACTGTTCTCCTGACATTGATCACCCAAAGTATTCCTGCATCAAGCTGTCAAACAACAGCTGCGCCTTATCCAGCGCCTTCTGCACGACAACTTTTGATTTGTCGACCTGAGAGACGAAGGCGGCGAACTCTTTTTGCACATGTAGATGAGGGCAAGGAATGCGAATCTCCCGGAGTTCTGCGAGGCTAATACCTCTCATGGCTACTCCCTTTACATGTGCTTCAATTTCCCGTTGGACTTCCTCGGACGCAAGTGCATAGCGGATATACTGCGCGTCAAATCTTTCTTGATCTATGCTTAGCCGCGCTGTATCAGGATCTGAAGCGGAGGCCCGTTTTTTCGCCGCTCCCATCCCATTTTCTTACTCTGCCCAAGGAGGAAACAGCCATGGCAAACGACCGTCCCCTGTCCGGCGACTCCGTCGCCATCGCCCGCAGATATATGGACCGGCTGCTGGTGGAAAGCCGCGTCGTCGGCGCACAGCGCCCCACATCCCGCGTCACCTTGTTTGGCCATCCGTTTGAAACTCCCATCACCACCGGCGCACTCAGCCACCTAAAGCCCGGTATGACGGCCTTCGCGGAAGGCGCACGGCAGGCCGGCGCGGCCTGCTTCATCGGCATGGGCAGCTGTGACGAGCTGGAAAATGCGCTGAAAACCAACGCGAAAATCATCAAGATCATCAAACCCTACGCCGATCCCGACGAAATCTACCGCCGGATCGAGTGCGCCGAACGGGGCGGAGCCATCGCCATCGGCATGGACGTAGAGCACGCCGCGAATGTCCAGGATGACCAGGATTCCGTGGTGATGGGCTTCCAGATGAAACAGCCCACCCTGGACGAGCTGCGGCAGTATATCCGCTCCACCCGCCTGCCCTTCGTGATCAAGGGCGCCTTAAGCGTGACCGACGCCCGGACCTGCCTGGATTTGGGCGCCCAGGGCATCATTCTCAGCCACCACAACGGCCTGATGCGCTGGGCCGTACCGCCGGTGATGCTGCTGCAGGATATCCGAAAGGCGGTGGGCAGCCAGCTGACCGTCATCGCCGACGGCGGCATACAGGACGGCTTTGACGCCTTCAAGGCCCTGGCTCTGGGCGCGGACGCCGTCTCCGTCGGCCGGCCGCTGATGGGCCCGCTGGAAGATGGCGGCCCGGAAGCGATGGCAGACACGCTCCGCACCATGACCGGCGAGCTCAGAGCCATGATGCTGCGGACCGGCTCACGGGACGTCCGGAGCATCGACCCATCCGTCATCCATGAAGTGAACTGGTAAAGCCGCAGAAAAAGCTTCTGCGGCATTGTACGTTTCCTTTCAACACGATACGCTCACTCTTCCCGCCCCGCGCCCAGGCTCAGCGCTTCCCCCGGGCACAGGGCAAAAATGCGCTCGGGGTGCGTCACGCGGTCTGTCAGGGCATTTGGGTCGCCGTTGAAGGGCGTCATGGCCGGCGCGTCCACGGTTCCCCAGTGGATGCACAGCAGCTTGGCTTCGGGATAGGTGTTGGCCAGGCGCACCGCGCCGTCCAGGGTGATATGCCAGTCGTTGTCCGAAAAATCAAAGAGGATGACATCCGGCTGGGGCATCGTCAGATGGCTGTCCAGAAGCCGGGAATCGCCCGGCAGCCAGATCGACCCGTCCGGCGTATCCAGCCAGAAGCCGCAGTAATCCTTCTCCTCCCAGCGGCGGAAGGCAAACTCGGGCAACCCATTCTGCCAGTTGTGCCTGGCCGGCGTCAGGCGCACACGCACAGGCCCGACGTCAAAGCTCTCGCCGATATCGTGGCCGACGGCAGGAGCCCCGAGCTTCAGGGCTTCGCCGGCCACGTACGAGGGCGCATGCAGGCTGCGCGTCACCGGCGCCAGGGCGGTGATCGTTTCTCTGCTGAAATGGTCGTTGTCAATGTGCGTGATGAGGATGGCGTCCACGTTCGGCGTGTGCTCGACCATCAGCGGCGAATCGATCAGCAGCGGCATGTCGAACCCCATCAGCAGTGGGTCCGCCAGCAGGATAGTTCCCCGGCAATTGATGAGAACGCCGGCTCCGCCCAGCCAGCGAAGCTCCGTATGATCCTTGACGAGGAACGCGTCTTCCCGGATTGGGGTGACATGTTCCGGCATCGCCTGCCCCTGATGACTGTAAACGACATGCTTCATGGTGAAGCTCCTCCCTGCTTATTTTCATGCCTGAAAGCGGAGCTGACTGGATCTCCCGCGTCAGAGCGTTCTCCTATGGATACCGACACCGCGCTTGTCGCTCTCCGCAGCGGCTTCGTCTCATCTGTATTTATCGACCGGCCTGTTCTCCCCTGACATATTTGGCGAGAATGCCGTTCTGGTCGAGGCCGAGATAGACTGCGCGTTCCAGGCGCTCGGCGAGGGACAGATGCTGTCACCTCACAAGATGATTTCCTACGGGCCTTCCGTTCTGACCCTGAGTTTGTCCCGTCCTGTTTCCAGCCCATTCCATCCTTGGGCCCGGCTGTCAGGCATCACGGGAGACCGGTTCAGCGGCGCGTGCGATCGCGCACACCTTCTTGATCGTCCGGATGGTGTACAGAATGCCCAAGGTCAGCATCGCCAGAATCAGAATCCCGCCGATGACCTGGGCGATGGTCGCTTCCTGCTCCGTGAGCCAGATGATCAGATCCAGTCCGCTGTCCCAGCACCCATGGAAGACAAACGGCAGCGCGGTGGCCATCAGCAGCTCCCGGCGCATGCGCGGCTGGTCGTTCCGGGCCTTCGCCTCCTCGTACTCAAACCAGTGGCCGCCCTGGTTGAACTGCCAGGTGATGTGCATCGGAATCGCCAGCCCGATGATCACCGCCATGGGATTGCCCAGTACGGCTTTCTCCACCACGCTGTAGACAAGGCCCATCAGCCCCGCAATCATGATGTAATCAATCTTTCTCTGGAGCTTCAGCGAGCGCTTCGCCAGCAGGAAGCCGATGAACTTGAAGAACTCCTCCAGCAGCGCCGCGCGGAAAAAGTCGGCGATGATATCCCGCGCGAGGCCGGACAGCCCCACGCGGTCGGCGATGCTGTCCCACAGGATCTCCGTGACGATGATCAGCAGGCTCGTGAAGCAGAAGCCGTAGACGCCCGCCGACCTCCAATAGTCCTTCCTCGTCAATACACGGTTTTCACCCTGGGCGCGAATCCCCGGCAGATACCACAGCAGCGAAATACCAATAGCCAATACCGCACCAATCAAACCGATCATCGATGTCATCCCTCCTGATAAGCCTATGCAGAAGCCCTTCCCCCGGACGTCCGCGGACAGGCAAGGGAGCTTGTGCTATTGTACACCAAAGTGGGAGGGATTTCCACATGTTCAGAAGATTTCCTGCGTGCTGACACCGGACAGAAAAAGCCGCCCCTCCATTGCTGAGGGGCAGCCCTTCCTTCTGACATGGGGATTACTTCGTCAGCCTGCTGTACCAGGCGTCGGTCATGGGGATGAACTGGAACTGCGAATGGTACTGATTCACCAGCTCCTCCGCCGCTGTGCCCGGGTAGCCGTAGATATACTCCACGCTGCTGCCCGCGAAGGGATTGCCGGCGATGGACGAGATTCGCTTCGGGATCAGCACGGCCTTGGCGGAGATGCCCACAAAGGCGTCCACCTCGATAGAGGTCAGCGCGGAGGGGAGAATGAAGTCCGGCGCGGGGGCCAGCAGCTCGAAGTTGATGGAGTTTGCGGTGGCGTGGACATGCGCTTTGGAGCCGGCCCAGCCGCGGAGCGTCAAGGTGGGGTCGCAGTCTTCAAATGCTGCGTTGGCGAAGGAACAGTCGGGATTCCAGATGACAGCGCTGGTCAGGCCGCTGTTTGCAAACACATCTGCCTGGATTGTGCTTACACTCTTCGGGATGGAGATGCTGGTCAGGCTGGTGCAGTTCTTGAAAGCATAGTTGCCAATGCTGGTGACGCTATCCGGAATGGTGACACTGCTGAGGCTGGTGCAGCCATAGAAAGTATAGCTGTTTACTACGGTGACACTGTCCGGGATGATGATGCTGGTCAGGCTGGTGCAGCCAGCGAAAGCAAAGGAGTTAATTTGGGTGACGCTATTCGGGATGGTGATGTTGGTCAGACTGGTACAGCCACTGAAAGCATCGCTTCCGATGTAGGTCACGCTGTCCGGGATGGTGATGCTGGTCAGGCTGGTGCAGCCATCAAATGCTTGGCCGTTAATGGTGGTGACTTTGTCCGGGATGATGACATTGTTCAGGCTGGAACATCCCATGAAAGCACAGCTGCCGATGGTGGTGGCGTTGTTTGGGAGGACAACGCTGGTCAGGTTCGAGCAGCCCTCGAAAGCATGGTTGCCGACATTTGTCACACTGCTCTCGATGGTGACGGTTTTCACCAACTTGTTGTCGACGAACGGAGATGCGTTGTTCCACATGTCGCCCGATCCGTAGATGTACAAATTGCCGCTGACGGGAGAGAATTCATAGGTCACATGATCGCCCCACTGGCCGGTCAGGCTGCCGATCGACTCAAAACCGCAGGGATGCTCGTCATTGCCCGCATAGGTCTCCGCCGTGGAGCCGTCCCAGCCGCGGAGCGTGAAGCCGGAGGCACACAGCTCAAACACGTCATAATCGGTGTCGCCGATGACGCAGTTGGGGTTCTGGATGGTGGCTCTTTTCAGGTTTTCGCAGTAGGCGAACGCAAGGTAACCGATTTCCGTCACGCTGACGGGGATGTCAACGCTTGTCAGCCCTGGGCAGCTGGCGAAGGCGTTTCTGTGGATCGTCGTGGCTCCAGGCTCGATGGAAAGGGATTTGATGTTCGCACGGAAGGAATGCCAGGGGAATTCGAGCGCATTGGCGTATTCCGTCATCGCGCCCGTGCCGCTGATGCTCAGCGCACCCGCAGCGGGGTCGAAGCTCCAGGTCAGATCGGAGCCGCAGGAGCCAGTGGTGGCCAT
>CADASK010000006.1 GCA_902790495.1 uncultured Eubacteriales bacterium
GCCCTCCTCCAGGTGGTTCAGCTTCTCGGTGGTCGCCCCCCCCCCCTGGAAGATGATGGTCACCGTGCCGCGCTCGCGGTCATAGTCCGCCACGGTCAGCGGGATGCGCTCGCCCTCGGCGTCCACGCGCAGGATGATAAACTGTCCCGGCTCCGCCTTGCGGGCGATCAGGGGCGCGTCGACCTCCATCAGGGTGACGGTGGGGTTGAGCACCTGCTTTTTGACGATCTTGTTCATGTGCGGTTTACTCTCCTTTGGGCAGCTTTTCTGCCCCGTGTCGATGGGGTTGCGCGGTCACAGGCCGAGCCTCAGCCCGTCCTTGATGAGATAAAAGACCATCTCGCCGTCCACCTCCACCGCGTCGTGCATCGCGTCCCAGGCGTACAGGGCCACCGTGTGCTCCACGCTGGTGCGGGTGCGGAAGACCATGCGCGTGTGGGGCGGCGTCTCCGGCTGCCAGTCCGCCGGCAGCGTGCCGGAGACCGTGACCAGCAGCATGCGCTGGTAGGCGTTCTCGAAGGCCTCCCAGGAGAAGGGCTCGCCGCCGCGGGTGACGGAGGCGCTGAGCACCGGGCGGCCGTCCTCGTCGGTGACGAGGCTGTTGTCCGGGTTGACCTGCTGCTCGTAGGTCACAGCGTAGGTCACGGCGCCGCTGTTGTCCGTCACGGTCAGCTCGCGCAGGTTGCTCAGCGAGGTCAGCACGGGATAGCGGCTGAGGGTGTTCAGCGGGTCGAGGTTCAGGAAGGCGCTGAGGGAGAAGCGGCTCGCGACGTAGATCTGGCCGTCCCACAGCACGTAGTCGGTCAGCTCGGTGCGCTCGCCGCCGACAACCAGCTGAAAGGTGCTCTCCGGGTACTCCGTGATGGCGCTGTCCGCTCCGGTGGAGGTCAGGGAGCCCGCCGCCATGTGGGCGGTCAGCGTCAGGCGCGGATGGTCGAAGCCGCACTGGGCCAGGGACGCCTCGTCCGCCTCCGCCTCCCACGCGCCGAGCACGAAGTTGGCCAGCGTTGTGCGCAGGTTGGCCACCGCCTCGCCGTCGGCGGGGTAGCGCAGGGGTTCTGTCAGCAGCCAGCGGTCGGCGGCGTCCGCGTCGGTGATGTCGCCCTCCAGCGTCCACCGGCAGGTGCGCTCCGGCGTGGACAGGGTGATGTCGTCCAGCCGCGCCTTGTGGATCACAGGCTGGGTGACAGCCCGCAGCAGGGGCCTGGAGACGTTGAGCTCCTCCTCGGTGCCCACGTCGAGGGTCATCAGCCTGCCGTCGCCATCCACGCTGAGGTAATAGTAGGTCCTGTCGCCGTCGCTCATGCGGTTGCCGACGCGCAGGGTGAGGCGCTCGCCGTCCACGTAGCGCACCTCCACCAGGGCGCGGGGGCTGTCCAGACCGAAGTCTGCGAGGCGGTCCTGCCAGTCCTCGGCCTTCTCCGCCAGGACGTGCTCCGTCTCCACCTGGGACACAGCCTGCAGGATGCCGTTCACCAGCGTGCGGTCGATGGGGAAGCTGTCTTCGCCCTGGACGATCAGCTCGTCGCCGTCGCGCAGGGCCACCCAGGATTCGCCCTCCCGCAGGGTCACGCCGACGGCGGCCACGTCCTCCGGCGCGCGGCTGACGATCACCTGGGCGGGTTCCGCCTCGTGGGCCGTCTCTTCCGTCTCCGCCGGTACCTCCCGCCGGGCCAGTGTCAGCGCGAGGACGAGGCCCGCCAGCAGCGCGAGCAGGACGATCAGGGCGATCAGCCTGGCCCGCGGGCGGCGGGGCTTCTTCTGCCTGCGCTCAACGCGCAGCATGTTCGGTTTCGCGGCTGAGCAGCTCAATCAGCGCGTCGATCTCCTCGTCCGTGGTCAGGTGGCAGGTGGCCAGGCGCAGGGTGGTGGTGCCGTCGCTCTCCTGGGACCAGAAGCTCATCTCGGCCTTCTCGCTCAGGCGCTTGTAGGCCTCGTTCTCCAGGCGGATGAAGATCTGGTTGGTGGGCGAGGGGATGACCTCCCGGATGCCCAGCTTCCGCAGCCCGGCGCGCAGCCTGTCCGCAGCCCGCATGCCGGCCTGGCCGACCCGCAGGTATAGATCGTCGGTGAACAGGGCGTCGTACTGCATGCCCAGCAGGAAGCCCTTGGCCAGCAGCGCGCCGTGCTGCTTCACGATGGTGAAGAAGTGGGGCACGAGGTCGGGGTTGGGGAAAACCACGGCTTCGCCGAAGAGCGCGCCGCACTTGGTGCCGCCGATGTAGAAGGCGTCGCACAGCCGCGCAAGGTCGGGCAGGGTCACGTCGTTCTCGCGGCAGGCGAGGGCGTAGGCCAGGCGCGCGCCGTCCACGTACAGCGGCAGGTGATACGCCGCGCAGACCTCGTGCAGGGCTTCCAGCTCCGCCAGGGAGTAGAGCGTGCCGTACTCGGTGGGCTGGCTGATGTAGACCATGCCCGGCATCACCATGTGGTCGCGGTTGTCGTCGCCGTAGTAGGTCTCGCAGGCCTTGCGCACCTGGGCGGCGCTGATCTTGCCCCAGTCGTTCTTCAGCGGGAGCACCTTGTGGCCGCCGAACTCGATGGCGCCCGCCTCGTGCACCGCGATGTGGCCGGTCTCGGCGGCCAGCACGCCCTGGTAGCTCTTGAGCAGGGCATCGATCACGGTGGCGTTGGTCTGGGTGCCGCCCACCAAAAAGTACACGGCGCAGTCCGCGGGAGCCTGGCAGGCGGCGCGGATCTTGGCCTTGGCGGCCTCGCACACCTCGTCCGTGCCGTAGCCCGGGAAGGGCACGGTGCACTGGCTGGCCAGGCGCGCCATCACGTCGGGATGGGCTGCCTGCTGATAGTCGGATCCGAAATAAAGCTTGGCCATAAGGAATCATTCCTTTCTCTATGCAAAGGCGAAGCGCCTTTGTCAGCTCTGCGGCCGGGGGGTCAGTTCCCCTGCACCAGCGCGCTGCCCTCGAGGGCCTTGCGCACGTTCTTGAGGGCGGTCTGCATGGCCTGGGCCTGCTTTTGCTCCATGCCGTCCGGCGCGGCCTGATCCGCGGGGATCAGGCGGTAGTTCGTGGCCCCGTCCTGCTTGTACTGCCACAGGTACATGGGCGTGTAGACCGGCTGGCTCATGGCGACGTTCCCCGCGGGGTCGAAGCTGACCCGGGTGCGCACCACGGCGCTGGCGACCGCGCCGCTCTCCCGGGCGTCGCTGAGCATGCAGCCGAGGCAGTAGCAGCAGAGGGTCTGCCGGGTGGCGCCGTCGGGCTTTGGCGAGAAGAGCCATTCCGCGGTCTGCACCCGCCGGGAGCCGTAGCCGATGATGATGTCCGCGCCTGCCTCCGCGAGCTTCTGCGCCAGCGTCCGCTGGGCCTTGGTGGGCGCGGTCTTGCCCTCGGAGCCCCAGTGCACGGTGACGACGACGAACTGGGCGCCGGCGTCCTTCGCGGCCCGGACGCGCTCCGGCAGGCTGTCGTCCGTGGGCACGAGGTCGGGACGGCCGTCCCTCCGCAGGGCCTTGGAGCTGGCGGTGGTGAGGCTGGCCGTGCCGTGGAGCAGGGCCACGCGCAGCCCGCCAATGGTCTGGACGCTGCTCTCCGGCGCAGCGTCCGCCTCGCTCGCGTACAGGCCGAAGGGCGTCAGGCCCTCCTCCCGCGCCGCGGCGAGGGTGGAGCTTACGCCCGCAGCGCCCTGCTCAAAGCAGCGGCCGAAGCCCAGGGCGATCTGCCGGACGCCCGCGCGCTGCAGCATCCGCATGACGGGTGCTGGGGCCACGAGCTTGGAGAGCTTCGCGCCGGGCACCACCAGGTTTTCCAGCGAGACCAGCGAGATGTCCCCCTGCAGGGTCTCCTGGGCGGGCAGGAGGATGTCGGAGAAATCGTACAGCCCGGTGTCCTGATAATAGCCGGACTGGCGCACGTTGGTCTCCAGCGCGACGGTGCCGCCGAAGGTCAGCGTCAGGGTGCCGCCCCGTGCGGTCGAGGGCACAGTGGTGACAGCAGGCGCTGGGCGGGCCGTGGGCGCGGCGGTGACGGTGGCGGCGCGGCGGGTGGCCTCAGGCCGGGCGGTCTGGCTGGCCCAGGCCTCCACGGTGTCCACCAGGGCGGCGCTGACGTCCTGCCGCTGGGTCAGCCGGGGCAGCACCGTGGCAATGGATGCGATCACGGCCAGGGTGATGAGCGCCATCAACCAGCTGCCGAGGGTCCAGCCGCGGCGCTTTTTCCTCTGTTTCCGGGACTCCGGACGGTGCCGGTCCTGCACACGGCAAACCCCCTTTCGTGAAAACAGCCTTCGCTTGTTTGAAGGAAGGCTGTCAGATTCTCCCAAATACCCGTAATAAACTCGGCGGCGAAGGGTTGCAAGGGGCGATCGCAAAGCCCCTTGCCCGCGCCCGCAGGCGCGGAATCCTATTCTAGCGATAAGCGAGATTAATACGCTTTAGCGCGCGAAGATCACAGCGCCGACGACCGAGAGCAGCATCAGCGCGGCCAGCGCCAGCGCCACCACGCGCGTGGCGGTCTTCTTGCGGTCCTGATGGGTCTGAGCCATGGAAATCAAGCCTCCTTGCTTTCATGCGCGGAGGGGATCTCCGCAGCTTCGTTGTCCTCGGGTTCGGCGCGGCTGACGCGCACCTTGGTCACTCGGCGGCGGTCCATGCCCACCACGGTCACCTGGTAGCCTTCCTCGGTGAAGGCGGCCCCCACGGTAGGGATGCGGCCCAGCATCTCGGAGGTCCAGCCGCCAACGGTGTCCGCCTCGTAGTGGTCCTCCAGCTTCAGCCGCTCCAGCAGCTCCGCCAGGGGCAGGCTGCCGTCCACGACCATGGAGCCGTCCTCCAGGGCGACGATGGCCTCGTTCACGTCGTCGTGTTCGTCGTAGATTTCGCCGACCAGCTCCTCCAGCACGTCCTCGATGGTGACGATGCCCTCCGTGCCGCCGAACTCGTCCAGCACGATCACCAGGTGGGTGCGCGTGGACTGGCACAGGTGCAGCAGCTTGGAGATCTTGAGGGTCGCCGGGGCGTAGACCGGGGGCACCATCACACGGCGCAGATCCCGCACGCCCTCGTGCAGGGCGGAGTAGAGATCCTTTTCGTGCAGCACGCCGACGATATGGTCGAGATCCTCATGGTAGACCGGCAGGCGGGAGTAGCCGCTCTCCCGGAAGAGGGTCTGGGCCTCCTCCATGGACAGGGTGTCCTCGATGGCGGTGACGTCCACCCGGGGCGTCATGATGTCCAGGGCGTCCTGGTCGATGAACTCGATGGCCGAGCGGATCAGGTCGCCCTCGCGGCTGTCCATGCCGCCCTCCTGCTGGGCCTCGTCCACCATCGTCATCAGCTCCGCCTCGATGGGCATCGCGTTCTCGCGAGGCTTGAAGATGCGCGCGAGCATCCGCCGCCATACCGAAAACAGGGCGTTGACGGGCGTGAGCACCGTGATCACGGCGTTCAGCGGGGCGGCGACGCCCATGGCCACCTGCTCGGCGAACTGCTTGGCAAGGGTCTTGGGGGAGATCTCGCCGAAGAGCAGGATCACCAGGGTCATCACCACGGTGGAGACCGTGGGGCCCAGCGGGCCGACCCAGCCGGTGAAGAGCACGGTGGCGATGGAGGTGCCGGCGATGTTGACCAGGTTGTTGCCGATCAGGATGCCGGTGATAAGCCGGTCATAATCGTCCGCCAGCGCCAGCGCGCGGGCAGCCTTGCGATCCCCGTCCTGGGCCAGGGTCTTCAGCCGCACCCGGTTGACGGCGGCGTAGGCCGTCTCCGAGGCGGAGAAGAAGGCGGACAGCGCCACACACAGCGCCAGTGAGATGACGAGGATCATAACAGAAGACCCCATGGTAAACCAGTTTTCCTTTCGTGATAACGCGCCGTGAAAGCGCGGGATATGGTCGGTCAGTCTGGACGGACGTGGGCTTTCTCCAGGGCCAGCAGCCGCGTCTTCACCTCGGGCCCCCAGGCGTAGCCGCTGACGAAGCCATGGGCCCCGATGACGCGGTGGCAGGGGATGAGGATGCACACGGGATTGCGGTGGATGGCCTGGCCCACGGCGCGGGCGGCCCCGGGCTTGCCGATGGCGCGGGCCACGTCGCCGTAGGTGACGGTGACGCCGTAGGGAATGGTGGCGATGGCTTGCCACACGGCCTGCTGAAAGGGCGTCCCGCCGGGCCTGAGCGGCACGGTGAAGCGCCGAAGCGCGCCCGCAAAGTAGGCCTGCAGCTCCCGCTCACAGTCGCGGAGCACGGGATCGTCCGGGGGCTGTGGCGGAGCGTCCGTCGGGTGCAGGGCGGTGACGGCCCCGTCCTCGGCGGTGACCAGCAGCTGGCCCACCGGCGAGGCAAAAACGGCGCGGCTCAGGCCGGATCACTCTCCAGATTCAGGGTGATGCGGTTCTTGCCGTCGTCCCAGAGGCGCTCCAGGTTGTAGTAGGCACGCTCATCCTGGTGGAAGATGTGCACCAGCACGGTGGCGTAGTCCAGCACGATCCAGCGGCCCTCGTTCAGGCCCTCGCTGCGGCGGAGGGTCAGGCCCTCCTTCGCCATGAAGTCGTCCACCTCGTCCGCCATGGCCTTCACCTGGTTGGCGTTGCGGCCGGACGCGATGATCATGTAATCGCAGATGACGGTGAGGCCGCGCACGTCCAGCGCGACGATGTCCTGGGCTTTCTTATCGCTGAGCGCCGATGCCAGCTTCTGGATCAATTCCTGTTCCTGCATGGAACAACCTCCTTTGAGTGTAGGATGGGAAAAAACGTATGCGTCAGCAGCCGGGGGAGGCTGCGTCATTCCTTGGCTTCGGCCTGGGAGCGGCCGCTGTTCTCGGGCAGGCTCCTGAGCCAGGCGACGGTGTCCAGCGTCTGGTGGTGGATGGGCTTGCCCTTGCCGCTGACATAGGCTATGGTGCCCTCCATGGAGGTCAGCACGGCGCGCTCCAGGGAGAGCGGGGCCATGATGCGCACCTTGTCCAGCAGCGGGTAGGAGGGCCTGCCCGGCTCGATCTTGTCGGCGAGGTAGACCACCAGATCCAGCCGGGACATGCCGACCTTGCCGGTGGTGTGGCAGGCGATGGCGGCGAGGATCTCGGGATCCTCCACGCCGTAGACGTGCTCCGTCATCCACGCGCCGGCGACACTGTGCAGCAGCGCGCCGCTGGCCAGGGTTTCCTTGTCGCTGGTGAGGGCGTGGTCGAGGGCGATGCGCTGCATGTCCTTTAGGGGCAGGCACTTGGCGCAGTCGTGCAGCAAGCCCGCGATCTCCGCCTTGCGGTCGTCCACATGGTGGACACGGGCGAGGTTGCGGGCGATGAAGGCCACGCCAAGGGTGTGGGCGAAGCGCTTCACGGTCAGGTCCCGGAAGAGCTGCTCCATCCACTGCTCGGAGCGGGGATCCACCTCGGGCGTGCCGTAGAGGCCGCGGGCGTGGCAGTAGGCGCGGACAGCCGGGTTGATGAGGCCGGTGGGCGCGTCGCTCGCCAGGGCTTCCCGCAGCTCGGTGGAGGAGACGTCGACGGGCTCCATCGTCAGCGGACGGATCTTCGCGCCCAGCCCCTCCAGCAGCGCGCGCTCGGCGCGGACGGCGGCAGGCGCGTGGTCGGTGCGGCGCGGGCACACCAGGAAGGTGCACAGCCCCAGCACCTCGCGCCAGCGGTGCCAGTTCCGCAGCTCCATCAGCGTGTCGGTGCCGATGATATAGTACAGCTCCGCCTTGGGGTTTTCCCCGCGCAGGGCGGTCAGGGTGTCGAAGGTGTAGGTCGTTCCCTCGCGGTCCAGCTCCATACGGCAGGGCTCGAGGCCCTCGATGCCCTCGGCGGCGGCGCACACCATGCGCCAGCGATCCTCCTTCGGGGCGATGCCGGTCTTGTGCGGAGGGACGCTGTCCGGCAGCAGGAGCACCCGCGTCAGTGACGCGCTCGTGAGCGCGCACTGGGCCATGGCGATGTGTCCCTGGTGGATGGGGTTGAAGGTGCCTCCGAGGATACCGATGCGTTCCTTTGCCGCTTTTGCCACAGGTTCGCTTCCTTTCTGGTCGTTACACCCTCATTATATACGATTTTTTCCCCGCGGAAAAGAGGAAAATTGGCGGGGAAGAGAAAAACGGCAGAAAAACAAGCGCCGGGACAGCGCATCCTGTCCCGGCACACGTTATTGTTCAATCACGTTCTCCGCGCCGAAGACGTCGCGGAACTGCTGCAGCTGGCTGCCGGCCTCCTTCCGGGGGGCCGCCTCGGCCCTCGCGTCGAAGGTGGCGGGCGCGCCGGAGATCTCCGTGAGCAGCTGCTCGACCTGGGCCTTACCCCTGTCGATGACGATCAGCGAGCCCTCCGCGCCGGGGTTGGGCCGCCAGCTGTAGACGCCGCCGGCGCACCCGGCAAACCGGCCCTGGCCTAAGAAGGCGAACAGGCCGGGGTTGGCCCGCTTGAGCCGATCCATCAGCTCCTTCCACACCGCGTCGGAGTCCTTGCCGGAGGCCGTGGCCTCCGGGGGCAGCTGGGCGGGCGCGGCGGGCTTCGGCGGCGGGGCCTTCCTGGCTTCGGGCTTCGGGGCATCGGAGGCTGCCTGGACTGCTGCTGTAGCGTACTGGCCGGCGTCCAGGGCCTCCTGGAGGGCGCGCAGCTTCTTCTCCAGCTCGGCGATGCGGTCCCGCAGGGCGGCGGTGTCCTCCTCGCCGGTGCGCAGGCAGGCCTTCAGCGCGGCGGTCTCCAGGCACAGGCGCGGGGAGGAAGCGTAGCGCAGGGCCGTCTCCGTGCCCATGAACAGGTCCATCACGCTCATCAGCCGCGTGGGGGAGAAATCCTCCGCCTGGCGCACATAGTCGCCCGCGGCCTCCTCCGTCAGATCCAGCAGCGTGGCCAGCTCGTCCGGGCAGGCCTTGGCCATCATCAGGGCGCGCATGTGCTGGGCGACCTCCCGCGCGAAGATGGCGGGGTCGCGGCCGTCGCGGATCAGCTCGTCCACCGCGCCGAGCAGGGCGGCGGCGTCCTCGCGCTCGATGGCCTCGGCAAAGCGGAAGAGGAAGGAGCGGTCGTTGGTGCCCAGCACCTCCCGGGTGCGCGCCAGGTCGACGCGCCCGTCGTAGGACAGGCACATGTCGAGGATGGACAGGGCGTCGCGCATGCCGCCCTCCGCCGCCCGGGCAATGCGCTGCAGGGCCTCGTCGTCCGCCTCGCGGCCCGCGGCGTCGCACACCATCCGCAGGCGTCCCGCGATCTGCGGCACGGGGATGCGCGCGAAGTCGTAGCGCTGGCAGCGGGAGAGGATCGTGTTGGGCAGCTTCTGGGGGTCGGTGGTGGCGAGGATGAAGATGGCGTGCTCCGGCGGCTCCTCGAGGGTTTTCAGCAGGGCGTTGAAGGCCTTGTCCGAAAACTCGTGGATCTCGTCGATGATGTAGACCTTGTAGCGGCTCTCGTTGGGCACCTTGCTGTTGGAGGCGGCGTCCATCTCGATGACGTCCAGGGCCTCCGCCGCCGCGAGCCGCTTGCAGCTGGCGCACTCGCCGCAGACGTCGCCGTCCTGCGGGTTCAGGCAGTTGACCGCCCGGGCGAAGATCTTCGCCGCGGAGGTCTTGCCGGTGCCCCGGCTGCCGCAGAAGAGATAGGCGTGGCCGATGCGGCCGCTCGCCACCTGGTTGCGGAGCGCCTGCACGATGTGCTCCTGTCCCACCATGTCCGCAAAGCGGGCAGGGCGGTACTGGCGGTACAGCGCCTGATAGGCCATGGGCAGTGCTCCTTTCTGGCTGATGATTGTATTGCTTCAGGGTTCAGCTTCTTCTTCCGGCGCGGACAGATCCAGCGTGTCGCGGAAGCCCGCGAGCTTCTTCACGCCGATGCCGCGCACGGCCAGCAGATCCTCCGGATAGCGGAACGGGCCGTGGGCCTCCCGCTCGTCCAGGATCGCCTGGGCGAGGCTTTCGCCTATACCGTGAAGCTCCGTCAGCTCATACAGGTCGGCGCTGTTCACGTCCACGGTGCCGTCGGGCAGCCGGATTTCCGGCAGGGCCGCTGTCCGCCCGGAGGCGGCATAGACCGCCCGCTCGGTGCGGCGCTGAAGCCAGGCGTGCCTGGCGGCGGGCCACGCGGCCGCGAGGATGGCCAGGATCAGCAGGGCCAGGCCGATCCTCCGGCGCACAGCGGGGCTCATACGTTCTTGCGCACCTTCTGGCCCTGGGGCGTGTCCTCCAGGATGTAGCCGGCGGCCTTGATGGCGTCGCGCAGCTCGTCGGAGCGCTTCCAGTCCTTCGCCTTGCGGGCGGCGGCGCGGTCGTCCACCATCTGCTGGATGTCGGCGGGCAGGGCGTCTGCCTCGCGCTGCACCAGGCCCAGCACGTCGCACAGGCCGGAGAAGGACTTCAGGGCAGCCTGCACAGCGCCCTTGGCGGAGGCGGCAGTGAGGCTGGTGTTCACGTCGCGCACCAGCTCGAAGATCGCGCCGATGGCGTCGGCGGTGTTCAGGTCGTCGTCCATGGCGGCGTCGAACTTCTTCTCATAGCCCTGCAGCCGCTCGAGCAGCGCGTTCTCCTCCTCGTTCAGCGGGCGATCCTCGGCCTTCTCCTGCAGGAAGCGCAGCTGGTCGCGGGCGGTGTAGAGGCGGGTCAGGCTCGCGTGGGCTGCGGCGATCTGGTCGCGGGAGAAGTTGATGGGGCTGCGGTAGTGGGCGGAGAGCATGAACATGCGCACGGCCTCCAGGTCGTACTCCTTGGCGATGTCGCGCACGGTGAAGAAGTTGCCCAGGGACTTGCTCATCTTCTGGTTGTCGATGTTGATGAAGCCGTTGTGCATCCAGTAGTGCACGTAGGGATGGCCCGTCGCGCCCTCGCTCTGGGCGATCTCGTTCTCGTGGTGAGGGAAGAGCAGATCCTTGCCGCCGCAGTGGATGTCGAAGGTTTCGCCGAGGTAGGTCATGGACATGGCGGAGCACTCCACGTGCCAGCCGGGACGGCCCATGCCCCAGGGACTCTCCCAGGCGGGCTCGCCGGGCTTCTGGGCCTTCCACAGCACGAAGTCGGCGGGGTTCTCCTTGTCGGTCTCCACGTCCAGGCGCTCGGAGGCACCCATCTCGCGGTCGTCCACGCTCTGTCCGGAGAGCTTGCCGTAGCCCGGGAAGGCGGAGACGCGGTAGTACACGTCGCCGGTCTTGCCCACGTAGGCGTGGCCGTTGTCGATCAGCTTCTGCACCAGGGCGATGATCTGGGGGATGTGCTCGGTGGCGCGGGGGTGCACGGTGGCCTTGTGGATGCCCAGGGCTTTCGCGTCGGTGTAATACTCGGCGATGAAGCGGTCGGCCAGCTCCTTGACGGTGATGCCCTCCTCGTTGGCGCGGCGGATCATCTTGTCGTCGATGTCGGTGAAGTTCTGCACGAAGGTGACCTCGTAGCCCTCGCGCTCAAACTGGCGGCGCAGCACGTCGAAGGTGATGAAGGGGCGCGCGTTGCCGATGTGGAAAAAGTCGTACACGGTGGGGCCGCAGGCGTAGATGCCCACCTTGCCCTCGTGCACAGGCTTGAACTCTTCCTTTTTGCGGGTGAGGCTGTTGTAGATAACCATAAACTGTTCCTCCAAATGCTCAGATTGATGCGGTGTCTGTATGGCAGATGCGATGAGATGGACGGGGCGTCATTCGCCGCCGGCGAGGCGCTTCTCCAGGTAGGCGATGCGCTGCTCGTGGGCGCGGATGGCCTGGAGCATATCGTCCCGGATAACCTCGGTGTCGGCGCGCTCGCGGGCCGCCTTGATCTTCTCCAGGCGGGCCTTCGCGCCCTCCAGCTCCTGCTCCATGCTCTCGGGCTGGCCGAGGGCCTCGCCGTACACGGAGAAGAGCTCCTTCTCGATCTCGTGGTAAAACACGCTGTTGTTGGTGGCGAGGCTCAGGGCCTTGGCGCATTTGAGCAGCAGGCTCTGCACGCTTTCGCCGGCCTTGATGCCGCGCACGATCTCGCCCTGCAGCTGTTCGGTCAGGTGGGTTTTGCGCAGCCAGGCCTTGTACACGCCGAAGTCGTCCTGGACTTCGGGCGCGGTTTCCTTCTTCTCTTCTTCAGCCATGCTCACAGGCTCCTTCCGGACAGATTGCAGGGGGGCGGACATCGCCCCTCCGCCACGAGGGGACAGTGCAGGCGGTTCAGGGCGATATCCTTCACGACCTCGCCGCCGAGGATCATCCCCATCACGGGCGGCACGAAGGCGACGCTGCCGGGGGTGGCCCGGCGGGAAGCGCCGCCGCGCTCAGGCTCGGCCTCAGGGCCGTCGGACAGGGGAGTGTCTTCCACTTCCTCCGGCACGGGGGTCAGGGCCTCCTCGCGTGAGTAGACCACTTTTAGGTGCCCGATGCCGCGCTTGCGCAGCTCGCGGCGCATGACCCGGGCGAGGGGACAGACGCTGGTGTCCGCGATGTCCGCCACCTCGAAGCGCGTCGGGTCGAGCTTGTTGCCCGCGCCCATGGCGCTGACGACCGGCACGCCCAGGGCCGTGGCCCGGGTGATGAGCGTCAGCTTGGCGGTGACGGTGTCGATGGCGTCGATCACGTAGTCGAAGAGGCTCAGGTCGATCTGATCGGCGGTCTCCGGCGTGTAGAACAGCGGATGACAGGTAACGCGCAGCTCGGGATGGATGGCCAGCAGCCGGTCGCGGCAGGCCTCCACCTTGGGCTGTCCCAGGGTGTCATGGGTCGCGATGACCTGGCGGTTCAGGTTGGTCAGGCAGACCTTGTCGTCGTCCACGAGGTCGATGGCGCCCAGACCGCTGCGGGCCAGCACCTCCGCCGCCGAGCCGCCCACGCCGCCGAGGCCGAACACGGCGACCCGTGCCTGACGCAGCCGCTGCAGCGCCGGTCTGCCCAGCAGCAGGGCTGTGCGGGAAAACTGATCCACCGCGTTCACCTCCTCGTCTTCGTGTTGCTGTGAAATATCATACCTTTTTCAGCGCAAATGTCAACTGCCCAAATCAAATGAGAAAGGAAAAGCGGGCGGCGAAGGTTTGCAAAGGGCGATCGCAAAGCCCTTTGCCCGCGCCCGCAGGCGCGGAACCCCTGCAGCGATACGACGGTCGGAAGCCCAGAATCGATTGCTGAGGAAAGAATCATCCAGCAAAAAGGACGCCGCCCAGAAGGACGGCGTCCGAAACGCTGAACCAATGGAATCAGCGGGTGCCCTTGTCGTAGGGGATACCCTCGGCCTTGGGCGCGTGGGAGGTCTTGGAGGTGAAGGCCAGCACAATCAGACACACGATGTAGGGCATCATGTTGTAGATGTTGCTGGGCAGCTTCAGGGCCGCCAGGAAGGGGAAGCCCATGTAGGTGTTGCTCAGTGCGCGGAAGAGGCCGAACAGCAGCGCCGCGATGGCGATGCGCCCCGGCTTCCACTGGCCGAAGATCATGACGGCCAGGGCCAGGAAGCCAAAGCCGGCCACGCCGTTTTCAAACTTCCACAGGGACACGCCCGCGAGGATGTAGCACAGTCCGCCCAGACCGGCCAGCGCGCCGGAGATCAGCACGCCCATCCAGCGCATCTTGAACACGTTGATGCCGACGGAGGCGGCGGCCTGCGGATGCTCGCCGCAAGCCATCAGGCGAAGGCCCAGCTTGTTCTTGTACAGGAAGAGGTAGACCAGCACCACGGCGATGATCGCCAGGGGCATGAACCAGTTGAACTCGAAGCCGTCAATGTTCACGATGAACATCTTGCGCCCAGTCACGTACTCAATCTCGGAGGAGTGGTTGTCGGGGTTGGCGGCGGTGTTCATGGCCTTCACAAACACGGTGGCGGCGGCTGTGGCCAGCAGGTTCATGGCTGTACCGATCAGGGTCTGGTCTGCCTTGAAGTGAATGGCCGCAACGCCCAGCAGGCAGGAGTAGAGCATGCCCAGGGCGATGGCCGCCAATAGCGACAGGAGCACCATGACCGCCGGGGGGAGGTAGGACAGGCGGCTCATGACCAGCGCGCCGCCCAGGGCGCCCACCACCATGATGCCCTCCAGGCCCAGGTTAATGATGCCGGAGTGCTCGGAAATGCAGCCGCCCAGGGCCACCAGGAGAAGAACCGATGCGAAGATGAGGGTGTATTGAATCAGAAGCAGCATTTAGTTTTTCTCCCCTTTCTTTTCCTCGCTCCGGCTGATCATCCGGTTCATGGTCAGCTTGATAAAGAGCACGAAGCCGCACAGGTAGATGATCACGGAGGAGATCACGTCCGAGATCTGAGAGGAGTAGAAGTTGGTGTTGACGTTGGATCCGCCGTCAGTGATGTGCTGGATGAAGAAGGAGGAGAAGATGCTGCCGATGGGGTTCAGGCCGCCCAGGAAGGCGGCGGCGATGCCGTTGAAGCCCATGGCCGGCACGGAGGACTGGGTGCACTCCCAGCGCATGTAGCCGGTCTGGTAGAGCATCGAAGCGCCGAGGCCGGCCAGCGCGCCGGAGATCATCAGGGTCATGATGATGTTGCGATTTTCAGCCATGCCGGCGTAGCGGGCAGCGTTCTTGTTCAGGCCCGTGGCCCGCAGCTCATAGCCCAGGCGCGTCTTGTTCAGGAGGATCTCCACCGCCACGGCGATGATGAGGGCCAGCGGCACGGCGATGGTCACGGTGGCGTTGTTGAAGAGCTTGTCCAGCCCGATGTTGGGCAGCAGCGCCGCGGGATTCTCCTTGTCAAGGTACAGCGTATAGGGGCTGGCGGTCTCCTTGACATTGGAGAGGATCGTGTTGGCCGTATACAGGCCGATCCAGTTGAGCATGATGCCGGAGATGACCTCGTTGACGTTGCAGTACGCCTTCAGCAGGCCGACGATGCCGCCGTAGATGGCCGCGACGACCACCGCGAGGAGCATGCAGGGCAGCCAGCTCCAGCCCCAGCCCAGGGCGGCGTAGAGGCAGGCGCAGGCGCCGGCCACATACTGTCCGGCGGCGCCGATGTTGAACAGGCCGACCTTGTAGGCGAAGAGGATGCTCAGGGAGCACATGATCAGCGGGATGGTCTTGGTCAGGGTGTTGCCGAAGTTCTTCAGGCGCAGGTTCGCCCGCTTGGAGGAGAAGAAGTTCTGGATGACCTTGAAGATCGATTCGGTCGCGCCCTGCGGGTTGATGATCAGCAGAACGATGTAGCCGATGAGCAGGCCCAGCAGGATGCAGATGATGGAGGCGACAAAAGCTTGCACTCCGGGGCGCTTCAGCAGTTTTTTCATACGTTCACCTCATCTCTCTTGGCGCCGGCCATATACAGGCCCAGCTCCTCTTGCGTGGTCTTCTTCGGATCCAGCTCGCCGACGATCTCGCCCTCGTACATCACGAGAATGCGGTCCGGCACGTCCATCACCTCATCCAGCTCCAGGGAAATCAGCAGCACCGCCTTGCCGGCGTCGCGCTGGGCCACCAGCTGCTTGTGGATGTACTCGATGGCGCCCACGTCCAGGCCGCGGGTGGGCTGCACGGCGACCAGCACCTCGGGCTGCTTGTCCAGCTCGCGGGCGATGATGGCCTTCTGCTGGTTGCCGCCGGACATGGCGCGGGCGGTGGTTATGGAGCCCTGGCCCGAGCGCACGTCGAACTTCTCGATCAGCTCATCGGAATGCTCGCGGATGTTCTTGCGGCGCAGGAAGCCGATGCCGCTGGTGAACTTGGAGTCAAAGTAGGTCTGCAGGATGATGTTGTATTCCAGAGAGTAATCCAGCACCAGGCCGTGCTTGTGGCGGTCCTCCGGGATGTGGCTCATGCCGGAGGTGGAGCGCTTGCGGATGGAGGCCTTGGTGATGTCCTTGCCGTCCAGGATGATCTTGCCGGAGGTGAGGGGCTCAAGGCCGGTCAGGCCGTACACCAGCTCGGACTGGCCGTTGCCATCGATGCCGGCGATGCACACGATCTCGCCCCGGCGCACCTTGAAGGAGACGTCCTTCACGGCGTTGTTGTTGTGCCGCTTGGAGGCGATGGTCATGTGGCTGACCTCCAGCACGGTCTCGCCGGGCGTGGCGGGCTTCTTGTCCACGTGGAAGTTGACGTTGCGGCCCACCATCATCGCGGAGAGCTCCTCCATGGTGGTGTCCTTGGTGTTGACGGTGCCGATATACTTGCCCTTGCGCAGCACGGTGCAGCGGTCGGCCACGGCCATGATCTCCGCCAGCTTGTGGGAGATGAAGAGGATGGACTTGCCCTCGGCGGCGAGGTTGCGCATGATCTGCATCAGCTCGTCGATCTCCTGGGGCGTCAGCACAGCGGTGGGCTCGTCGAAGATCAGGATCTCGTTGTCGCGGTAGAGCATCTTGAGGATCTCAGTGCGCTGCTGCATGCCCACCGTGATGTCCTCGATCTTCGCGTCGGGATCCACGTCCAGGCCGTATTTCTTGGACAGGGCGAGCACCTTCTCGCGGGCTTCCTTCTTGCGCAGGAAGCCGAGGGGACCGACGGGCTCCACGCCCATGATGATGTTGTCCAGCACGGTGAAGCATTCCACCAGCTTGAAGTGCTGATGCACCATGCCGATGCCCAGGGCGTTGGCGTCGTTCGGGTCGTTGATCTTGACGACTTTTCCGTCCTTCTTGATGGTACCTTCCTCAGCCTGGTACAGACCGAAGAGAACACTCATCAGCGTGCTCTTCCCGGCGCCGTTTTCACCCAGCAGCGCGTGGATCTCACCCTTGCGCAGCTGCAGCGTGATGTTGTCGTTGGCGATGATGCCGGGAAAGCGCTTGGTGATGTTCAGCATCTCAATGGCATATGGACTTTCCAAAGCGATCTCCTCCTGACTTCAGAATCCTATTTTCTGACAAAAACCCCGTTTCACCGTCCTGCTCTGAACGGAACCGGCGGGAAAAGGGGCTTTTGTCAAAAATCCGGGGATGGAAATCATCCCCGGAAGGGTAGCGGTATCTTACTTGATATTGCCCTGATAGTCCACGGTCACAGCGGTGACGGCGGGTTCAGCGGTGATGTCGTTGGAGACGGTGATTTCGCCCTTGAACATCTTGGCCACCAGAGCCTTGTAGTCGTCGGTGGTGAAGCTGTCAGCGAACTGGGTGGAGGGAGCGATCTGCACGAAGTTGGCATCGGGATCCTCGCCGATCAGGCCCAGGTTCTCAACCTTGCCGCCCGCGAAGGTGCCGTTCTTCAGAGCTTCCAGCTGGGTGTTGACGGTGGCGGCCAGGCCCTTCATGGCGGAGGTCACAGTGATGCCCTCGCCGTAGAGGCCGTCGATGGTGGCAGCCTGGTCTACGTCCACGCCGATGACCTTCTGGCCAACCTTGGAAGCGGCCTCACCGGCAGAGGTGAAGATGCCGCCGCCGCAGGCGAAGACGACCTCGGTGCCGTTGGCATACCAGGTGTCCATGTAAGCGGTGATGTCGGCGTCGCCATAGAACTGGTTGCCGTACACATACTTGATCTCGACGTCGGTCAGGCCCAGGTCGGCAGCGGCAGCGTCAGCGCCCTGCACGAAGCCATAGCCGTAACGGACCACGGCGGGAACCGCCATGCCGCCCAGGAAGCCCAGCTTCTTGTAGCCCAGCTTCACGGCAGCGTAGCCGGCCATGTAGCCGCACAGCTCTTCCTGATACACAGCGCAGTACAGGTTGGCGGGAACAGCAGCGGCCAGATCGCCGATGTCGCCCTCGCTCACGTCCAGCGCGATGAAGGTGATGTCGTCATACTCGGGAGCGACGGCCTGGATGGCGGGGCCGAAGGCGTAGCCGGGCATGATGATGGCGTTGTAGCCCTCGTCGATGGCCTTCTCGATGGAGGAGATGCGGTCCTGATCGGAGTCGGAAGCGGGCTTGTAGTACAGGAAATCGACGCCGTTGGCTTCGGACCAGGCCTTGGCAGCCTCATAGGTGGTCTGGTTAAAGGACTGGTCGGTGATGTCACCATAGTCGGTGATCATGGCCACGCGCAGATCGTCAGCGGACGCGAAGGCGCACACGCTCAGCAGCATCACGGCAGCCAGCAGCAGAGAGACAAACTTTTTCATGGTACATTCCTCCTTCAAAAGTAGGGAAACAAACCAGATACCGTTGATATTATATCAAATCCTTTTTGGTTTGAAAAGGGGGCGCGGAAAAAGACACAGAAACTTAACATCCGACAAAAAAGGAAGCCGAACATTCGGTTTTCCGAATCTTCGGCTTCCAAAGTTTGGTTAATCCTTGTCCTTGGCGGCAAACTGCATCAGCAGATCAAGAATCTTCAGATAGATCCAGATGACGGTGAACACCAGCCCGAAGGCCGCGGCCCACTCGTACTTCCTGGGGTAGCCCTCCTTCACGCACTCGTCGATGACCGCGAAGTCGCTGATGAGGAACAGGGCGGCGATGACGAGGCCGATCACGTCCAGGGCGATGGAGAGCCCGGCGTTCTGGGCCATGGCCTGCACATAGGGCCGGGCTGCGGGGATCAGGGAGCCCACGAAGCCCAGCAGCCCCACGCCGATGGAGCCCAGCACCAGGGTGAGCAGCACCGCGCGGAACTTCCCGTCCACCTTGACGATGCCGGAGGTGTACAGCCAGCTTATGGCCAGCACCACCGCCACGGTCAGCAGCAGGGCCTCCAGGCCCAGGTACTCGTAGCCGGTCAGCACCTTGAAGACCAGGAAGGAGATCACATAGCCCTGGCTGACGGAGTAAAGGGTGCCGGTCACCGGGATGGTGCTCCGGACGAAGATGCCCAGCAGCTCGCAGACGAAGCCGCCCACCAGCACGGCGCCGAGGATCACGGTCTCCTTTTTGGACAGGGCAAGGGTGAATTTCTCGTAGATGGTCAGGGTCTGCCACACGGGCTCGCCGGACAGGGCGGACATCACCAGCAGCTGCGCGATCATGCCCAGCAGGGTCATGGCGAGGAAGAAGGTGGTCTTCGACGCGATGCCGGCGTAGGTGGCCGCGTTCACGTCCGAGCGCTCGTCGAGCTTGCTCAGGCGGCTGAGGACGGGGTTGGAGTGGAAGAGGGTGCGTTTGGGCTTCTGCTCTCTGGGCAAAGCCTGGTTCATAAAGCATGCCTCCTAACAATGATAGATAGAAGTTTGGGTATAAACCGGACAAATCAGCGCTTGTCCTTGTCGATGAATTCGAGGGTGATCATGGCCAGCAGCGCGAAGAGGAAGACGAAGGTGATCAGATGCGCCCAGTAGCCGACCACGTGGGGCGCGGTGCGCGCGTAGTCCGCGTTGTAGTTGGCGAGGGCCGCCTTCTCCTCGAGGAAGGCCTTGACCCTGTCCTCGCCCAGCAGGTCGAGCACCTGGCCCACCGTGGCCTTCACGGTGATCTCGTGGTCGCGCTCCTCCAGCACCGCGGGGGAGACGGCCGCCGCGTCGATCAGCTCGCCGAGCTTCATGCCCTCGGTCACCTCCGTCTCGCGCAGCTCGCTGACGGTGGGGTTGCTGGTGTCCTCCAGCAGGTCGATCACCTGACCTACCGTCACCGTGCCGCCGATCTCGTTGTCCCGCATGCGGTTGACCATGCTGGCGATGGTGGCGTAGGGGCGGTGATTGGTGTCCGCCTGGGCGGCGATCACCTTCAGGCCCGGGTTGGAGACGGTGAATTGGGTGAGGGGCTTGGTCCAGTCCGGCAGGGTCAGCATGCCGCCGGAGAACACCAGCTGGAAGATCAGCACGAAGGGCATGATGGTCATGGCCGCCGTGGTGCTGTGGGCCAGGGCGGAAATCCACAGGGACAGCATGTCCGAGGCGTAGGTGATCAGAAAGAGGGAGATGGCGAAATCCAGCGAGAAGGTGGAGAAAACGATGCCTTCCTTCGGATACTGCACGCCGACGATGGAGGTGACGTACAGGGTGACCAGGGTCTGGCCCAGGCACAGCAGTGCCTGGTAGATCATGTGCGCGCAGATGTAGGAGCTGATGTGCATGCCGGAGCGGTGCTCGCGCTTGATGACGTCGCGCTCACGGCAGATGACCTGGATCGAGTTGAAGCAGCCGTTCCAGATGCACACGCAGACGATGGCGAAGGAGCCCATCAGCGTGCCTTCCATATTGATGAAGAAACGCCTGTGCACCACCATGCCCACTAATGCCGCGATCAGCGCCGCCATGGGCAGCACCTTCCAGTCGTTCTGATAGATGAACATCCGCAGCAGCTTGCCGAGGTAGATGCCCACCTGGGCGCCGCGTCCGCGGTGGCGGATCCTGAACTTGCCGCGGGCTGCCTGTTTGGTCGTTACTTCAGCCATGCTGCACCTCCGCGTATTTCATCACAAACTCGTCGGCCAGGCCGTCGCCGCCCTCGCCCTTGCTGTTGACGCACTTGACGATCTCTTCCATCTTTTCGCGGCCGAAGAAGCGCCGGGCGTCCTCGACGCTGCCGTACCAGGCCAGGCGGCCCGTGCGGGCGCTGTCCTTGGCCAGCACGATCACGTCGTCAAACAGGTCGATGACGCGGTCGGGCGTGTGGGTGATGACGATGACGATCTTGCCGGTGTCGGCGATCTTGCGCAGCTGCACGAACAGCTCCCGTGCCATCACGCCGTCCAGACCGGAGTCGGGTTCGTCGAGGATGAAGAGGGAAGGATTGCTGATGAATTCGATGGAGATGGACAGGCGCTTCTTCTGGCCGCCGGAGAGCTTTTCCACCAGGGTGTTCTTCGCCGGCTTCAGGCCGAAGATGTCCATCACCTCGTCCACCCGCTCGCGGCGCTGCTTGGCGGAGACGTCCTTGGGCAGGCGCAGCCGAGCCGCGTCCAGCAGGGTGTTGAGCACGGTGTCCTTGCCGCGCATCATCTCCGTCTGGGGCACGAAGCCGACCTCGTACTGCATCTTTTTATACTGGGTGTAGACGTTGGCGCCGTTGAGGATGACCTCGGCGTCGGCCTTCTCGTAGCCGTTGATGGCGTTGAGGTAGGTGGTCTTGCCCGCGCCGGAGCCGCCCAGGAGCAGCACCATGTGGCCCTGGGGGATGCTCATGTGGATATCCCGCAGGAGGGTCTTCTTCTGGAAGAAATCGGTGACGGTGCGCTCCTTGAGGTTGACGGTCAGGCCCTCGTCCATCACCTCGGCGCTGCCGCTGGTGGCCAGGCGCGCCATCTCGGCGCGGATGTCCTCCACCTGCCACTGGGGCTGGTACTTCGGGCTGTAGCCCCACAGCAGGGCGGGAATCCACTGGGTCTCGGGCAAGGCGACGAGGAATAGCCAGCGCTTGCGCCTGCCGTAGACCTCACACATGCCGTTCCACACGCGGATGTTGTAGATGAACCGCACGAAGCTGAGCACCAGAATGACCAGCAGCATGATGATCTCGCTCTCGTCGACGTATTCGTTGGTGAGCACATCCGCCGACAGAAGCCCCAGCACCAGGTTGGCGATCGCCGAGGCGGCGCCGGTGAGGCTGAAGATGCGGCCCTCCGGCTCGCGGCCCGCGCAGCGCGCCAGCTGATAATCCCTGGCGCCGGGGATCAGCGCCCACCAGCTCTTCACGCCCGACTTCCTGAACAGCCCCCACAGGCCCGCGATGTACAGCGCGGAGAGGACCATATCGAAGAGGCTGTCCGAGTTGAGGAAAAACCGGCACAGGGCATTGAAGAATTCTTCCACTTCCGATCATCCTTTACAGAGAGTCTCGCTGAGACGGCGGAGGGCAGTCTCCGCCATGGTTGCCATTATAACCCAAAGGCGCGGGCTTGAACAGTCCCTGTTTGCCCCGAACGCGGGACCCTGCCTTCTTTTTACATGGATGAATACGGGCCGGAGGCGGCAAAAACCCCGGCCGGGCGGCGAACCGCGCTGACCGGGGGTGCATCGTCTCGCGACGGGGATTGTGAACGCTTCCCGCAGATGAGCCGGGTCAGGCCCGGAACTGCGGAAGGCGGGTGGTCACTTCTTCATCAGACCCGCGCCGGCGTTCCAGGCCTTGCCGACCTGCTCGCCGGTGACATAGTAGCCGTGCTGGAACTGATCGAAGATCAGCGCGTTCAGCTTCAGGGGATCGACCTTGCCGTTCTCGGACAGCACGCTCTCCTCGGCGGCCACGTTGACGATCTTGCCGACGATGGCGTAGAAGCTGTCGGTGCTGGCCACCTCGGCCAGCTCGCACTCCATCACCAGCGGGAACTCCTCAACGACCGGGGCGTTGACAAAGCTGCTCTTCACCGCGTGGTAGCCCGTCCGCTCGAACTTGTCCTCCATCTTGTTGCCCGTGGCGATGCCGAAGAAATCGGCCACGTCCATGTGATCCTTGTCGGCGATGGCGACGGTGAAGGCCTTGGTCTTCAGCAGGTTCTGTGTGGTTTTATGATCCTCGTCGATGAACAGCGCGATGCGGTCCATGCCGCAGATCATGCCCCAGGCCGCGTTCATGACGTTCGGCTTGCCGTTTTCATCGTAGGCGGCCACCATCAGCACCGGCATCGGGTAGACCGCCGGCACCACACCCAGATTCTTCTTCATGGCAGATATTGCTCCTCTCGGATGGTATTGCCCTTCGGGCATAGGTATGGTAGCACAACCGAGGGGAAATGGCAAGGCGATCCGGCCGCTTTCCGCCCTGTTTCGCCCGCTCGAAAGGCATGGAAAAAGCCCTGCGCGAACAGGGCTTTGGTGATAGAAGGATCATTCTGGAAGCTCAGCCATTCATCTCCACATTGTCCAGCACGTGGCGGCCGAAGACCAGGCACAGGGGGATGGTCACCAGCATGGGCGCGGCCAGCATGACCATCAGCGTGAAGTTGACGGAGACGAACACCCAGCTGCGCATCAGGGCCAGCACCAGCAGGGTGATGGAGGGGATCATCAGCACGACCATCACCAGGGCGTAGAGCGCCAGGGCGACGGCGCGGGAGCGGATCTGGCCGTAGAGGCGGTCGCCCGCGATGTTGCCCACCATGAACAGCACCGCGAACAAGAAGTGGCAGATCACCGCCATGGCGATGGTCAGGGGCTTCTCTTCGGTCATCAGGCCGCTGGCCACCATCATGATGAGAGACTGCGGGAACAGCTTCTGCACGGACTCGCGCATGCACCACAGCAGCTTGACGAAGGAGCCCTCGGGGATGCGGTAGACCCAGGGCATCGTCAGCTCGCGCACCCAGCGGCCCGAGTTCGCGGAGAAGAACAGGATGTAGATGCCGAAGGCAAAGGCGGGCATGAAGCCGCTTTTGCGCATCAGATAGCTGAACACGAGGTGGATCACCATCAAGATGAGGGTCTGGGTGTCGAACAGCAGCCTTCCGGCCCGGCGGGATTCCAGGCGGTGCTTGTAGTACAGCGCCGACGCGCCCTGTCCCTTGCCCAGGCCTTCCGCACCGCGGCGGACGTGGTCGGGCAGGGACTCGGTGACGCGGCCCTCCTTCCGGGCGGTGATGGCCTGGTGGTTGCGGGTGGTGGCGTCCAGCACGTCCTCGTAGAAGCCGGAGCCCACGCTGCGCAGCAGGAACACCAGCGCGCCCGTGTAGGCGAGGGTCACGGCGGCGAAGGGCAGGGCAGCCTTTGGGCTGCCGCTCATCACAGCCTGGAAGACCGCGCCGAACCAGCCGCCCACGGGGAACCACTTGAGCACGGGCTTGTTGACCTGGGTGGTCAGGGCCATGAGGCCCGGCCTGTGGCTCTGCAGCGCCATGACGAACACGACCGCCGCGAAGACGCCGATCAGGCCGAAGAAGACGATGGTCGCAATCCTGCGCCTGCGCCGGTCGCCGTTGATCCAGGCGTAGATCACCATGGCGGTGAGCTGGCCCAGGAAGCAGGTGAGGGCGTAGAGCAGCAGCACGAAGAGCAGGTGGTGAAATTCCACGCCGTATTCCGTGTGCATCCAGCCGTACTGCGCGAAGAGCATCAGGCTCATCAGCATGTAGCGGCCGAGGGTCTGCACGCAGCCGTAGAAGAGGATGCGCCGCGGGCTCAGGGGCGAGGGGAAGAGCAGGCTCACGTCGCTCATGGAGAAGAGGCTCACGCCGTGGCCCAGGCCGTTGTAGGCCATGAGGCAGAACATGAGGATGAACAGGCCGTAGCCCATGGCGTAGAGGTTGCGCATGGGCAGCTGCCCTGCGATCCCCTCCCGGTTGGGGAAGACCACCGCGGCCGTCATGCTGGCCACAACGATCAGCAGCAGGATGGCGTGCAGGGGCTTTTTGAAGAAATCGAGCACCTGGTTCTTGACGCGGTGCGCCAGCAGGTAGGTCAGCGCCTTCATGCCTCAGCCACCTCGCCCTCGGTGATGCGGAAGAACAGCTTCTCCAGGGTGTCGCTTTCGGTCTCCTCCTCGCGGCGCATCACGGCCTTGAGCTGGCCCAGCATCATGATGTAGGCGCAGTCCCAGTCCTGCTCCACGCTGTCGATCATGTGGGTGGAGAGCAGCAGGGTGTGGCCGGCGTCGCGCCACTCGCGCAGCATGGCCTTCAGCTCCTTGATGGCGTGGGGGTCGAGGCCCACCAGCGGCTCGTCCAGCACGAGCACCTGGGGCTTGGGCAGCATGGCGCAGGCGATGGAGAGCTTCTGCTGCATGCCCTTGCTCAGCTCCTTGCCGAGCTTGTGGGCCTTGGTGTCCATCTCCAGCCGCTCCAGCAGCTGCGCCGCGTCGGCCTCCCAGTTCTCCAGCCTGTAGGCCCGGGCGATGAACTCCATGTGCTCCTGCACGGTCAGCAGGTCGTACACGGCGGGCATCTCCGGCACGTAGCCGAGGTCGCGCCGGGCCTTGGCGGTCTTGTTCTTCTCGCCGTTGATGAGAACCTCGCCCTTGTAGCGCAGCAGGCCGGCCATGGATTTGATGAGGGTGGATTTGCCCGCGCCGTTGGGCCCGAGCAGCACGGCAATCTCGCCGTTGGGCACCGTGAAGCTGACGTCGTTGACCGCCAGCTGTTTCCCGTAGGCCTTGACGATGTGCTGTACCTCCAGCATATACAAAAACCTCCTTGCATGTCCTCCATTGGACAAGTCAGAGGATACTCAGCGGCGCGGCGCGTGTCAAGGCAAAGCTGTCCAGCGGCGCTAAATGCGCGCTGAGATGTCGCGAATCTTGCTCTTGGGTTTTTGTGTTCCCCGCTGTAAATCTTTCGCGATTCCCCTTCCATCCCCGCGCGCGATGTGATAGAATACACAGGCGCGGGGGCAATGCCGCGCCGCAGACACGAACAGAAAGGATGGATGCGCGTGCGCTCTGCAGGTATCCTTCTCCATATTTCCTCGCTTCCCGGGCCGAACGGTATCGGCTCCCTTGGCCGCGAGGCCTATGCATTTGCCGACTTTCTGCATGAAGCCGGCTTTTCGCTGTGGCAGGTGCTACCCATGGGCCCCACGGGCTACGGCGAGTCGCCCTACCAGTCCTCCAGCGTCTTCGCGGGCAATCCGCTCCTCATCTCCCTGAAGAAGATGGTGGAGGACGGCCTGCTGGGCCAGGCGGACGAGGCGCGGGACGTCTACGTCCCCGAGGACGAGGGCCGGGTGGACTACGCCGCCGTGCGCGCCCACAAGATGAAACTGCTCCGGCTGGCCTTCTACCGCTCGGAGGAGAGCCACCGCAGTGAGATCCACCGCTGGATGGACGAGAACAAGTGGGTGCGGGACTACGCCCTGTTCACCGCCGTGAAGGAGCACTTCGGCGGCGTGATGTGGACCAAGTGGCCCGACGACGGCATCCGCCTGAACAAGAAGGCCGCGCGGGAAAAGTACCGCATCGAGCTGCTGGAGGAGTACCGCTTCCACATCTTCTGCCAGTGGGTCTTCTTCCGCCAGTGGTACGCGCTGAAGCAGTACTGCAACGAGCGCGGCATCCAGCTCTTCGGCGACATGCCGATCTATGTGGCGGAGGACAGCGCGGACACCTGGACGCACCCGGAGGTCTTTCAGCTGGACCGCGACCGCCTGCCCAAGCGGGTGGCGGGCGTGCCGCCGGACTACTTCTCCGCGGACGGCCAGCTCTGGGGCAATCCGCTCTACCGCTGGCACCGCCTGCGCTTCAGCCGCTATGGCTGGTGGGTGGAGCGGATGCGCGCCATGGCGAAGATGTACGACGTAATCCGCGTCGACCACTTCATCGGCTTCGCGAACTACTACTCGATCCCCTACGGCGCGAAGACGGCCCGGGAGGGCAAGTGGATCGTGGGCCCGGGCAAGAGCCTGTTCAAGACCTTCAGCCGCGAGCTGCCGGGGCTGAACATCGTGGCGGAGGATCTGGGCTGCGTGAACGACCGCGTGCGCGACCTGATCAGCTTCACCGGCTATCCGGGCATGAAGGTGCTGGTCTTCGGCTTTGACGATGCGGACGAGAAAAACCAGCACCTGCCCGCCAACTACCCGGAGAACATCGTGGCCTACACCGGCACCCACGACAACAACACGGTGCGCGGCTGGATCGACGCGGCGGACCCGAAGGCGCTGGCCTTCGCCCAGAAGACCCTGGGCTTCCAGCGGCCGGAGGACGGTCCGGCGGCCTTCGTGAAGGCTGTGCTGGCAAGCCGCGCGAACACCGCGGTCATCGCCATGCAGGACATCCTGGGGCTGGACGCCTCCGCCTGCATGAACCATCCGGGGACCACCTCGGGCAACTGGCTGTGGCGCATGAAGCCCGGCGCCGTGTCCCACGAGGACGCCCAGCGCCTGCGCGCCCTGCTGACGGAGACCAAGCGAATTCACAATTGATCCCTTCTAAAACAGATTGGGTTAGAAAGATGTGGCGAAGGTTTGCAAAGGGCGATCGCAAAGCCCTTTGCCCGCGCCCGCAGGCGCGGAACCCTGCCGCTGAGGAGTTCGCTCAAAGAGTTAAAACAATCAAGGAAAGCGTGATACCCATGTACAACGCCCAAACCCTCATCGAGAGCGCGGAGCGCATCCTCTTCACCCGCGACCACATCTCTCTGCGCGAGGCCAGCGCGGTTCAGCTCCACGACGCCATCTCCAGCGCGGCCATGGAGGCCATCGCCGCGAACTGGACGCGCAGCGAGACTGCCCGCCGCCAGGGGAGACAGGCCTGCTACCTCTCCATGGAGTACCTGGTGGGCCGGCTGGTCTACAACAACCTCTTCGCCATGGGCCTGCTGGAGGAAACCCGCAGGCTCCTCGGGGAGCGCGGCGTCGACCTCGCGGCGCTGGAGGACATCGAGGACGACGCCTTTGGCAACGGCGGCCTCGGCCGTCTCGCCGCCTGCTTCCTGGACAGCGCCGCCACCCACGGCGTACCGCTGACCGGCTACGGTTTGCGCTTCCGCTACGGCCTGTTCAAGCAGGATTTCGCCGATGGCCGCCAGGTGGAGGAGCCCGACGACTGGGCCAAGTACGGCGATCCCTGGAGCATCCGCCGGCTGAGCGAGGCCGTGGTGGTGCCCATGGCCACCGGTGACGTGCTGGCCGTGCCCTACGACATGCCCGTCATCGGCTACGGCACGGACAACATCGGCACCCTGCGCCTGTGGCAGTGCGAGAGCCTGCACGAGACGGACTTCGCCCTCTTCAACGAGCAGAAGTACGCCCAGGCCGCCGCGGACAAGAACCGCGCGGAGGACATCACCAAATACCTCTATCCCAACGACACGCGCCGCGCGGGCAAGCAGCTGCGCGTCAAGCAGCAGTATGTGCTGGTCTCCGCCTCCGTGCAGGATATGCTGCGGGATTACCGCAGCCGCCACGGCCGGGATTACAGCCGCTTCGCCGCCGAGTACGCGGTGCAGCTCAACGACACCCATCCGGTGATGGCCATCCCGGAATTCATCCGCCTGATGGAGGCGGAGGGCATGGACTTCGATACGGCGCTGGGCATGGCGCGGGAGATCTTCTCCTACACCAACCACACGGTGATGCAGGAAGCGCTGGAGAAGTGGGATCTCGCCCTGCTCCGCTCGGTGTGCCCGGAGATCGTGCGCATCATCCGCAGGATCGACGAATGCTTCAAGGCGGAGATGCAGGCCAGGAATGTGCCCGTGCTGCCCAACCGCTGCATCATCGAGGGCGGCCGCGTGCACATGGCTCAGCTGGCCGTCTACGCCACCCACGCGACCAACGGCGTGGCCGAGCTGCACAGCGAGCTGCTGAAGACCACGCTGTTCAAGGACTGGTACGCCCTGTACCCCGAGCGCTTCCAGAACAAGACCAACGGCATCACCCAGCGCCGCTGGCTGGGGCTGTGCAACCCGGAGCTGACCGGGCTGATCGAAAAGCGCATCGGCGGCGGCTTCCTGACTGACCTCAGCCGGATCGCTCAGCTGAAGGAGCACATCGACGGGGAGACCGTGCAGGCCTTCCTGAAGGTGAAGCAGCAAAAGAAGGAGCAGCTCTGCGCGGAGATTGAGAAGCGCGAGGGCATCACCCTCTCCACGGAGATGATGTTCGACGTGCAGATCAAGCGCCTGCACGAGTACAAGCGCCAGCTGCTCAACGCCCTGTCCATCTACGCGATCTACACCGAGCTGAAGGCGGGGAGGCTGAAGGACTTTGCACCGACGGTCTACCTCTTCGGCGCGAAGGCGGCCCCGGGCTACGTGCGGGCCAAGAGCGTGATCTACTACATCAACCAGCTTGCGGAGCTGGTCAACAGCGATCCGAAGACCAGGGATCGGCTGAAGATTGTGTTCGTGCGCAACTACAACTGCTCCTGGGCGGAGAAGATCATCCCGGCCGCCGACGTCAGCGAGCAGATCTCGCCCGCGGGCACGGAGGCCAGCGGCACCGGCAACATGAAGCTGATGCTCAACGGCGCGGTGACCCTGGGCACCTGGGACGGCGCGAACATCGAGATCGTGGAGGAGGCCGGGCGCGAGAACAACTATGTCTTCGGCGCGACGGTGGAGGAGCTGGACGCGATCCGGGACACCTACGATCCCAAGGCGCTGATGAAGAAGAACAGGCTGCTCAAGAAGGCGGTCAGCTCCCTGGCGGACGGCACCTTCAAAGACCCGGACGGCGGACTGAAGGAGCTGCATGACGCCCTGCTCAAGGGTGCGAGCTGGCACAAGCCTGATCACTACTTTGTGCTGAAGGACTTTGACAGCTACCTGGAGGCCAAGCTGCGGGTGAACCGCGACTGGGCCTACGACCCGGAGGCCTTCGCGCGCAAGTGCCTGATGAACACGGCCTCCGCCGGCAAGTTTTCCTCCGACCGCACGATTGCGGAATATGCGGCAGAGATCTGGCGCGTTTGATATCCGGTTTCAGCAAATCCCCAAAAGGTTCAGAGAAAGGTGGTATCTCCATGCAAATCCAATCCTTATCGGGCGCCTGGCGCATGCGTCAGGCGGGCACGGACTCCTGGCATGACGCGGTCGTCCCCGGCTCCGTCTACGCCGACCTGCTCCGGGACGGCTCCATGCCGGATCCCTACTGGCGCGAGAACGAGCGCGAGTGCTTCGAGCTGATGCGCGAGGACTGGGAGTACACCCGCACCTTCGACGCGGACAAGGCCCTGCTGGGCAGCAACCGCGTGGTGCTGCGCTGCTTCGGCCTGGACACCCTGGCCACCCTGACCCTCAACGGCGTGGAGATCGGCAAGGCCGACAACATGCACATCACCTGGGGCTTCGATGTCAAGGCGGCGCTGAAGGAGAAGGACAACGTGTTGACCGTGCGCTTCGCCTCTCCCGTGGCCTACTGCCTGGCGGCCTACGAGAAGAGCCCGATCTGGGGCTCCACCGACGCGATCCCCGGCTTCGGCCACCTGCGCAAGGCCCACTGCATGTTCGGCTGGGACTGGGGTCCCCGTCTGCCCGACGCGGGCATCTGGCGGGAGATCCGCCTGGAGGGCATCGACCAGGCGCGGCTGGAGAGCGTCTATGTGGAGCAGGATCACCACGACGGCAAGGTGACGCTGCGCCTGCGCCCGGATATCGACGGGGACGCCGCCGGCTGCGCGCTGGAGGCGACCCTGACCGCGCCCGACGGCACGGTGACGCCCTTTGTGGACAATGAGCTGACCGTGGAGAACCCGCAGCTCTGGTGGCCCAACGGCCTGGGCGAGCATCCGCTGTACACCGTCACTGCGAAGCTGACGGCGAACGGCCGCGAGCAGGACACCTGGACAGGCCGCATCGGCCTGCGCACCCTCACCGTCTCTCGCGAGAAGGATCAGTGGGGCGAGGAGTTCTGCCAGATGGTCAATGGCGTGAAGGTCTTCGCCATGGGCGCGGACTACATCCCGGAGGACAACCTGCTCTCCCGCGTGACGCCCGAGCGCACCCGCCGTCTGCTGGAGGACGCGGCCCTGGCCAACCACAACAGCATCCGCGTGTGGGGTGGCGGCTACTATCCCAACGACGATTTCTACGACAGCTGCGACGAGCTAGGCCTCATGGTGTGGCAGGACCTGATGTATGCCTGCTCTCTGTATGACCTGACGCCCGAGTTCGACGCGTCCATCCGCGTGGAGACGCGCCAGAATCTGCGCCGCCTGCGCCATCACCCGAGCCTGGCCATCCTCAGCGGCAACAACGAGGACGAGCAGTTTGTCTCCGTCATCAACGATATCCTGACCGGCAAGCAGGGCGACCCCGGCCGCTTCTCCCCGGCCAGGCGCAGCCACGTGAAGGATTACCTCACCATGTATGAGTACATCCTGGTGGGCATCGCGAAGGAGGAGGCGCCCCAGACCTTCTGGTGGCCGTCCAGCCCGTCCTCCGGCGGCTGCTTCGACGATCCGCAGGACCCCAACCGCGGCGACGTGCACTACTGGGACGTGTGGCACGGCGAGAAGCCCTTCACCGAGTACCGCAAGTTCCACTTCCGCTACGCCAGCGAGTTCGGCTTCCAGTCCTTCCCGATGCTGCCGACGGTGGAGAGCTTCACCGAGCCCGAGGACCGGAACATCTTCAGCCGTGTGATGGAGCGCCATCAGCGCAACAAGGACGCCAACGGCAAGATCCTGTCCTACCTGAGCCAGACCTTCCGCTATCCCAACAGCTTCGACAACCTGCTCTACGCCAGCCAGCTGCTGCAGGCGGAGGCCATCCGCTACGGCGTGGAGCACTGGCGGCGCAACCGCGGCCGCTGCATGGGCGCCATCGTGTGGCAGCTCAACGACATCTGGCCGGTGGCCTCCTGGGCCTCCATCGACTACTATGGCCGCTGGAAGGCGCTGCACTACAGCGAGAAGCGCTTCTTCGCGCCGGTGCTGCTCTCCATCGAGGAGGACGGCGAACTGAACCAGAACCCGAAGATCAACGAGTGGCACCCCGACGTGATCCACCGCGCCGCGCGGATGAACGTCTCCAACGAGACCCGCGAGGACGTGGACGTGACCGTGCACTGGGCGCTGCGCCGTCCCGACGCCTCTATCATCCGCGAGGGTGAGGAGCAGGTGCACGTGCCCGCCATGAGCGCGGTGTGGCTGGACAAGCTCTGCTTCGACGACCAGTCCATCACCGGCAGCTACTTCTCCTGCGAGATGTACCGCGACGGCAAGTGGGTGTCCTCCGCGACGGCCCTGTTCTGCGCGCCGAAGCACTTCGAGTTCGTCAACCCGCACATCACCTGCTCCACCGACGGCAAGACGGTAACCGTGAAGGCCGACGCCTACGCGCGCCAGGTCTGGCTGGAGAGCGACGATCCCGACCTGCTGCTGAGCGACAACGCCTTCGACGTCAACGGCGGCGAGGTGCGGGTGAAGGTGCTCCGCGGCGACCCGACCGGCATCCGCGCCCGCTCGGTGTGGAACCTGGATCACGCGGAATAAGGCTGCCATCTATGGATTATATGGATTAAGGGCGAGAGCGAAGGGGTGCAGGGGGCGATCGCAAAGCCCCCTGCCCGCGCCCGCAGGCGCGGAACCCCTGCCGCCACAAAGAACCCTTCATCTGAAATGAGCATGAGCAACTAAGCACTCTAGGGATGGATGGCATGTCTGTCCATCCCTTCTTTATTGACGCAGGAGACCCACATGCAACCCAAAACCCGCCAGCCCCTGCGCACCGTCACCCGCAGAAACGCAGGCGCCATCCGCCTGACCGCCGACCCGCGGGGACGGCGCACCCTGACCCTGCCCCTCGGCGCGCCGGAGGACGCGGCAGCGCAGTTCCTCGCCGGCTGGCGTGAGGGCGCTGCCTGGCAAGAGCCGCCGGCTTCCTCCACCGAGGACGAGGCCAGCACCTTAGCGCGGCTTTGGGCTGGCCGGCTGGGCATCGGGACACCGTCGGTCGGCTTCTTCCGGGACCCGTGGCGCTGGGGTCTCTGCCGCTGGCAGGAGGGCGCGGTGCTGCTGAACGAGTCGCTGCTGAGGCTGCCGCCGCAGGTGCTGGAGGAAGCCCTCCTGCACGAGCTGGAGCACTTCCGCGTGCACGACCACAGCCCGCAGTTCTGGCGGGAGATGACCGTCTGGCTGCCGGACTGGCCGCTTCGCGAGGGCCAGCTGCGGGGCTGGGCCAGCGCCCACAGAGGGAGGAAGACGCCCGGATGAAGCAGGTGATCGAGCACGAAGGCTTTCGGATCGAGGTGACCGTCCGCGCCAACTGCAGGCGGATGGTGCTGCGCGGCCGGAACGGGGAGAGCGGCTTCAGCCTCTCCGTGCCCAAGGGCAGCACGCGCCGGGAGATCGAGCGCTTCCTCAGCGAGCATGACGACTGGATCCGCAAGGTCGGCAGCAGGATGCAGGTCTGGCAGCCGCGCTGCGCCCCGGGTGAGCGCCACATGGCGCTGGGGCAGCGGGTGGAGCTGGGCCGGGATGGCGTGCCCGCGGGCGCGGACTTCCTGCGCTGGCGGAACGACCGCCTGCTGGAGGTGGTGAAGCGCCTTCTCCCGATATGGGAGGTGCGCATGGGCGTGCGGGCGCAGAAGCTGCGCTTCCGGGAGATGAAGAGCCGCTGGGGCTCATGCAACACCAAGACGGGCTGCGTCACCCTCAACACGAACCTCGCCAAATACCCGGAGGAGTGCATCGAGTGCGTGCTGGTGCACGAGCTGTGCCACTTCCACTGCCCGGATCACTCGGCGCGGTTTCACAGCCTGATGACGCTGTTCCTGCCCTCCTGGCGGGAGCGGGAAAAGAGAATGAACACCCTGGACGCGCGCGCCCTTCCGCCGGAGGAGCCGGAAGCCTAACAGGCGCGTCCGCGATGGCAACCATGGAACGATAGGAGACACCCATGACCGACCTTGGACAGAAGATCCGCAGCGACAAGCGCGTCGCCGCGTGGCTGCAAATCCTGCTGGGCTGCCTGGTGGGCGGCGCGGCCTACCCCCTGTTTCTCACGCCGAACCACATCGCCCCGGGCGGACTGACCGGCGTCGCAATGATCCTCAACCACACCCTGGGCCTGCCCGTGGGTATCGCCAGCCTGGCGATGAACGTGCCGCTGTTCCTGCTCAGCTTCAAGGCCATCGGCGGCATCTTTTTCCTGCGCTCGCTGGCGGCGACGGTGCTGTTCTCCCTGGCCATCGACTTTCTGCCCCTCGCGCCGATGACGGTGGACCCGCTGCTGGGCAGCGTCTACGGCGGCGTGGTGCTGGGCATCGGCCTGGGCATGATCGTGCGCGGCGGCGCGACGACCGGCGGCACGGACATGATCGCCAAGCTGATCCACCGGCATCTGCCCTTCGTCTCGATGGGCATGATCCTGTTCATGCTGGACGCCCTGGTGGTGGCCGCGGCGGGCGTGGCCTTCGGCACCACCGAGGCCCTCTACGCGATGATCTGCATCTTCGTCTCCTCGAAGGTGATCGACACGGTGATGGTGGGCTTTGTGTCCAACAAGACCTGCTTCATCGTGTCGGACAGGTGGGAGGCCATCAGCCGGCGCATCCTCCACGAGATGAACCGCGGGGCGACCCACCTGCAGGCCCGGGGCGCGTACTCCGGCGCGGAACGGCCCGTGCTGATGTGCGTCATCGCCCGGCAGGAGCTGCCGATGATCAAGGAGATCGTGCGGCAGGAGGACGAGAACGCCTTCGTCTTCATGACCGAGGCCTTCGAGGTGCTGGGCGAGGGCTTCTCCGCGCTGACGTCCCAGGACTGAGCGGACAGGCAGGAATCCGGCGGAAAACGTCGAAAAAATGCGACAGAAGCAGGCGGACAGGCGCTGGGAGAGCGCTGCCCGCGGGAGGCAAACCGACATGATTGATCTGTGCACCCTCGGAACAGGCGGAAGCATACCGCTCCATACGCGCGCGCTGGCGAGCCTTTATGTGCGCGTGCAGGGACGGGCTTTTCTGCTGGACTGCGGCGAGGGCACGCAGATGGAGATCGGCCGCCTCGGCTGGGGCTTCCTGCGCATCGAGGCGCTGGTCCTCACGCACTACCACGCGGATCACTGCAGCGGCGTGCCGGGCTTCCTGCTGGCGCTGGCAAAGGCGGGCAAGACGGAGCCCTTCGCCATTTATGGCCCGCCGGGACTCAGGCGCGTGATCGAGGGCCTGCGCGTCATCGCGCCCCAGCTGCCCTACGCGCTGGAGCTGCACGAGTTGCCCTTCGGCGAGGCGGCCTTCGAGGTCTGCGGACTGCAGGCGTCCTCCTTCGCGCTGGATCACGGCATGCCCTGCCTTGGCTACCGCTTTGACCTGGCCAGACCGCCCAAGTTTGACCCGGAGAAGGCGCAGGGGCTCGGCATCCCGATGGCCCTGTGGGGAAAGCTGCAGCAGGGCGAGACCGTCGAGCTGCCGGACGGCCGGGCGGTGGCCCCGGAGGCGGTGATGGGGCCGCCGAGAAAGGGCCTTAGCTTCCTCTACGCGACGGACACAAGGCCCGTGCCGGCTATCGCGCGGATGGGCGAGGGCACGGATCTGATGTTCTTAGAAGGTATGTACGGCGAGGAGGAGAAGCTGCCCCTGGCTGTGCACAACCACCACATGATCTTCCGGGAGAGCGCTGCGCTGGCCGCCCAGGCGGGCACGAAGCGCCTGATCCTGACCCATTTCTCGACCTCCCTGGAGGAGCCGGAGGCCTTTGTGGACAACGCGAGAGCGGTCTTCCCGGAAACGGTCTGCGCCACGGATGGTATGGTGACGCAGATTCACTATGAGGGAAGATAAACAAACCTTTATATGTTGAACCTATAGAGACGGGCGCGCGAAGGGGTGCAGGGGGCGACCGCAAAGCCCCCTGTCCGCGCCCGCAGGCGCGGAACCCCTGCTGCAGAGCATTTCGCCGCCTGCGGGCGGCGACCAGAGGCTTTCCGATCGCCTCTGGACTCTTCGGCCGCATGCGTTTAAGATGAACTGCCTACAGCCCATGCGAAATACGGCGCGCGAAGGGGTGCAGGGGGCGATCGCAAAGCCCCCTGCCCGCGCCCGCAGGCGCGGAACCCTCTGCTGATACAGCACAATGACTATGAAGAATAAGGAGGAATCCCCATGCTCTACGGCGCATTGGAAGCCGGTGGCACCAAAATGGTGCTGGGCTGCTTCGACGAGAACGGAACCCTGCTCGACCGCACCGTGATGCCCACCGAGGCCCCGGACATCACCTTCCCGAAGATGGCGGCCTTCTTCGCGGAGAAGAAGATCGACGCCCTGGGCATCGGCAGCTTCGGGCCGCTGTGCCTGAATCCCAAGGACCCGCGCTATGGCGCCGTCGGCGCGTCGCCCAAGCTCTCCTGGCGGGGCTTCAACATCGTCAAGGCCTTCAGCGAGGCCCTGCACGTGCCGGTGGCGCTTGACACCGACGTCAACGCGGCGGCGCTGGCGGAGGCAAAGCTCGGCGCGGCGAAGGGCCTGGCCAGCTGCGTCTATGTCACCATCGGCACGGGCGTCGGCGGCGGCGTGGTGGTGGACGGCAAGCCGATCCACGGCCTGATGCACCCGGAGCTGGGCCATATGCTGCTGACCCCCGATCCCCGCGACCCGAAGCCTGAGGGCTTCTGCCCCTACCACAAGAGCTGCCTGGAGGGCCTGGCCGCCGGCCCGAGCATGGAGAAGCGCTGGGGCCTCTCGGCGAAGGAGCTGCCGGACGATCACGTCGCCTGGGAGATCGAGGCCAACTACCTGGCCCAGATGTGCTACAACGTGATCCTCACCCTGTCCCCGGAGAAAATCATCCTGGGCGGCGGCGTGCTGCAGCGCAAGCACATCTTCCCGCTGATCCGCCGCAGGACGCTGGAGCTGCTCAACGGCTACATCGAGGAGCTGGACGGATCGGATCTGTCGGACTACATCGTGGAGCCCGGCCTGGACACCGCCAGCGGACTGACGGGCTCCTACCTGCTGGCGCTGCAGGCCGGAGCGTGACGAAGTGCCGGAGGTGAAGAGCATGCGGATTGTCATCATGGACGCCCAGGGCGGCGGCCTGGGCAAGCTGCTTGTGGCGGGGCTGAAGAAGGCCTTTCCCGAGCAGGAGCTGATCTGCGTCGGCACCAACGCCATGGCGACGGCCGCCATGCTGCGCGCTGGGGCTGAGCGGGGCGCGACGGGGGAGAACGCGGTGCTCCTGTGCGCCCGGGAGGCGGATATCATCGCCGCGCCGCTGGGCATGGTGCTGGCCGACGCGATGCTGGGCGAGGTGACGGCGGAGATGGCCCGGGCCGTGGGCCAGTCGCGGGCGCAGCGCGTGCTGGTGCCCGTGGGCCGCTGCGACACGGTGATCGCTGGGACGCCGCGCCTGTCCATGCAGGAGGCCGCCGACGCCGCCGTGCGGGAGATCGCGAAGCTGATAGGGGACGAAATACAAAAAAAATACACCCCGTAACGGTCTTTTCGTGCTATGATTATCTTGCCGATCTTTTAAAAAGCGCAAAGGGGGAGATGCCAATGCCTAATTTCGTGTTACCTGATGGAGCGTTCGAGGAGGCCGCAAGGCGGTTTCCGACGCCTTTTCATCTCTACGACGAGCAGGGCATCCGCTCCAACGCGCGAGCGCTGAACGCCGCCTTCTCCTGGTGCGAGGACTTTGAGGAGTATTTCGCCGTCAAGGCCCTGCCCAATCCCGCCATCCTCCGCATCCTGAAGGAGGAAAAGTGCGGCGTGGACTGCTCCAGCGAGACCGAGCTGATGCTGGCGAAGGCCTGCGGCTTTTCCGGCCGGGACGTCATGTTCTCCGCCAACGCGATGCCGGACGACGAGTTCCGCATGGCGCGGGAGCTGGGGGCCTACGTCAACCTGGACGACATCAGCCACATCGACATCCTGCGCGCCCACGGCGGTATCCCGGAGACCGTGTGCTGCCGCTACAATCCCGGCGGAGATTTCAAGATCGGCACCTTCGTGATGGGCAACCCGGGAGAGGCCAAGTACGGCTTCACCTATCCCCAGCTGCAGGAGGGGCTGGCGCAGCTGCGGGAGCTGGGCGCCAAGCGCTTCGGCCTGCACGCCTTCCTCTCCAGCAACACCATCGACAACGACTATTATCCGACCCTCGCGCGCATCCTCTTCGAGACCGGCAAGGTGCTGGCGGAGGAAACCGGCCTGGCGCTGGCCTTCATCAACCTCTCCGGCGGCGTGGGCATTCCCTACCGCCCGGAGGACAACAAGCCCGACATCGCGGCCATCGGCGCGGCGGTGCGAAGGGTCTACGAGGAGGTTTTTCCCCAGGGCGGCGTCGCCATCAAGACGGAGCTGGGCCGCTGGATGACGGGCCCCAACGGCTGGCTGGTCACCCATGCCACCCACCATAAGGATACCTACAAGCACTACATCGGCCTGGACGCCTGCGCCGCCAACCTGATGCGGCCCGCCATGTACGGCGCTTATCACCACATCACCGTGTGCGGCAAGCGCGAGGCACCCTGCGATCACGTGTACGACGTGACGGGCTGCCTGTGCGAGAACAACGACAAGTTTGCGATCGACCGGCCTCTGCCGGAGATCAACGAGGGCGATCTGGTCGTGATCCACGACACGGGCGCCCACGGCTATGCGATGGGTTATAACTACAATGGCCGCCTCCGCTCGGCAGAGGTGCTACTGACGGCCGCGGGAGACTACCGGCTCATTCGCCGGGCGGAAACTCCGCGCGATTACTTTGCAACCCTGGATATCGACGAGTCGGCGGAGGCCCTGGGCCTCAGATAAACACCGAGCCGCTTTCCGGGGCTGAGAGTTGTTCCGGAGGTGCCTATGTTTCTGACTCATATGGCGCTGGACATCAACCGGCGCGAAACGATTGAATTGCTGAAGAATCAGGCGCTGCTGTGCCTCACGGTGCGGGCGGCCTTCGCGGGCGGCAACATGGTGCCGCTGTTCCGCGTGGATCAGATCGGCAGCCGGCAGTGGCTGGTGATCCTGTCCCGCCTGCGCCCGAGCCTGTACATGGCCCACGAGCGCTACGGCTACCTCGGCGTGTTTCCCTCCTGGGAGACCTTTGACTACGACGATGTGATCGAGGACGCCACCAACGGGAGCCTCTGGCGCTTTGAACTGAACGCCAGCCCCATGGGCCTGTGCCCCGCGGCGGACGAGCGCCTGCTGGACGAGACTTGGCTGAACCACTGGCTGCGCGAGAGCTCTGCGCACAACGGCTTCGAGGTGCGCTCCCTGCACCTGATGGATCGCGGATGGCTGGATGTGGAGGAGAAGCACCTCCACTACGCGAGGTGGCGTGGCAGCCTGTGCGTGACCGAGGCGGAACTGTTTGAGGCCGTGTCGATGCGCGGCCTGGGCGTGGGCCAGCCCTGGGGCGAAGGCCTGATGACCCTCACCCGCACCTATGGGGTAGGAGAATAGAAAGACTAAAGAGGATAGGCGAAGGTTTGCAAAGGGCTCTGAGCGCCCGGAAAACAGTCCGGTGGACTGTTTTCAGCGAAGAGCGGGCGGCAGCCCCGGAACGATCGCAAAGCCCTTTGCCCGCGCCCGCAGGCGCGGAACCTTGGCTGCCGCGTAGGATTCGGAGGAAGAATCAACGTGCTTTTGATGCTGGATGATCTGTATACCACGGCGCCCTGGGATCAGCTGGACGCCGTTGTTTTCGACGTGGGAAACGTGCTGGTGCGCTTTTCCCCCGAGCAGGTGCTGACCGAGCTTTTCCACGGACAGGACGCGCTGCAGGCGCGCCTGATGGGCCGCGTGTTCAAAACGCCCTACTGGATCATGCTGGATCACGGCATCATCACCTATGACGAGGCGCTGGAGGCCATGACGGGCCGCGAGAGCGACCTGCGGTCGAGCATCCGCCTGATCCTGCAGAACTGGCAGGATCTCAAGCATACGATCCCGGAGGGCGTCGAGACCCTCCGCGCGGTGAAGGCCCACGGCAAGAAGGCCTTTGTGCTGAGCAACTACCACACCGACGCCTTCGCCTATATCGAGAAGAAATACGACTTCTTCTCCCTGTTCGACGGCAAGGTGATCTCCGCCCGGGTGGGCCTGCTGAAGCCCGATCCGGCCATTTTCCGCCGGCTGACGGAGTGCTACGGCTTGCAGCCGACGCGGTCGCTGTTCATCGACGACACGCCGGTGAATGTGGAGGCCGCGATGACCTTGGGGTGGCAGGGGATCTGCTACAATGAGCCTGGGAAGCTCAGCCGCTTCTTTGGCATGAATGCGTGATTGTTCTTATGATAAAAGACACGGCGCTGAGGTATTCAGGCCGTGTCTTTTATGATCTATGAAGGATAGATTATTCTTTCAATGCGTCGGCGTAGAAGGCGTTCATGGCTTCCTCGGTGGGGAAGAGGCCCACGAACATCCGGTTGCCCATGGCGCCGGAGAGGGCGTCCGGGATGCGGCCGGTCATGCGCAGCTGCGCGCCGTACTTCGCCATGAGCATGTCGTCGCTCAGCTGGAAGTTCTTTCCGTCGCGGCGGCCGGCGAAGGCGCAGTAATTGTGCTCGCCGCTGGGCTTCAGCGTCGTGTTGTAGGCGATCATGTCCGCCCAGATCTTGTACACGTCGGTGCTGTTGGCGAAGTTCATCATGTCGGGGGAGAAGCCGCCGCAGGGACGCATGTTGACTTCCAGGGCCACCACGTCGCCCGCCTTGCCCATGGGCTGATCCTTGGTCAGGCGGAAGAACTCAAAGTGCACGAAGCGGCTTTTCACGCCGAAGGCCTTCACGGTGGCGCGGCCGGCGGCGCGCACGTCGTCCGCCAGGTCCTTGACGATGTAGTAGATGGAGTTGTCGTTGTTGTTGACGATGTCCATGATGGAGTCCGGGGTCACGTTGCCGGTCTCAAAGATGGGATCGCCGTTGCTGTCGATGATGGCGTCGTAGCTGTTGACCTCGGCGGTGACGAACTCCTCCATGATGTAGGGCACGGCGGGATCCTTCTCCGCCAGGAAGGCCTGCAGCTCGCCGTCGTCGTCCAGCTTGTAGGTGTGGGACGCGCCGACGCCGTTGTCGGGCTTGACGATGACGGGATAGCCGACCTCGCCGATGAAAGCCTTGCAGCCCTCGATATCGTCCACCATGTGGTAGCGGGCGGTGCGGATGCCGGCCTGCTGGTAGTAGGGCTTCATGCCGCTCTTGTACTTGATGCGCGCCAGGTCGCTGACCTGCCAGCCGCTGGTGATGTGGAAGTCGGTGCGCAGCATGGCGTCCCGCTCCAGCCAGTACTCGTTGTTGCTCTCCAGCCAGTCGATGCGGCCGTACTTGCTGATGAAGAAGGCCACCGCGCGGTAGACCTCGTCGTAGTTCTCCAGGGTGGAGACCTTGTAGTACTCGTGCAGGGCGTCCTTCAGGGCCGGGTTCAGCTCGTCATAGGGCTGGTCGCCGATGCCGAGCACGCGCAGGCCGTTGTGGCTCAGCTCGCGGCAGAACTGCCAGTAGTTGGTGGGGAAGTTCGGGGAGATAAACACAAAATTCTTCATGGCGTTGTCCTTTCGCTAATCAGCAAGAGTTAAAGATTTGTTCAACAGCCTCGCATCAGCGCAAGCGTTCCGATAGTTCCCACTAAAAAGATGGGGCGAAGGGGTGGAGGGGGCGATCGCAAAGCCCCCTCCCCGCGCCCGCAGGCGCGGGATCTCTCAGTCCCCTAACAAATGAGGAAGGTGATACTGACACTGCTTGAACCACCAGTCCCAGTCATGGGCGCTGTCACTGCCCCAGATATCAAACCACACGTTGATGCCCTTGGACGCGCAGATATCCCGCAGCTGGAAGGTGGTCTCCGGAATCTCCCAGGGGCCTGTGCCCACCACGATGATCCCCCGGTGCCGGTTGTACTCCTGGATGAAGGGGTGATCCGCGGGCATGCCGCCCAGGGAATCCACCGGGCTGTTCATGTAGACGAGATCGTCCATGTAGCCGTCGAAGCCGTAGGAGGCGGTGTAGATGCCGCTGAGGGCCAGCAGGCCGTCGAAGAGATCGGGACGGCGGAAGAAGAGGTTGGCCGCGTGGATCGCACCCAGGGAGGCCCCGTAAACCGCCACCCCGGGATAGCCCGTCCAGCCGTTGCGCTGGTTCACCATATCCCGCGCGAAGGGCACAATCTCGTCGGTGATGAAGCGGATCCACTGCTCGTAGCGCTCGATGCGCCAGCGCGGATCGCCGCCCTTGTTGCTCCAGGTCTCCTGGTCGATGGTGTCGATGGAGAAGACCATGCACTGGCCGCTCTCGATCCACGGCGCCCAGCAGTCCGCCATGCCGAAGTTCTCAAAGTCATAAAAGTGCCCGTCCTGGCAGGGGATAAAGAGGATGGGCTTGCCCGCGTGGCCGTAGACCTTCAGCTCCATGTCGCGGCCCAGCGCCGGGCTGTACTCCTTGAAATACTGGGTTTCCATACACATTGCTCCTTCATTCGCGCTCGTAGAGCAGGGTTTGCATCAGGAAGGGAATCTGTTCCTCCCAGCAGGCCTCGCAGTGGTCGCCGTTGGGCACGATGCGGCTGTTGAGCCACACGCCCCTGCGCATCAGCGCGTTGGCGATGCGCATGTAGTGGCGCAGCATCTCGCCGTGGTTCTGCATCTCCCGCGAGCCGTAATCCATGTACAGCACGGTGCCGGGGTGGAAATCCGTCCGCTCGATCAGGCTGTCCAGGCGGTCGGGGCTGACCCACACGCTGGGGGAGAGGGCCGCGCCGCGTCCGAATACGTCGTTGTAGGCGGTCACGGCGTAGATCGTCATCAGCCCGCCCATGGAGCTGCCCGCGATGAAGGTGGCCTCCCGGTCCGGGATGGTGGGATAGTGCTCGTCGATCATCGGCTTGAGGCTGTAGGCGAGCCAGTTCATGAACAGCCTGCCCCGGCCCCGCACGTCGCCGAAAAAGTCGTCGTGGAAGGAGAAGGGCGAGTACTCGCTGAGCCTGCCGTTGTTGCGGCGGTGGTTGCAGTCGACGGCGACGATGATCAGGGGCGTCTGCGTCGCGTCCATGTATTCCTTCATGCCCCAGCTCTTGCCGTAGGTCGCGTCCTCGTCGAAGAAGACGTTGTGGCCGTCGAACATGTACAGCACGGGGAAGCGCGCCTCGGGGTCCTCCATGCAGGCGTCGGGGAGGTAGACATACACCTTGCGGCCCTTGCGGCCGGTCAGCCGGGGAATGGGTGTGTACCAGGTTTCAACCATAGGTCGGCCTTTCTGAACAGTGCGAATTGGGTAAGCCTTGACCAGTGTATCACATCGCCATGCCCCCCGCAACCCTTCGGCTGTATCTCCTCGGTTTTTTTCGCGATGTCACTAAAAATGAATCCTATCACGAATGATAAACAAAAGCGCGGCGCGAAGGGGTGGAGGGGGCGATCGCAAAGCCCCCTCCCCGCGCCCGCAGGCGCGGAATCTTCTCTTAGAAGAAAAAAGAATATACATACAAAGGTCAGGCATCAAAAAACCACGCCTCATACATGGCGTGGCTTAAATCACATTATCATCAGCGGCTGCGCTTCCCGCTCTTGGCCGCCAGCGTATGTGCTGCCCTGATCATCAGCATGAGCATCAGCACAATGCACACCACCATGATGCAGTAGAAGATGATAGCGGAGTGCTCCATCATCCAGGCGTTCGCGTTCTCGCTCAGCGGCAGGGGATCGATGAAGAGATAGGGCTTGTCCAGGGCAAACTGCAGAGCGATGTTGAGGCCGGCCAACACCCAGATCCAGATCAGCGGGCGGTAGGCGCCCTTCTTGCCGCGGGCGTGCAGCTTCGCGCAGACGAACCACAGCAGGCCCAAGGCTGTCAGCGCGCACACCACCTGCTCCGTGCGCACGAAGCTGAAGATGATGGTCACGGCGCGCAGCATCTCCGGGAAAATCTGGCAGATGCACAGGCTGTAGGCCGTGTGGGCGAACAGGAGGCCGCGGTGCGCCTGGTAGCGCTCCTCGCGGACGAGGGCCAGGGCGCAGATGATGAGGGCAATCAGCGCCTCGAAGGTGAACACCGCCAGGAACCATTCGCCGTAGCGGTTCTGCGCCGCGAAGGGGAAGCGGCAGAGCCATTCGATCTCGAGGTAATCGCCCCAGCCCACACTGCCCAGGAAGTACTCGCCGGCCCGGGCGAAAGCCACCAGCAGGCAGCCCGCGGGGGCGAAGATGTCCAGGGCCTCGGCGGGGGAGCGCTTCCTCAGCCGGGCGCACATGGCCACCGCCAGGATCACGCCGATGGCGCCGCCCGCGAAGGAAAACTCCTCGGGCCGCAGCCGGATAAAGGCGGCTAAGCCGTAGTTCAGGATCGACGCGCGGAAGCGGCAGATGATGTAGACCAGCTTGGCGAAGAGATAGCCGAAGGGGATGGAGAAGAACAGCGTCGTGAGCGCCAGGCCCGCGGGCAGCCCCCGCCTGTGCAGGCGGGCGGCGTACAGCGCGAAACTCAGGATCAGGCCCGCGCCGAGGGTCATCAGATAGAAACCGGCTTGCACCGTCATGGTCATTCCGCCTTCCAGGCCGAAGCGAAGTAAATGATGTCGCAGATGTCGCGGGTGGAGTTGTTCTTGACGTCGTTGATCTTCTTGTTCTGGAAAATCATCATGGTGGAGTCGCCGCCGTCCAGGTTGTAGGCGATGAGCACGTCCTGGCGCGCGACGAAGGCGGCGAACTGCTCCAGCGTCATGCCGGCGGAGCCGCGGGCCGGGGCGGCGCAGCAGATGGCTTTGTAGTGCAGTTCACCCACCTGGGCGATGCACATGCGCTGCCGCTTCTCGCGGGCGGCCATGTCCTGGCCGGTCACGTCGGGGCAGACCTCACCGTTCTCGACCAGGATCGGTCCGAAATAGAAGGCGTTCATGATCTTGCGGCCGCGCACGCTGCCGGTGATGCTGCCGTCCTCCGCCAGATGACGGCCGTGGAAATTGCCCAGCTCGTCCACCAGCAGCACGTCACGGTCGCCGTTGAGCTTGTTGAGGTAGAGCTGACCCTGGCGCAGGATGTAGCCGGAGCCGGTGTAGCAGAAATAGTCGCCGTCGATGGCGAGCACGGCGTTCACGCGGCGGGCCAGCTTCTGGCCGTCCATGGCCATGGTGGAGCTGAAGCCGTCGGCGGCGGCGGTGCGCAGCTGCGCGGGATCGGTGATCTGGATGTCCGCGATCCAATAGTCACAGTTCTCCTCGCGGCCCAGCTCGATGCTGACCTTGATGGTGGGATCCTCATAGGCGAGATCCCCGCTGTAGCCGGAGGCCAGGGGCGGCATGCCGCCGGTTTCGTCGATGGGCAGCTGGACGACTTCAGCCTGGGCGGACAGAAGGCCCGTCAGGCTGAACAGGGTCACAAGGGCGAGGAGACAGAGAAAGAACCTTTTCTTCATAGACTAAGACACCTCACGTGGTTCTCGTATGCGCGGCGGCATACATAATCATTTTACATGATACGCTTGAGGGCTGTCAATGTACGGCCCAAGGAATTTACAGAATAGTCATATATCTGACGCTTTTTGGCTTTTCATCCTGCTGTGCCTCCTTTCTTGCCGCGCTGCAGGGCTTCCGAAGCCTGCCGAGCGGGCGGCTCTCCAGCCTTGCATGGCCTAAGTGTTTCGTATATATTACGAAAGAAAGTCAATTTCTGTTGACAGCTTTACGAGAATGTTTTACAATGTATGCGGATGCGTCTGAGTATCCGCTTTATCCTTTGATCGCATAGGAGGGCACAACGATGAAAAAGCTGTGTGCCGCACTGGCCTGCCTGGCCCTTCTCGTCAGTCTTGCGCTCACCGGGGCGCAGGCGGCGCTGAGCTATCCCTTCACCACCGTCACCACGGACTCGGTGCGCATGCGCAGGAGCGCGTCCAGCACCGCCATCGTCCTCGAGACGCTCCCCCAGGGGGAGACCGTGACCGTGACCGGCGAGCGGGGCAGCTATTTTGCCGTGGAATACGCAGGCCGCAAGGGCTATATCCTCAAGCAATACCTCTCTGTCGAGAGCGATGTGATGGTGACCATCGCGCCGGCGGCCACCCCCACGGCCGGCGGCTATCCCTACAGCACCACCACCAACACCAAGGCGAGCCTGCTGGCGAAGGCCGACCGGAAATCCACCCGGCTGGCCACCATCCCCAAGGGCGCGACGGTGGAGATGCTGAGCCTGGGCCGCACCTTCGCCCACCTGACCTACAAGGGCCAGGAGGGCTATGTCATCAAGGAGTACGTCAACCTGCTGCCCATCGTGAAGGTCAAGGCCACGGAGGCCCCGGCGGTCGAGGTGGCCCCGGTGGATGACGCGAGCACCTACCAGGTGCTGCAGACCGGCAGCGCGGGCTCGGCGGTCATCGCCCTGCAGAACGCGCTGAAGGAGCTGGGCTTCCTCTCCGGCGCGGTGGACGGCCAGTTTGGCCGCGCGACCGAGCAGGCCGTCATCGCCTTCCAGAACCGCAACGAGTATCCGGCCACCGGCGTGGTGGACGCGAACCTCCAGGCCTTCCTCTACAGCGGATCGCCGAAGAACGCCGCGGGCTCCAAGACCAATGTCAAGACGCTCGCGCCCGTGGAGGGCGTGACCATCCGCCAGGGCAACACGGGCGAGCAGGTGGGCACCGTGCAGATCCGCCTGCGGGAGCTGGGCTACTATGCCGGCGAGATCACCATGGTGCACGACAGCGAGACGGTGAAGGCGGTCAAGGCCTTCCAGAAGGCCAACGGACTCACGGCGGACGGCAAGGTCGGCGGCACCACCTGGTCGCTGCTGTTCAGCGGCAGCGCCTTCGCGGCGGGCGTCACGGCCACGCCTGTGCCCACGGCGGTGCCCACACCCGCTCCGACCATGGCCCGTCCAGGTACCACCGTGCGCCAGGGCGCCAAGGGCGCGGACGCGAAGATGGTGCAGAACCGCCTGAAGGCCCTCGGCTACTTCACCAACCGGGTGGACGGCCTCTTCGGGGATCGCAGCGTGAAGGCCCTCAAGGCCTTCCAGGAGAACAACGGCCTGACGCCGGACGGCATCGCGGGCCCCGACACCTACGACGTGCTCTTCAGCGCGAACGCGCTGAAGGCCAACCAGAAGCCCACGCCGACGCCCGTGCCCACCGAGGTGCCCACGCCCACGCCCGAGCCCACGCCGCTGACGGCGGAGAACGCCCTGGTCATCAAGCTGGGCGTGACGGGCGAAGAGGTGAGATCCCTGCAGCAGCGCCTGACCGCCCTGGGCTACTACCAGGCGACGGCGGACGGCACCTGCAAGGCGGACGACGTGGCGGCCATCCGGGCCTTCCAGAAGAAGAACGGCCTGCGGGTGGACGGCGCGGCGGGCTATGAAACCCAGGTGCGCCTCTACTCCTCCTCCGCGGTGATGTATTCCGGCGCGGTGGCGGGCGGCACGGTGGACGACTTCAGCACCCTGAAGCTGGGCATGACCGGCGAGGCCGTGCGCGCCCTGCAGGAGCGGCTGATCGAGCTGAAATACCTTTTCGGCAAGGCGGACGGCGTCTACGGCACCGACACGGCCAACGCGGTCATCGCCTTCCAGCGGGCCAACAACCTGAGCCGGGACGGCATCGCGGGCAGCACGACCCTCGCCAAGCTCTACGCGGGCAGCGCGAAGGCTGCCTCCTCCACGCCGACGGCGGCCCCGGCTACCGCCAGCGCCTCCGCGAGCCTCAAGCAGGGCGACAAGGGCTCGGACGTCACCAGCCTGCAGAAGCGGCTGATCGAGCTGGGCTATCTCTCCGGCAAGGCGGACGGCACCTTCGGCTCCCTCACGGCCAAGGCCCTCGTGGCCTTCCAGAAGGCGAACAAGCTCTCCAGCGACGGCATCGCCGGGGCCGCGACCCTGGCCGCCCTCAACAGCTCCTCCGCCGTGAACGCCAGCGGCAAGACCCAGGCCGCTTCGACCACGGCGTTGGCCTCGACCGCCACGGCCACGGCGACGGCTACCAAGCCCTCGGCCTCCTCCGTGCGCTACGCCAACTGGTACACCGAGGTGAAGGCCGCGGCGCGCAAGTACCAGTACGCCACGGTGTATGACTATGCCACGGGCATCAGCTGGCAGGTGCACATGTTCTCCTTCGGCGCGCACGCGGACGCGGAGCCGTTGACCGCCAACGACACGGCGAAGATGATCCGCGCCTTCGGGGGCAAGACGACCTGGAATCCCAAGGGCGTGTGGGTGACGCTCTCCAACGGCGTGACCTACATGGCGACCATCCACGATATGCCCCATGAGACCTCCCACATCATGGACAACAACTTTGACGGACACCTGTGCATCCACTTCCCGCGCACGGCGGCGGAGGTGGCCTCCATCGGCCCCTACGCCACCAGCCATCAGGCGGCTGTCGACGCCGGCTGGAGCTACACCCAGAAGCTGGCGGGAAACTAATCGAACATGGCATCGGCAGCCGCTCCATCGCGCAGCGGCTGCCGTTTTGATTGCCTGATATAGCGCGTTCCGCCGGCGCAAAAGCCTTGCGGGAAAGCGCCTGCTTATGGTATAATTCCACCGAGGGAGTGATGAAACGTGAAGCGTATCTTCTGCACACTGTTTGCGCTGCTCATGCTGATGAGCTGCTGCGCCGCCGGCGCTGAGCTGCAGCGCAGCGAATACCTGGACAAGGCCCTGTCCATGCTGGAGGAGGGCAACCCCTTCGTGAAGCGCTACAACGAGATCACCGAATCTAACGTGCAGCCGCTGTTCCCCCAGGGCATTCCTTATTTTTTCGGCGGACAGAACCAGGTGCCAATCTTCGCCAAGTACCCGGAGTACACCACCCGCAAGGCCTGGTTGGGCGACGGCTGGCAGATCAAGGATCAGAACTATATCTACGGCTTTGACTGCTACGGCTTCATCAACTGGATCTGGGGCGAGGCCAACGGCGACGATCTGGACAACATCGAGAGCCTGATGAAGGAGGCCATGCATCACGGCGAGCACCTGTGGTGCAGCGAGATTGACCCCTTCGTGCCCTACTGGGATACCCTGGCCCAGCACCTGCAGCCCGGCGACCTCTTCGCCATGAACCACGGGGCCAAGCATGTGGCGATGTTCATCGGCACCCTGCGGGACTTCGGCTACACGGCGGAGGATCACCCGAACCTTGCGCCCTGGCTGGACTATCCGCTGATGATCCACAGCCAGTATTTCCACCCGGCCTTTGAGGATCGCTTCAAGGAGCTGATCCGCTACGGCCTGCCGAAGTACCGCGGCTGCAAGCCCACCCAGGGCGGCGTCACCGTGTCGCTGATCGGCGTGCCGTTGGAGGAGGTTCAGCACCACGTGACCAAGCGCGTGAACGACACGGACCTGGACGCCTGGTATTTCGACATCGGCTATGAGGAGATTCTCACGGTCATCAACACCGAGGACATGCGCCAGTGGTGCTGGTACAGGGAGCCCTGACGATGGTAGAGAGAGTGGATCTGTATACCTATGACCGACAGCCCACGGGCGAAACCGCGCTGCGCGGGGAGAAGCTGCCGCCGGACCGCTACCGCATGGTGGTGCACGTGTGCCTCTTCGGGAGCGACGGGCGGATGCTGATCCAGCAGCGCTCGGCGTCCCACGCGCGCTGGACGGGCCTGTGGGACGTGACCATGGGCGGCGGCGCGCAGACGGGCGACGACAGCCGCACCGCTGCCGCGCGGGAGCTGCTGGAGGAGATCGGCCTCCGGGCCGATCTCACGGGCCTGCCGCCGGCGCTGACCCTGCGTCCCGGCCAGGTAATCGACGACTTTTATATCCTGCGCGGGGATCCCGCGCCCGAGACCCTTCGGCTGCAGGCCGAGGAGGTGCAGGCGGTGCGCTGGGCGGACGCGGGGGACATCCACCGGATGATCGACGCGGGGACGTTCATTCCCTACAAACATGAGCTGATCGACCTGCTCTTCGCCCTCCGGGACAGCCGGGGCTGCTGGACGCGCCCGGACAGGCGCGGGGCTTCTGGTTGAGAACAAGGCATGAAAGGAAGTACGGCATGAGCCTTTTCGGCTTTCAGAGCGGATCTGACCGGTGGGAGAGCACACCGGTCAGCAATCTTTTCATAGAGGAATACCTGCCGACCGCCAAGGGCGATCACGTCCGGGTCTACCTCTACGGGCTGATGCGGAGCCACTTTCCGGATGAAAGCCTGAGCGTGGAGGACGTGGCGCTGGCCCTGGGTATGGAGAAGCAGGACGTGTTGGGCGCCTTCCGGCACTGGGAGTTCGTGGGACTGGTGGAGCGCGTGAGCGACAACCCGCCGGCTTACCGTTATCTGCATCCCGCCCAGCGGGAGCTGGAGGGTGGCCAGCGGGTTGACCCGAGGTGGCTGTCCTTTGTGGAGTCCCTGCACAGCCAGTTCGGCAACGAGCGCACCCTGCACTCCGGCGAGATCAGCACCGCGTGCGAGTGGGTGGAGGTCTACCACCTGCCCCAGGAGGTCGTGCTGCTGTTCATCCGCCACATGATCGACACCAAGGGCAAAAACTTCAGCTTCACGGCGGGCGACACCAACGAGCTGATCGGCGAGATGATCGACGCGCGGGTGAGCACCATCGACGAGGCGGCCCAGATCCTCGAGCGCGACAAGGCCGTGCGGGACGGGGCGAAGGCCCTGCTGCGCCGCCTGGGCGTCAGCCGCCGCCTGCCATCCCGCGATGAGCTGGAGCTGTACAGGAAGTGGCTGCGGGACTGGGGCTACACGTCCCAGGCCATCGAGGCCGCCTGCGCTGAGACGACCAAGACGAACAGCCCGTCCTTCGGCTATATCGACACGATCCTGCGCCGCATGCTGGAGCAGAGCGGCCAGGCCACGGCGACGGAGCGGGAGACTCTGGAGCTGCAGGAGACCCGCGCGAGCCTCCGCAAACTGCTGGAGGTGCTGGGGCTGGACGTGGACACCTTCACCGAGCCCGGCACGCTGGCCTGGTACCGCTCGATGCTGGAGCTGTTCGACGACAGGGTGATCGAGCTGGCGGGCCGGTGGTGCGCGGAGGAGAACAAGCGCACCCTCGACCAGGTGCAGCTGGTACTGGAGCGCTGGCATGAGCGCGGCGCGCGCACCGCGGAGGACGTGGAGGCGCTGCTGAAGCCCGTGCGCGACCAGCAGCGGCTGCTCAAGACGCTGTGGCACCTCTGGGGCCGCAGGGAGCGGCTCGCGAAGCAGGACTACGAGCTGACCGCGAAGTGGCAGCAGACCTGGGGCTTCTCCGCCGATATGATCCTGGCCGTGGCCCCCTGGGCGACGGAGGCGGACAAGCCCATGCCCTATCTGGACGGCGTGCTGCAGAACCTGCACGACAAGGGCATCACGACCTATGAGGCCGCGAAGGCGGAGCACGAGAAGCGCCGGCAGGAGGGCGTCCGGCCCGCCGGGAAGGCGCGGGAGAATCCGGCCCTGCAGTACGACCAGCGGAGCTATGAGACCGATACGCGGGAAATGCCGGAATGGCTGAAGCAGAATCTGGCGGGGGAGGCGCACCATGCGCAGTGAGATCATGCAGCTGCTGCGGGACACTTATGCGGAGCAGCGTGAGAAGAATACCCGGGAGGAATACCGCCGCCGCGCCGAGGCGGAGGAGAGGATTCACGGCCTCGGCGAGCTGCTGCAGGAGCGGCAGGAGCTGATCTACAGCGGCGTCCGCGGCATCCTGACGGGGGCGAAGGCCGAAAACCTGCCGGAACGGATGGAGAAGCTGAACGGCCGCATCGCCGCGATGCTGACGGCGGGCGGCTATCCGGCGACCTGGCTCGACCCGGTCTATCGCTGCCCCATCTGCCGGGACACGGGCTACACCGGCGATACCGTGCGGGAGATGTGCGCCTGCATGCGCGCAGCCTACCACAGCGAGGTGATGCGGCGGCTGGGCCTGGGCGATGACGCGGGCGTCTCCTTCGAGCGCTTCGATGAGAGTATCATCCCGGAGACGAAGCTGGAGGACTGGGGCATCACCCAGCGCGCGCTGTCCGTGCGCATCCGGGATCAGGCGCGGCAGTGGACGCAGGCCTGGCCGGACGCTCCGCGCATTGTGCTGATGTATGGCGAGAGCGGCCTGGGCAAGACCTACCTGATGCGCTGCATGGCGCGGGCGCTGACGGAGGGCGGCCACGAGGTGCTGCTGATCTCGGCCTATCAGCTGATGGACGCGGCGCGCAAGGCGGTCTTCGGCGGGGAGACGGACGAGCTGACGGCCTGCATGGAGACGGAGTGCCTGCTCCTGGACGACCTCGGCAGCGAGCCGATGATCCCCAACATCACCGTGGAACAGCTCTACAGCCTGATCAACGAACGCGGCCGCGCCGGGCGGGCCACCGTGGTGAGCACCAACCTGAACCCGGAGCAGCTGCGCAGCCGCTACGGCGAGCGCATCGTGTCCCGCCTGACGGACCGGTCGAACGCGCTGATCCTTGCCTTCCGGGGCGACGACCTGCGGCGGGTGGACGGAGCAAGGAGGGCGACGGTATGATCGGGGCCATCATCGGCGACATGATCGGCGCGCCCTATGAGTTCGACCAGGGCGATAAGACCAAGGACTTTCCGCTGTGGGGCCGCCGGAGCCAGTTCACCGACGATTCGGTGATGAGCCTGGCCGTGGCGGAAGCGCTGCTGGAGGCCGGCGACTGCGAGGAGAGCGAGTTCAAGCGGGTGCTGATCTATTCCATGCGGCACTGGGGGCGGAATTATCCCTACGCGGGGTACGGCGCCATGTTCATTCACTGGCTGGCCGATCGAGATCCCCAGCCCTACTGGAGCTACGGCAACGGCTCTGCCATGCGGGTTTCGCCGGCGGGCTGGTTCTACCCGACCATCGAGCGGACCCGTGAGGCGGCGCGCTGGACGGCCGAGGTGACGCACAACCACCCCGAGGGCGTCAAGGGCGCGGAGGCGGTGGCGAGCGCGATCTTCCTCTCCCGCAAGGGCGAAACCAAAGAGGATGTGAAGGCCTATATCGAGCGCGAGTTTGGCTACAGCCTCAGCCGTACATGCGATGAAATCCGCCCGGCCTACCGCCATGTGGAGAGCTGCCAGGAGACGGTGCCGGAGGCGGTCACGGCCTGGCTGGAGGGCGCGGACTTTGAGGACGTGATCCGCACGGCGGTCTCCCTGGGCGGCGACTGCGACACCCTCACCTGCATCGCCGGCGGCATGGCTGAGGCGTCCTACGGCGTGCCGGAGGCGATCCGCACTGAGGCGGAAAAACGGCTCACGCACGAGCTGCGCGACGTGCTCCTCCGCTTCGAGAGGAAGGCGGCGGAACGGATCGAAGGGGGATTGGCATGACCATCCTGATGTACGCAAGCAAAAAGAACTTCGACACCCAGAAGGCGGAGCGCTTCTTCAAGGAGCGCCGTGTGCCCCTGCAGGTGGTGGACATGAAGAAGCACAAGCTGGGGGAGCGCGAACTGCAGAACATCGCCAAGGGGAAGCTCTCGGAGCTGATCGACCGGGAGGACAAGAAGGTGAAGGAACACCCGGCCTGCTATTACGACCGGGAGAGCATGCTGCTGCCCGCTGTGCTGGAAAACCCCTGGCTGCTGCGAAGCCCGATCCTGCGCTGCGGCGCCAGGGTCACGGTGGGCTACTGCCCCGAAATCTGGGAGGCCTGGCTGAAGGAGTGACCGGGGCCGCCGCGCGTTTTTCCCTTTCGGAACCTTGCATGAACCGCGCGCATGTGGTATAATCGATGTGTTCAATGGGTAGCGATTCAACCGAAAAAACGGAGGTAGGAACGTATGAAAAAGCTGTTGGCCGCTGTGCTGGCGCTGACCATGGCCCTTTCGATGGCGACGGGCGCCCTCGCCGTGAACGAGGACGTGGAGGGCGAGCTGGTGATTTATTCCTCGATGTACCAGAATGTGCTCGCCATGATGGACGAGGCCATCAAGGCGGAGTTCCCCAACCTGGTGCCCGGCAATGACGGAAGCTTCTTCTTCTACGGCGGCACCAGCTCGCTGATCACCAAGATCTACGGCGAGATGGAGACGGGCACCCTGGGCTGCGACATGATGCTGGTGGCTGAGCCCGCCTTCTCCCTGGAGCTGAAGGATGCCGGCTATCTGGAGCCCGTGGAGATCGAGAATCCTGACCAGCTGCTGCGCTTCCCCTATGACGAGGAGGGCTACTGGTACCCCGTGCGCGTGTGCAACATGGTGCTGGCCTACAACCCCGAGAAGACCGAGGAGTGGGCCGCCAAGGGCGTGACCATCCCCAAGACCTTCAAGGACTTCGCCACCGATCCGGCTCTCAAGGGCGTCATCTCCATGGGCAACCCGCTGACCAGCGGCACCACCTACGCCGCCGTGGCCTCCCTGACCCAGGACAATCATTACGGCAAGGAGTTCCTGAACGGCCTGGCCGCCAACGAGGTCATGATCGAGTCCGGCTCCACCGCCCTGACCAAGCTGCAGACCGGCGAGTGCGCCGCCATCATGATCCTGGAGGAGTCCGTGCTGAGCCGGCTGGAGGAAGCCGAGCTGGCGGGCACGCCCATCACCAACATCGCCTGCATCTACCCGGAGGACGGCGTGGTGCTGATCCCCTCCACGGTGATGACGGTGGCCGAGAACCACAGCAAGAACGTGAACCTCGAGGCCTGCGAGGCGGTGGAAAAGTGGCTGCTGAGCGAGGAAGGCCAGAAAATGATCCTGAAGGGCTACATGCACAGCACCTTCGCCGGCATGAAGGACATCCCCTACGGCTCCATCGATACCGACACGCTGATCGAGAAGGATCTGGGCGTGGACTGGGAGAACGCGTATCACAATCGCGAGGCGATCAACACCGCCTGGACCGAGATTGTGACCACCAAGTAAACCCTTCCGTGAAGAAACGGGGGAAGCTGTCACAGGCTTCCCCCTTTCCGTACCCAACCAAGCCTTAAAAAGAGGCGGGCGAAGGGGTGGAGGGGGCTCGGAGCGCCCGGAAAACGCCATGTTATGGCGTTTTCAGCGGAGAGCGGGCGGCAGCCCCGGACCGATCGCAAAGCCCCCCCCCGCGCCCGCAGGCGCGGAACCCCCGCAGATGAAAAGAACACGAGATTGGGCAGGAGTATTGCCTTTGAATAACGAGGTGCGCGGATGAACAACACAGTCAAGCAGCGTGCGCTCGGCGAGCGCAGCCGGGCGCCGATGATCACCAAGCTGACCCTGGTCCTCCTCTTCCTGCTGGGTTTGGCCGTGATCCTCATGGGTCTGTCCGGCATGCGGGATTACGAGGCGTCGGGCTTCAGCGCCGAATCCTCCTACGGGGCGATTTACGCGCTGCAGAGGCACACGGCGGACGCCTGGCGGAAGCTGGAGACGCAGCTCAGCGCCCTGCCCGAGAGCCAGCGCGCGGCGGTGGACGAGGCTGCCCGGACGCTGCTGAAAAGCGAATGGAGCGATCAGAAGGCCGGCGGCGACACCGAGGCGGAGGCCCTGCTGGCCGCCGCGGACGAGAAGGAGCGCACGGCCCTGGGTTACCGCCTGCTCTACGCGACCTACCTGGTCAGCGGCCCGAAGGTGAGCACGGCCATCAAGAAGGACATCGCGGCGCTGACGGAGGCCGAGCAGGAAGCCCTCCGCGGAGAGCTGCTGGCCTGTGTGGCTGACGCGGACAGACCGCTGCCCGATGCAGCCTCCGCCGCGGCCGGGAAGCTGACGGGCGAGGAGCGCCAAGGGATGCTCCTGCAGCTGCTGTTCACGTGCAACGGCGCGGGGGAGGCCGGTGACCAGGTGAACGCCCTCAAAAAGAGCGTCCGCGACAAGGAGGCCCAGCTCTCCGCCTTCCGCATGATCGCCCGCGGCGAGGTCTCCTGGCTGGGACAGCTGGTGATCTCCAACAGCCGCACCGCCATCCTGATCGGCATCCTGCTGGCGCTGGACATCGTGCTGCTCGCGCTGCTGATGGCGGGCGACCGCACCTGGATCATGGACGTGAAGTGGATCATCATCCTGCTGATCGTGGACTTCCTGCTCCTGTTCCAGCTGATGCCGCTGATCTACATGGTGATCAAGGCCTTCTTCCCGGAGAGCAAATTCTCGCTGGAAACCTTTAAGCGCCTCTACACCTATTCACTCAACCTGGACGCCCTCAAAAACACGCTGATCGCCGCCTTTGCCACCATGATCCTGGGCACCCTGCTGGCCTTCCCCCTGGCCTGGCTGGTGGGCAGAACGAACCTGTACGGCAAAAAGTTTTTCCGCTCCCTGTTTGTGCTCACCTACATGGTGCCGCCCTATGTGGGCGCCATGGCCTGGCTGCGGCTGCTGAACCCCAACGTGGGCACCATCAACCAGTGGCT
>CADASK010000007.1 GCA_902790495.1 uncultured Eubacteriales bacterium
CCAAGCGTTTAGCTTATGGGTACCGTGACAACCTCTTCTTCTTTACGCTCGTCAGGTTCCTTTCGATTCGTTTCCCTAACTTTTCGTGAAGAACCAAAAAAGGCCAAGGCTCCGTGAAAAACAGCGGCAAGCATTGACAGATGGAGGGAATAACATATACAAAGCGCGTGCATCTGATTGACATTGCAAGACAAACGGCCTATAATGAACCTGACAGAGGTTGACCGTTTCAAGAGAGGAGGCCCGTTATGACGACATCATCCTATACGCACCGCCTGGACCCGCAGCTCAGGGCGCAGAGCGAGGCGATTTACTCCGCTCTCGGCATGTCCCTGGGCACGGCCATCAACGTATTCCTGAAAAAATCCGTTGCCGTCGGCGGTTTCCCGTTTGACGTCCGCCTCGACTCGCCGAACAGGGAGACGGTGGAGGCTCTGCTGGAAGCCGAGAAAACCGCAAAGAATCCGGCCGTTCCTGCGATGAGTGTGGAGGACGCGCTGATGGAGCTGAAGCGATGAGCGGCTCCGGCGGATATCGGGTCAAGTGGACGGCCAGGTTCAAGAGGGATTACAAACTCGCCATCAAACGGGGCTATCGCATTGAGCTGCTGGACGAGGCGATCCGCCTGATTGCCCAGGGCGGCCAGGAGCAGCAACTGAAGGATCGGTACGACGATCATGAGCTTGGCGGGGACTGGAAGGGTCACCGGGAGCTGCATGTCCTGCCCGACTGGCTCTTGATCTACTATCTGGAGGATGATATCCTGGTTCTGACGCTCTCGAGAACCGGAACGCACAGCGATTTGTTCAAAAAATGAGATTTCCCTCGGAGGAATATGCCGGTGGTTTCCGGGGAAACAGAAAAGACTGCCTTCCGGGTGCGCATCCGCACCTATGGAAGGCGGTCTTTTGTTGTGGCGATTACTTGATGACCTTGTACTCCCCGACGTGGATCTTCGACAGCACCCACTCGCCGCCGTAATAGGCGAAGATGAAGCGGTCGCGGGCGGGATCGCTGCCCTTCACGGCCAGCTCCACGGTGAAGCCGCGGTAGAGCTTGCCCTTGATGCGCACGGGCTTGATCGGGAAGAAGCGGGCGCGCGCGGAGGCATGCCAGCGGGGATAGGCCTTCAGCTGGGCGAGGATGTCCTCGGCCTCGGGGCTGAGGGTAACGCCCTCGAGGGCGTCGGGATGACCGGCGGCGGCCACGGTGAGGAAGAGCTGATCGGTGTAATCCAGCAGCTCGACATCCTCATACAGCTGCTTGCCGAAGAGGTAATCGGCGTGGGTGATGACAACCTCCTCGCCCATGTCGGCCAGGCGCTCGCAGCTCTCGCCCAGGCGCTGCACGGCTTCCACCAGGGTCAGCTCCTCGTCCAGGAAGACGCGGTGCGTCCAGGAGGCGTCGGTGTTGTTCCAGAACCAGCGCTTCGCGGGCTTCGGGGTGGCCGTGGGCTTCGGCGCGGCAGGCTTGGTCTTTTCCGTATCAATCTTCTCGGGCGTCACAGGCGCGGACGCCGGCGCGGTTTCGCCTTCGTTTTTCTTCTCGGGGTCGACGGCCGTGCCGCCCTGGCCCTCCTTGTTTTCCTCCGTCTGTCCGGCTTCGGTCTTGGGGTCGACAGCCGGCTCTTCGGCGAGGGCGAACACGCTGGTGCACACCAGCAGCGTGCAAAGCAGCAGAGCGATCAGGCGCTTGATGGTATTCATAAAACGGTCTCCTTCCTATTCCTCCGCGGAGCGGAGCACTCAGTTTCCTGCCTTCATTTTACACCACGGGAGGGGCGCTGTAAACCCCCGCGCGGAAAAAAAGACCCCGGCCATGGGCCGGAGTCCTGATGATTTCAGAGGGATGGATTACGCCTTCTGCATGGCGGCGATTTCCGCGGCCAGATCGTCCTTGCGCTTCTCGATGCCCTCGCCGCGCTCGTAGCGGGCGAAGCGGACGACGTCCAGCGGGCAGCCGGTCTTCTTGGAGACCTCGGCCATCAGGGACTTGACGTCCTTGTCGGGGTCCTTCACGAAGGCCTGGTCCAGCAGGCAGACTTCCTTGTAGTACTTCTCGATCTGGCCGTCGACGATGCGGTCGACGATCTTCTCGGGCTTGCCGCTCTCGATGGCCTTGGCGCGCTGAATCTCGCGCTCCTTCTCCAGGCTGGCGCTGTCCACTTCCTCGCGGCGCACGGCCTCGGGCTTGGCAGCGGCGATCTGCAGGGCCAGGTCGTGAGCGAACTGCTTCACTTCCTCGTTGTCCTTGCCGTTCTCGTCGGTCTTCACGTCCACCAGGACGCCCACCTTGCCGCCCATGTGGATGTAGGCGGAGGTCAGACCCTCGCTCTTGAAGCGCACAAAGCGGCGCACGGAGATCTTCTCACCGATGGCCACGGTGGCCTCGCTCACCAGGTCGGAGATGGTCTTGCTCTCGTCGTCGCAGAACTTCTGCGCCATCAGCTCGTCCACGTCCTTGGGATCGCACTTGGCGATGTGCTTGGCCACGTTGTTGGCGAAGCCCTGGAAGTTATCGGTCTTGGCGACGAAGTCGGTCTCGCAGTTGACTTCGACGATGACGCCGGTGCAGCCGCAGGGGCTCACATAAGACGCCACGACGCCCTCGGCGGCCACGCGGCTCGCCTTCTTGGCGGCCTGGGCCAGTCCCTTTTCGCGCAGCCAGTCGATGGCCTTGTCCATATCGCCATCGGAGTTGAGCAGGGCCTTCTTGCAGTCCATCATGCCGGCGTTGGTACGCTCGCGGAGTTCCTTGACCATTGCGGCGGTTACAGCTGCCATGGGTATCATTCCTTTCTTATTATGGATAGGCAGAGCCTCGTAAGAGGACTCTGTCACAGAAACCTTTTCTGCGCTTGGATAGACTTGCATAGGATTCCGCGCCTGCGGGCGCGGGCAGGGGGCTTTGCGATCGCCCCCTGCACCCCTTCGCTCGCCTCACTTTGGTGTTGTCGCCAAAGGGCAGAAAAGGAAAGATAGATTACTCAGCCTTTTCGGGAGCGGCGTCAGGATCGGCCTGCTCGCCCTGCTTGCCCTCGAGGACGGCGTCGGCCATCTTGGAGGCGATCAGCTTGACCGCGCGGATGGCGTCGTCGTTGCCGGGGATGACATAGTCGATCTCATCGGGATCGCAGTTGGTGTCAACGATGCCGACGATCGGGATGCCCAGCTTGCGGGCCTCGGTCACGGCGATGTGCTCCTTGCGGGGGTCAACCACGAACATGGCGCCGGGCAGACGCTTCATCTCGCGGATGCCGCCCAGGTTGGCCTCGAGCTTTTCGCGCTCGCCCAGCAGCTTGGCGACTTCCTTCTTGGGCAGCACCTCAAACTGGCCGCTCTGCTCCATCTTGTCGATCTGGTTCAGGCGCTCCACGCGGGTGCGGATGGTGCGGAAGTTGGTCAGCATGCCGCCCAGCCAGCGGTTGTTGACGTAGAACATGTTGCAGCGCTTGGCCTCGGCCTCGATGGACTCCTGGGCCTGCTTCTTGGTGCCCACGAAGAGCACGGTCTTGCCCTGCATCGCGACATCGCGGACGAAGGCATAGGCCTCGTCGACCTTCTTCACGGTCTTCTGCAGGTCGATGATGTAGATGCCGTTGCGCTCAGTGAAGATGTACTGAGCCATCTTGGGGTTCCAGCGGCGGGTCTGGTGGCCGAAGTGAACGCCGGCCTCCAGCAGCTGCTTCATGGAAATGACTGCCATGGGTATCTTCCTCCTTGTTGATCCTCCCCGTGACGCTTTGCGCCGGGCCGCCGGCCTCGTGGCCGACACAAGCGGACGCTGCGCACGGGTGCGTAGTCCAGTGGATTATAACATAACCGTCATGGAAATGTAAAGGGGAAATCGGCGAAAATTGCGGGTTTTTTGCAGAAAAAGCGGGTTTTTACAAGGATTTCCGGGCGGATGGCCGGGAAAACGACCCGCGCGGCGCCGGTGCGCCGGTCACTCCGCCGTGTCCGACGGCGCGAACAGCCCCGGGGCATCCCGGCCAGTGCGCTCGAGGATGATCGCCGCGATCTCCCGCGGGCGCAGGCCCTCGCAGTCCACCGCGAAGTGGGCGTACTTTTCGTAGAGCGGGCAGCGCTCGTTGTACAGGTCGAGCAGGGTCTGGCCGGGGGCGATGGACACCCCGCGGGCGTGCAGGTCGCCCAGCCGCGCCTCGATGGCTGGATAGGGCAGGCGCAGGTACACCACGTGGCTGATGTCCCGCAGGTGCGCCATGGCCTCCGGGCCGTAGATGACGCTGCCGCCCGTGGCGATGACCGTGTTCTCCGCGTCGATGGATGCGTTGACCCGGTTCTCCACCTCGCGGAAGCCCTGCAGCCCCACCGCGTCGCTGATCTCAAAGAGCTTCTTGCCCTCCACGCGCTCGATCAGGCGGTCGCTGTCCAGGAAGGACATCGCGCCTGCCCGCGCCAGCACCACGCCGACGGTGCTCTTGCCGCTGCCCGGCATGCCGATGAGGGTGATATTGCTGATCATGTTGCGATTCTCCTGCTCTGTATTGGAAAACAGCCGGGAAGCGTTGCATCTTCCCGGCTGCCGTCAGCGCATCAGTACGCGCTTTCCTTGATCTCGATATCGGTATAGCGCTTCAGGCCGGTGCCGGCGGGAATCAGCTTGCCGATGATGACGTTTTCCTTCAGGCCCAGCAGCGGATCCACCTTGCCGCGGATGGCCGCTTCGGTCAGCACGCGGGTCGTCTCCTGGAAGGAGGCGGCGGAGAGGAAGCTCTCGGTGGCCAGAGCGGCCTTGGTGATACCCAGCAGCACGCGGCGCGCGGTGGCGGGGCGCAGGTCGTTCTCCAGCGCCTGACGGTTCGCGGCCTCGAAGCGGAAGATGTCCACCATGGAGCCGGGCAGCAGGTTCGTGTCGCCCGCGTCCTCGATGCGCACCTTGCGCAGCATCTGGTGCACGATGATCTCGATGTGCTTGTCGGCCACGGCCACGCCCTGGCTGCGGTACACAGACAGAACTTCCTTGAGCAGGTACTCCTGCACAGCCTTCACGCCGAGGATGCGCATCAGGTCATGGGGATTCACGGCGCCGTCCACCAGGATGTCGCCGGCCTCCACATGGCTGCCGGGCTGCACGGACAGACGCGCCGAGTAGGCGATCTGGGTGGAGCGGGTGTCCTGGGGATTGGTGTCGCTGGTGATCTGCAGCATCCGCTTGTTCTTGGTCTCGTTGATGGCCACGGTGCCGCTGATCTCGGCCAGGACGGCCTCGTGCTTGGGCTTGCGGGCCTCAAAGAGCTCCTCGACGCGGGGCAGACCCTGGGTGATGTCCTCCACACCAGCGACGCCGCCGGAGTGGAAGTTACGCATGGTCAGCTGGGTGCCGGGCTCGCCGATGGCCTGGGCGGCGATGATGCCGACGGCCTCGCCGATGTCCACCTTGCCGCCGTGGGCCATGTTCATGCCGTAGCACTTGGCGCACACGCCGGTCTCACAGCGGCAGGTCAGCACGGAGCGCACGAGGGCGGACTCCACGCCGTGGGCCGCGACCAGCTTCGCCTTGCGGGCGTCGATGGCCTCATTGAGGTGCACCAGCACCTCGCCGGTGGCGGGGTCGAGGATGTCCTCGGCGGCGGTGCGGCCGCGCAGGCGCTCCTCGAGGGACTCGACGCTCTGCTTGCCGCTCATCAGCTCCTGCACGCGGATGCCGCGCACCTTTTCGCCGCGGGCCGCGAAGCAGTCTTCCTCACGGACGATGACTTCCTGGGACACGTCCACCAGACGGCGGGTCAGATAACCCGAGTCGGCGGTACGAAGAGCCGTATCGGACAGGGCCTTGCGGCTGCCGTGGGAGGACAGGAAGAAGTCGAGCACGTTCAGGCCTTCGCGGAAGTTCGCGCGGATGGGCAGCTCCACGGTCTTGCCGGAGGGAGAGGCCATCAGGCCGCGCATGCCGGCCAGCTGGGACACCTGGGCCGCGCTGCCGCGGGCGCCGGAGTCGGTCATCATGCGGATGGGGTTGAACTTTTCCAGGTTCGGGAGGATCTGGCCGCGCAGGTCGTTGGTGCAGTTGGTCCACACCTCGATGACCTTGCGGTAGCGCTCGTCCTCGCTCATCAGGCCGCGGCGGAAGTAGTTGTTGATCTGGCGGACCTTCTCGTCGGCCTCGGCCAGCATGACCTTCTTGATCTCGGGCACCTTGATGTCGCCCACGGACACCGTGACGGCGGAGCGGGTGGCGTACTTGTAGCCCAGAGCCTTGATCTTGTCCAGCACGATGGCGCACTTGTGCTCGCCCTGGCTGTTGAAGCACATGTCAACGATGTTGGCCAGCTTCTTCTTGTCCACCAGGTCGTCGACCTCCAGCACGAACATCTCGTCCAGGCAGGTGCGGGGCTTAAAGCCCATGTTCTGCGGCAGAGCGTCGTTGAAGATCAGCTTGCCCAGGGTGCAGTCGATCACCTTGGAGCCCTTCTGGCCCTCAAACTCGCGCTCAATGCGCACGCGGATGGGGGTCTGCAGAGAGATCTGCTTCATGGCGTAGGCCATCTCGGCCTCGGCCATATCGATGAAGGTGCGGCGCGGGCGGGGCAGGCCGGCGGCCTCGCGGGCAGCCTTCTGCTCCTCGGTCTCGGGGGCCCACTGGCGCTCGTCGTCCTCGTCCACGATGGTCAGGTAGTAGCAGCCGATCACCATGTCCTGAGAGGGCTGGATGACGGGCTTGCCGTCCTGGGGCTTGAGGATGTTGTTGTGGCCGAGCATCAGGAAGCGGGCCTCGGCCTGAGCCTCCAGGCTCAGCGGCACGTGCACGGCCATCTGGTCGCCGTCGAAGTCGGCGTTGAAGGCGGTGCAGGCCAGGGGGTGCAGCTTGATGGCCTTGCCCTCGACCAGCACGGGCTCAAAGGCCTGGATGCCGAGGCGGTGCAGGGTGGGCGCGCGGTTGAGCAGCACCGGGTGCTCCTTGATGACCTCCTCCAGGATATCCCAGATCTCGTTGGAGGCCTTCTCCACGCGGCGCTTGGCGTTCTTGACGTTGGTGGCCTTCTTCAGGGCGACGAGGCGCTCCATCACGAAGGGCTTGAACAGCTCCAGGGCCATCTCCTTGGGCAGGCCGCACTGGTGCAGCTTCAGCTCGGGGCCGACCACGATAACGGAACGGCCGGAATAGTCCACGCGCTTGCCCAGCAGGTTCTGGCGGAAGCGGCCCTGCTTGCCGCGCAGCAGATCGCTCAGGCTCTTCAGGGCGCGGTTGCCGGGGCCGGTCACGGGACGTCCGCGGCGGCCGTTGTCGATCAGCGCGTCCACGGACTCCTGCAGCATGCGCTTCTCGTTGCGGACGATGATGTCCGGCGCGCCCAGGGTCAGCAGGCGCTTGAGGCGGTTGTTGCGGTTGATGACGCGGCGGTAGAGGTCATTCAGGTCGGAGGTGGCGAAGCGGCCGCCCTCCAGCTGCACCATGGGGCGCAGATCCGGCGGGATGACCGGCACCACGGTCAGGATCATCCACTCGGGCTTGTTGCCGCTGGTGCGGAAGGATTCCACGACCTCCAGGCGCTTGACCGCCTTGGTGCGCTTCTGGCTCTCGGTCTCGCGGATCTGGCCGGCGCGCTCCTTGTCGATGGCGGCGATCTGGGCCTTCAGCTGCTCGGAGAGGGTGTCCAGATCCAGGGCCTGGAGCATCTCCATCACGGCCTCGGCGCCCATCTTGGCCACAAAGGAATTGCGGCCGCAGCGGCTCTCCACCTCGTGATAGCGGCTGTCGTCGATCAGCTCGTGCAGCTTCAGGCCGGTCACGGGGCCCTTGGCGGGGTCATTGTTGCCGGGATCGAGCACGATGAAGTTGACAAAGTACAGCACCTTTTCCAGGTGGCGGGGGCTGATGTCCAGCAGCATGCCCATGCGGCTGGGAATGCCCTTGAAGTACCAGATGTGGCTGACGGGGGTCGCCAGCTCGATGTGGCCCATGCGCTCGCGGCGCACCTTGGCCCGGGTGACCTGCACGCCGCACTTGTCGCAGATCTTGTCCTTGTCCTTGTACTTGATGCGCTTGTACTTGCCGCAGGCGCACTCCCAGTCCTTGGTGGGGCCGAAGATGCGCTCGCAGTAGAGGCCGTCGCGCTCCGGGCGCAGCGTGCGGTAGTTGATGGTTTCGGGCTTGGTGACCTCGCCGTGAGACCATTCGCGGATCTGCTCCGGTGAGGCCATGCCGATCTGGATGGCATCCAGGTTTGTCAGTTCAAACAAAAGGGTTCACTCTCCCTTCGGAAAAAGCACCATAACGCATTACAGATCAGCGCCGAAATCGTCGTCGAGGTTGAGGTCGAAGCTCATGGAGGCGAGGTCGTCGTCGTCCTCGGCGTCGAGGGCGAAGTCCTTGCTCGTGAATTCCTGCTCCACCACATCCTCGTAGCCGTCGGGCGTGAGCTCGGGCTCCACAGTGCGGTCGATATCGTCGTTCTCCTCGCGCAGGGCGATGGGCTCGGGCGCGGAGGTGTCGTCGGGATCCAGCTCGGGAATCTCGATCACATTGCGGTCGGGGTCGAGCACCTTGATGTCCAGACCCAGGGACTGCAGCTCCTTCACCAGCACCTTGAAGGATTCAGGCACGCCGGCGGCGGGGATGTTCTGGCCCTTGACGATGGCCTCGTAGGTCTTGACGCGGCCCACGGTGTCGTCGCTCTTGTAGGTCAGGATCTCCTGCAGGGTGTTCGCGGCGCCGTAAGCCTCCAGGGCCCAGACCTCCATCTCGCCGAAGCGCTGGCCGCCGAACTGAGCCTTGCCGCCCAGGGGCTGCTGCGTCACGAGGGAGTAGGGGCCGGTGGAGCGGGCGTGCATCTTGTCGTCCACCAGGTGGTGCAGCTTGAGGAAGTACATGATGCCGACGGTGACCGGGTGCTCGAACTCGTCGCCCGTGCGGCCGTCGCGCACGATGAACTTGCCGTCCTCCCGCATGCCCAGCTTCTTGCCGATCTCGGTCTCGCTGGCCTTGCGGATGGTCTCGACGATCTCCTCATAGCTCGCGCCGTCGAAGACCGGGGTGGCGATGTGCCAGCCCAGGGCCTTGGCGGCCATGCCCAGGTGCACTTCCAGCACCTGGCCCAGGTTCATACGGGAAGGCACGCCCATGGGGTTCAGCACGATCTGCAGCGGGGTGCCGTCGGGCAGGTAGGGCATATCCTCCTCGCGCAGCACGCGGGACACGACGCCCTTGTTGCCGTGGCGGCCGGCCATCTTGTCGCCGACCTGGATCTTTCTCTTCTGGGCGATGAACACGCGCACCATCTTGTTGACGCCGGGCGCGAGCTCGTCCTTGTTCTCACGGGTGAAGATCTTCACATCCACCACGATGCCGCCCTCGCCGTGGGGCACGCGCAGGGAGGTGTCGCGCACCTCGCGGCTCTTCTCGCCGAAGATGGCGCGCAGCAGGCGGTCCTCGGCGGTCAGGTCGGTCTCGCCCTTGGGGGTCACCTTGCCCACCAGGATGTCGCCGGGGTGCACCTCCGCGCCGATGCGGATGATGCCGTCCTCGTCCAGATCCTTCACGGCCTCCTCGGAGATGTTCGGGATGTCGCGGGTGATCTCCTCGGGGCCCTGCTTGGTCTCGCGGGCCTCGGACTCCTGGCTCTCAATGTGGATGGAGGTGTAGATATCCTCCTTGACCAGCTGCTCGTTGAGCAGCACGGCGTCCTCGTAGTTGTAGCCTTCCCAGGTCATGAAGCCGATCAGCGCGTTGCGGCCCAGGCCGATCTCGCCCATCTGGGTGGAGGGGCCGTCGGCGAGCAGGTCGCCCTTGTCGATCTTCTGGCCGGCGGAGACCACCGGGCGCTGGTTGATGCAGGTGCCCTGGTTGGAGCGGGCGAACTTCGCCAGCTTATAGGTGTGGCGCTCGCCGAACTCATCGCGGATGACCACGTGGTCGCCGTCGACCTTCTCCACCACGCCGCTCTCCTTGGCCAGCACGCACACGCCGGAGTCATGGCCGGCGCGGTACTCCATGCCGGTGCCCACGATGGGGCCCTCGGGCACGAGCAGCGGCACAGCCTGGCGCTGCATGTTGGAGCCCATCAGGGCGCGGGTGGCGTCGTCGTTCTCCAGGAAGGGCACCATGGCCGTGGCCACGGACACCACCTGGCGGGGCGACACGTCGATGAAGTCCACCTGGGCCGGCGGCACTTCGATGTATTCGGCGCGGTTGCGCACCATGATGCGGTCGTGCAGGAAGGAGCCGTCGGGACCGAGGGGCTCGTGGGCGGTGCCCACGTGATACAGGTCCTCCTCGTCCGCGGTCATGTAGACGATCTCGTTGGTGACCTTGTGGGTCATCTTGTCCACACGGCGGTAGGGCGCCTCGATGAAGCCGTACTCGTTGATGCGGGCATAGCTGGCCAGGGAGCCGATCAGACCGATGTTCGGGCCTTCAGGCGTCTCGATGGGGCAGATGCGGGCATAGTGGCTGTAGTGCACGTCGCGGACCTCGAAGGAGGCGCGGTCGCGGTTCAGACCGCCGGGGCCCAGGGCGCTCAGACGGCGCTTGTGAGTTAGCTCGGCCAGGGGGTTGGGCTGATCCATGAACTGGCTCAGCTGGGAGGAGCCGAAGAACTCCTTGATGGCCGCGCTCACGGGGCGGATGTTGATCAGGTCGCCGGGGCGCACCTCGCCCGCGTCCTGGATGGCCATGCGCTCGCGCACCACGCGCTCCAGGCGGCTCATGCCGATGCGGATCTGGTTCTGCAGCAGCTCGCCCACGGAGCGCAGGCGGCGGTTGCCCAGATGGTCGATGTCGTCGCACACGCCGATGCCGTAGGGCAGGCCGATGAGATAGGAGATGGAGGCCACGATGTCGTCCGGCACGATGTGCTTGGGCATCAGGGCGGCCAGGTTGGCGGCCAGGTTCTCGCGCAGGGTCTCCTCGGTGGAGTCCTGCATGATCATCCGCAGGGTGGGCAGGTGCACCATCTCGTTGATGCCCACCTCGGCCGGGTCAAAGTTCAGCCAGGCGCGGGCGTCCACGAAGCAGTTGCCCACCACCTTGTGGGCCTGGCCATCGATCTCGACCATCACGGCGTTGACGCCGGCGTTCTGGATCTTGCGGGCGGTGTCCAGCGGGATCAGCTTGCCGTGCTCGATGATCACCTCGCCCGTGGTGGGGTCGATGATGTCCTCGGCGGCGGCATGACCGGCGATGCGGGCGGAGAGGGCCAGCTTCTTGTTGAACTTGTAGCGGCCCACGCGCATCAGGTCATAGCGCTTATTATCGTAGAAATAGGAGTCGAAAAGCTTGGTGGCGCTCTCGTTGGAGGCGGGCTCGCCGGGCTTCTGCTTCTTGTAGATCTCGATGAGGGCCTCCTCGCGGCTGGAGGCGTTGTCGCCCTTCTCCAGGGTGGCCTTCAGGCGCTCGTCCTCACCCATGACCTGCAGAATCTCGCTGTCGGTGCCATAACCCACGGCGCGCAGCAGCAGGGTGATGGGCATCTTGCGGTTGCGGTCGATGCGCACCCACAGCACGTCGTTGGAGTCGGTCTCATACTCGATCCAAGCGCCGCGGTTGGGGATAATCTGGCTGGAAAAGAGGTGACGGCCGGACTTGTCGATCGCCTCGCTGAAATAAGCGCCGGGCGAGCGGACAAGCTGGCTGACGATGACGCGCTCGGCGCCATTGATGATGAAGGTGCCGTGCTCGGTCATCAGCGGGAAATCACCCATGAAGACCTTGGAGTCCTTGATCTCGCCGGTCTCATGGTTGGTCAGCCGGACGTAAACATTCAGCGGCGCGGCATAGGTCATGTCGCGCTCGCGGCAGCGAGCCACGTCGTTTTTCGGCTCGTCCAGGGCGTAGTCGGTAAATTCAAGCACCAGATTGCCGTTGTAGTCGACGATCGGTGACACGTCGTTGAGTACTTCACGAAGGTCGTTGTTCAGAAAACGCTGATAGGAGTTCTTCTGGACCTCGATCAGATCGGGCATCTCCAGAACTTCATCAATGCGCGAGAAGCTCATGCGCTTGCGCAGCTTCCCCATGTGAACCTCGTGCACCATAGGTTGCGATCACCCCTTACTAGTCCGACCAGCACCTGCTGTCTGCCGCTTGAAACGCTTTTGACATTTTCCGCTTGCATTTTGTACGCTTTCGGTGTACAATGATACAGACGGAACACATCTACAGCAGTAGAGATACTGATGCAATTTATGATTGTACCATGTTTCTCCGCTCCTGTCAATCATTTTTCGTCATTTTTCATTGCAACGAAACAAAAACGACACATTTTTCCGAAGAATGTGTAAAACATTCTGAAAGCATACCAGATCGTCAATACCGTTCGGGAGGTCCATCGGGCCTGCCGCGGAACCTTCGGAGGGATGAGAGTGAAGCGTTTCTTCCTATTATTAGTCGCCTGTGTCATGCTGCTGTCGGCCGCCGCGCCCGTCCTGGCGGAGACGGTGGTGGACAAGATCAAGGATCCCAAATCCACCTTCGCCTTCGACGCGGACGCGGAGCTGCTGGAGGTGGTCTTCCCCCAGATCTACGACTGCGACGCGATGCTCATCCGCCAGGGCGAGGCCACCATGCTGGTGGACACCGCTACCGACAAGATGGCGCCCCGGGTCATCTACATGCTGGACGCCCTCGGCGTGGAGAAGCTGGACGCCATCCTGATCACCCACCCGCACCACGACCACATGGGCGGCCTCAGCCTGATCCTCGACCACATGCCCGTGGGCATGGTGCTCACCTGCTTCGAGGACGCGGAGAACGAGCACAGCCTCCTGATGCGCAACACCTGCGAGACCCACGGCGTGCCGCTGGAGACCTTCGGCGACGGCGACCGGCTGGAGGTCGGCGGTGCGACGCTGGACATCCTGCTCAAGGCGGACCGCGTGTGGTCGGTCAACGACCGCTCCGCCGTGGCGCGGCTGCAGTTCGGCGAGCGCACCATGCTGCTCACCGCCGACATCGAGGCCAACACGGTCAACCGCCTGGCGGCCAGCTACGCCGCGGAGATCAAGTCGGACATCCTGAAATACCCCCACCACGGCAAGGCCTGGCTCGGCACGCCCTTCCACCAGGCCGTGGGCGAGCAGCTGGCCATCATGACCCTGAACGACCGCCAGACCACCGGCAAGAAGGACATGCGCGTGCGCAAGATCAGGGTCTACCTGACCACCCCCGGCTTCCTGACCTGCACCACCGACGGCGCCACCTGGCTCGTCGAGCGGACGCACGAGAAGGATGTCATGCCGCCGGTGGCGAAATAACACGGCGCAAAAAAACGAGGACACAGCGTCCTCGTTCTTTCTGTCATACCAGCTTCTTCAAGAACTGCCCGGTGTAGGACCGTTCGCAGGCGGCGACGTCCTCCGGCGTGCCGGTGCAGACGATCTCGCCGCCCTGGTCGCCGCCCTCGGGGCCGAGGTCGATCAGCCAGTCGGCCACCTTGATCACGTCCAGGTTGTGCTCGATGACCAGTACCGTGTTGCCGGCGTCCACCAGGCGCTGCAGCACCTGGATCAGCCGGTCCACGTCCGCCATGTGCAGGCCGGTGGTGGGCTCGTCCAGCACATAGATGGTCTTGCCGGTGCTCTTGCGGCTCAGCTCGGTGGCCAGCTTCACGCGCTGGGCCTCGCCGCCGGAGAGGGTGGTGGCGGCCTGGCCCAGCTTCATGTAGCCCAGGCCCACGTCGTAGAGGGTTTCCAGCTTGCGGCGCAGCGGGGCGTGGTTCTCAAAGAAGGCCATGGCCTCCTCCACGTTCATCTCCAGCACGTCGTAGATGCTCTTGCCGCGGTAGGTCACCTCGAGGGTCTCGCGGTTGTAGCGGCGGCCCCGGCAGTCCTCGCAGGGGACATAGATATCCGGCAGGAAGTTCATCTCGATGCGGATCAGGCCGTCGCCCTGGCAGGCTTCGCAGCGACCGCCCTTGACGTTGAAGGAGAAGCGGTTCTCCTTGTAGCCGCGAGCCTTGGCCTCCGGGCAGGCCGCGAAGATGCGGCGGATCTGGTCGAACAGGCCGGTGTAGGTCGCGGGATTGGAGCGCGGCGTGCGGCCGATGGGGCTCTGGTCGATCATGATGATCTTGTCCAGCTTCTCCGCGCCCTCCATGCGCTCGTAGCGGCCCGGCCGCGTCTTGGCGCGGTTGAGCTGGCGGGCGAGCTGCTTGTAGATGATCTCATTCACCAGCGAAGACTTGCCTGAGCCGCTGACGCCCGTCACCACGCAGAAGGTACCCAGCGGAATCTCGGCGGTGATGCCCTTCAGGTTGTGTTCCGCCGCGCCGATGACCTTCAGCCAGCCGTTGGGCGCGCGGCGCTGGGCCGGCAGGGGGATGACCTTCTTGCCCGAGAGGTACTGGCCGGTGATGCTCTCGGGACAGGCCTTGATGTCTGCCAGCGTGCCCTGGGCCACGATATTGCCGCCGTGGATGCCGGCGCCGGGGCCCACGTCCACGATCCAGTCCGCGGCCTCCATGGTCTCCTCGTCGTGCTCCACCACGATCACCGTGTTGCCGAGGTCGCGCATCTTCCGCAGGGTGGCGATCAGCTTGCGGTTGTCCCGCTGATGCAGGCCAATGGAGGGCTCGTCGAGGATGTAGAGCACGCCCATCAGCGCGGAGCCGATCTGGGTGGCCAGGCGGATGCGCTGGGCCTCGCCGCCGGAGAGGGTGGCCGCCCCGCGCGAAAGGGTCAGGTAGCCCAGGCCCACGTCCTGCAGAAAGCTCATGCGGGCGTTGATCTCCCGGAGGATGGGCGCGGCGATCATGGTGTCCTTCTCCGACAGCTGCAGGCCCGCCAGGAAGCTCCTGCCCGCCGTGACGCTCAGGTCGCTCAGCTCGGCCAGGTTCTTTCCGCCCACGGTCACGGCCAGCGCCTCCCGCTTGAGGCGGCGGCCCCTGCAGACGGGGCAGGGCTCCTCCATCATGTACTCTTCATAGGCGGCCTTCATGTTCTCGGAGCCGGTCTCCCGGTAGCGGCGCTCCATGGTGGGAATCACGCCCTCAAAGGCTGTCTCATAATAGCTCTCCTGGCCGTTCCAGCCCTGGTAGCTGACCCGCACCTTCTCCGTGCCGGTGCCGTAGAGCACCGCGTGCATGGCCTCGGGGCTGAAGTCCTTCACCGGGGTATCCAGCGTGAAGCCGTAGCGGGTGCCGATGGCCGCGAGGTACTGCCCCGCGATGCCGCTCTCGTCGTCCGAGTTGAAGCCCATGGCGTTCAGCGCGCCCTGGCGGAGGCTCAGGCTCCTGTCCGGGAAGATGCTGTCCTCGGAGATGCGCATCAGGGTGCCCAGGCCGGAGCACTCGGGGCACGCGCCGTAGGGGCTGTTGAAGGAGAACATGCGGGGGGACAGCTCCTCGATGCTGATGCCGCAGTCCGGGCAGGCGTAGTTCATGGAGAAGAGCTGCTCGCCCTGGTCGAACATGTCCATGATGACCAGGCCGGCCGCCCGCGCGGTGGCGGTCTCGATGGAATCGGCCAGGCGCTTGCGGAACTCTTTGCCGGGGCGGATCACCAGCCGGTCCACCACCAGCTCTACCGTGTGCTTCTTTTTCTTGTCCAGGGGCGGGGTGTCGTCCAGGTCATAGACCTCGCCGTCGATGCGCACGCGCACGAAGCCGCTCTTGCGGGCCTCCTCCAGGATACGGGCGTGCTCGCCCTTCTTGCCGCGGATCACCGGCGCCAGCACCTGCAGGCGGGTGCCCTCGGGTTGGGCCTGCACGGCGTCCACCATCTGGTCGACGGTCTGCTGGCGGATCTCCCGGCCGCAGTTGGGGCAGTGGGGCACGCCGGCGCGGGCGTAGAGCAGGCGCAGGTAGTCGTGGATCTCCGTGACGGTGCCCACCGTGGAGCGCGGGTTGCGGCTGGTGGTCTTCTGGTCGATGGAGATGGCCGGGCTCAGGCCCTCGATGCTGTCCACGTCGGGCTTCTCCATCTGCCCCAAAAACTGGCGGGCATAGCTGGAGAGGCTCTCCACATAGCGGCGCTGGCCCTCGGCGTAGATCGTGTCGAAGGCCAGGGAGCTCTTGCCGGAGCCGGACAGGCCGGTGATGACCACCATCTTGTCCCGGGGGATGCTCAGGCTCACGTTGCGCAGGTTGTGGGCCCGCGCGCCGCGGATGACGAGTGCTTCGTTCATGGGGATGGGTTCCTTCCTCTTTATCAATCGGTGCCGGATGACGGCGGAAAACAGGCATCCATATGTTCGCATTGAAGGCGAACATCAAGAGTGTAGCACAGCGGGACGGCGCGCGCAAGGGGAACAGGGGATTTTGTCGCGCCCTGGGCTTTTTCTCCGCGGCGCCGCGCAAACCTTGACTTTTCCATCCCGTTGTGCTACCCTAACAGGGCGATGAGCGCCCGTAGCTCAGTTGGATAGAGCGTCAGACTCCGACTCTGAAGGCCACAGGTTCGACTCCTGCCGGGCGTACATGCGAAAACCCCTTGAAATCATTGGATTTTCAAGGGGTTTACTTTTTCTTCCAAGAGGGAAATTTGAGCGTTTAGGCGCTTATTTGGCGCTTACTCGCTCTTTTTTTGGTTTTCCCGCGCGTCTGCTATGGCCTTTGTGATAGCTGCGGTGGCGGCACTGTTAGCACTTGCGAACTGATGACTATAAATGTTTAATGTCGTGCTTGTTTGGCTGTGTCCCAGGCGTCCAGCGACGGAACGAACGTCAAGCCCTGAAGAAATCAAGGCGCTGGCGTGGCTGTGCCTGAGTCCGTAAAGGGTGATCGGCGGCAAATCGTACTTTTTAATTATTTTCCGAAAGCGCTGAGTCGGGCTTGATAAATCCATGCGCTGACCCTCGCTTGTGGTAAAGACTGCATCCGTTGTCCATGAGTCACCGAACGGTTCTTTGTAAATATCTTGCTCAATTTTCCAAAGGGTGAGTAAATCAAGCGCTTCGGCGGGCAAGTCAATGATTCTTTCGCTTGCTTTCGTTTTTGGTTTTGCTGTGCGCACAGTGTGACCGTCTTTCCTGACTGCTCCCGCGCGAATGGTGATTGTGTTTCCGTCAAGGTCGTTCCAGTCAAGGCCGATTAGCTCCCCTGGGCGGCATCCGGTGTAAACTGAAAGAGTGAAAAAGCATCGCCAAATCAGCGGTTCGGACTCCAAACAGGAAAGCAACTGCGCAATCTGGTGCGGTTCATAAAAGACGGTTTCGGGCGTGTCGTTCGGCGGCGCGTCCACTGCGTCCATCGGTGAAACTGTTATGATCTGTAACTTTTTGGCAAAATTGCATAGCAAGCGCAAGAGGGTGTGATAATGCTTGCGACTTGTCCCGGATAATCTCCCAGTTGTACTTCTTGCGCCTGCATTTTCTTTGGAAAGGTCAGAAAAGAAGCGTTGCAGGCGGCGCGGGGTGAGGTCTTGCACAGCGACGTTTCCAAACGCTTCTCTAATCTTTGAATTGTATAACCATTGGTAATTATTGATAGTTGAAAGGGCAAGCGTTTCGCGCTTGGCGTCCAAATAAAGGGTAAACAATTCGTCGAGCGTAACTTTTCGCGTTGCTGTGATCGTTCCCCGGCCTGCATCGGTTTCAAGCGCGTTTGCCTGCTTTTGTGCTTCGCGGCGCTGGGCGTTGACTGTCATTGTTTCGGGAAAACGGATTGTGCGATAAATACGGCGCTGTCGGCCGTCTGGCCCATATCCTGCGGAAACTACCAATTGCCAACTATTGGCACTTTTCTGACGAACCGTTGCCATACTATCCACCTCCAAAAGCATCTTAGCACGAAACGCAAATAAAAACAACTGTTCGCTTGCAAACGAGACACAAAGTGAGTATAATGATAAATGGGGGACTCGACGTGAGAAAGCCGACTCGCGCGGTCTGTGTGGTATGGTATGGTTCGGCTTGGTTGGGTTTGTCTGGGTTTGGCTTGGCCTGGTTTGTCTGGGCTTGGTTTGGACTCGCTGACTCTGTTTCTTGATTTACGCGAACACGAAACTACAGCGAACACAAACAAACAGAAAAGCAAAAATCACAAGCACACACTGAAACTTAAATTCTGTTGATCGGTCGAGAATTTTTGTGATGGAGGTGCTTTTTCTGTGTTCGTAAATATTGACGAACTCGCACGGCTGACCGGTTTTTCTTCTTACAGTTTGCGGAAACTTGCAAAGGCTGGGAAAATCCCATCATAGCCAACTTCTGGGCGTCGATTCAATCTCAAGCGCATCCCGTTTCCCGCTCTTGTCTGGTAGTCTTGCTTTCCCTTTCGGTACTCCCGTCTACCTTGGCGCGTTCTCGGTGTCCTCCGTTCACCGTGATTAGAGTATAAACCATATACTTGAAATTGTCAAGGGGTAAATTAAAGAATTTCATTAAAAATTTTACATGCTCTCTTGACAGAATCAATCAAACGGTTTATCCTATCTGTGGAGGTGATTTTTAATGGATATTGTGCAGAAAATCAAAGCTGCATGTGCTGCTCTCGGTGTTTCTCAATCAGAACTTGCTCGGAGAATCGGCACGACTCCGCAAAATCTAAATCAGCGTTTGAAAGTCGCAAAATTCACACAAGCGGAGTTAGAGCAGATAGGTCAAGCGATTGGCGCGGAGTATCATGCATTTTTCAGGCTCCCTGATGGCACGGAAATATAATGCTGTTTCTCTTACTATGCGAATAGGCGTTCCCTGCGCTCCTGTGGCTTGCGCTGTGGGCTTTGCTGGCTGTGGCTGACAAATCCTCCACAGGAACGGAAAACGCCTGAGAGGGGGCAAGTATTCGCGCTGGTGCGGTGTCAGCTTTGCAGGCTGTGTCTGCTCCGTCCTCCACCTGGCTATGGCTTTTCTCGGTGGAGGGTGGCGGCGGTGGCTCTGCTGGCCTTGCCTGGGCGCTGGCTCTGCTCCTGGTCGGCCTGATCGGCGGCGGGGCGGTGTGCTCCTGGGTGGCTGTGTGCGCTTTGCTGGCATCGCTGGCAAGGCTGACGCTTGCAGGATTATCCTTCTTTTGGTATAATGTGGATGTTGCATCCCCCTTTCTCTCTGTAGACGGCCTGTCCCCTTTGCCTGCCGGGGATGGGCTGTTTTTCTTGGGGTTTATCTGGGGTTTATTTGGGGTTTACAGGGGCTTATTTCGGGCGCTTATTAGGCGCTTATAGGCGCTTATTTGGCGCTTACAGAAACGAAATGAAGCAAAACGAAACCGCATGAAAAGCCCGAAAATCCTTGCAAAATAAGGACTATTCGCAACGGACAAAAACCGCTCAAAATGGCTTTTAACTGACTCCGACTCTGAAGGCCACAGGTTCGACTCCTGCCGGGCGTACATGCGAAAACCCCTTGAAATCATTGGATTTTCAAGGGGTTTACTTTTATCTTTTTATCATCGAATTTTCTGAAATGGTTACTGTTTGGTTACTACTCGCCGGAAAATCAGCTTTTCCGGGCGTCTTTCAAGGCCTCCGTGCTTCATTATATTACCGATATGGTCATATATCGATGAGCTTAGAAATTTGAAATTTCAGATTGGCAGTGTTGTTTTTATTGCTGGTGTGATAGAATATATGCAGCGCAATGGGAGAGGAGTGTTATTCCGTGAAACCCGCGGCTACCTATATGGTTACATGTATCTATCACATTTGTTTTTACTGCCTTAAGAAGGAGATGGCAAAAATGAGAAAATTGATCACCTTGATAATGGCCTGCATGATGTTCTGCTCTATCGCAGCGGCTGATACGATTGACGTGACCAGTATGACAATTCATGATCTGCAAGAATTGCAGGAACAGATCGGCATGGAACTATCGCAAAGGGTACTAAAGGGACAGGAAGTACCTAAAACAGAATTCACTCCTTCACCTGGAAAGAAAACGTTGCTCATAGACGATAACGATTACAAAATTTACTTGACAGGGAAATACAACGATAGCTACGGGACATTCTATGCTGAAGCAGTGTGCGAAAACTATAGCGGAAAAGCTCTCAGAGCGTGGATGGGTGACGGCAACCTTGACGGATGGAAGCTGTCCTTCCCTGTCTTCTTTCCAGAACAAAAGTCTGGAGAAAAGCAAAAAAGCAGTATGATTATACAATATACAGAAGCCATGATGAAAAGTCCGAGCGAGATGAAGACATTCATCTTTACAATAACAACAGAAGACACTGAAGACGAATTTGGAAATGTTTATAAGCAATACGGCCCTTTCACTTTGCACTTTGAAGTTGGGAAATGGGTGAAAAATTAAATGCTAGAGCAGAAAAGGCAAGAACTAAAACAGCACAAAGATTGAAGTGGCGCCTCACAGTAAAAGCACCCTTTCCGGGCTCTTTCAAAGCCTCAGTAACACTGTTAGGGTTAGCATTTGCGTTCATCCCTCTGCGCTTGCAAAGCGGCGCGGTCCGTCGTATAATACCCATGCGACAAGGAAACGAAGAGGAGCGCGCGCATGCAGGCAAGAGGCAGATCCCGCAGGAGCGGATTGCAGCAGGAGACGAGGCCGAGCCGCTGGAGACAGATGCGGAACTGGCTGATCGTGATCGCCGTGGTGGCCCTGGCCGTCACAGTGTTTCGTGCTGTGCGGTCCCAGCGGGAGGTGACGGAGATCGAGGCCGTCGCTATGCCCTGCACGGCGGATCAGAACGTGACGCCCTTCGGCGACAGTGTGCTGTATTACGACGGGGCCTCCATCCACTGTCTGGCGGGCGGAGGCGGCATCCGCTGGAGCTTCCCCGTGGGCACGGGCGCGTCCTTCGCGGCGTCGGATACCCACATGGTGGTCTGGTCAGGCACCCAGCTGTTCATCGTCGACCGCAACGGCCGCCCTTCCTATAATGAGAACATGAACGGCCAGGTGCAGTTCGCCCGGGTGGGCAGCAAGTACGCGGCCGTGGTGGTGGGCGGCGACACCGAGCCCGACCTGCTCATCAAGAACCTGGACGGCACCCAGGTGGACGAGGAGAGCGAGGCCTACACGGGCATGCTCCTGCTGGACGTGGGCTTCTACGGCGAGGCGGACCAGTACATGTGGACGCTGGCGCTGGACGTCTACGGCACGGCGATCAACACGGTGATGAACACCTTCCAGGTGGGCAAGATGAACACCGGCGTGGTGGACCTGGGCGAATTCCTCGCCTACAAGGTGCTCTTTGAGGACAACAAGCTGCGGGTGTTCACGACCCAGCAGATGTACACCTACGACTACAAGGCCGTGCAGGACATGGGCGCGACCCAGCTGGTCTACGGCTGGCAGCTGATCGACTATGACGTGCCCGAGCGCGGCAGCGCGCCGATGCTCCTGGCGGCCACCAAGCAGCTGGCGGAGGGCAGCCTCACGGAGCTGCGGGTGCTCACGGGTACCCAGGACCGCCGCTATACGCTGCCCAGCGCCTGCATCGGCGCGGGCGTGCAGGGCCGGAACATCTACGCGGTGTCGAAGAACTACCTCTACCGCGCGGACATCGACCGCCAGCGCTTCTTCGGCTACGCCCTGCCGATCCCCGAGAGCAAGCAGGTGACGAAGCTGATCGGCCTGACCTCCAACGGCAGGGCCATTGTGGCCTGCGGCCAGGAGGTCTACTCCGTGCAGCTGCCGAAGTAAAACCGCACAAGCCCCTGACATCGTTCGGAACAACGGACGGTGACATCCCCTGCAGACCCGATCCGGGCGCGGGGGATTTTTGTTTTCGCCCTGGGCGTTTCAAAATGAAAAGAGAGATCCGCCCGCAAAGGTTTTGCAAGTGTTACAAAACATGAGATGGATGCTAAACACACGATTACATGGTATTATATCGATGCGGGAAAACATAGACATATCAAGGATTCCGCGCGTGGAGAACTGTAACGGAACTCGGCAAAAACGGGAAATGCGGGCCTTCCGGGGTCTGGATGATAAACACACGGCTATATGGATAACGGCAAAACGGGAAAACGGGAAAAACACGGACTATTCCGGTGGGAGCCGGGAAAAATTTCGTCGAAAAAAGTGAAAAAACAGTGCGGAAACATCTTGCATTCCTGCGCGGGATGGAGTATAATCAAAACGTTGTCTGTTTAGGGATGAAACGGTAAGTTGCCGCCCGGCCAGGCGGGTAATTACCGCGGACCAGCCCGACAATCGGGCGACGGACTCGAGTGCCAATGGCCTGCACCTGCAGTGGGCCGCCGGGCACAGACGAGAACGATCAAGGAGGTACTTCAATGGCCAGCCAGAAAATCCGCATCAAGCTCAAGTCCTACGAGCACACCCTCATCGACGCTTCCGCCACGCGCATCGTGGAGACCGCGAAGCGCACCGGGGCCCGTGTCTCCGGACCCATCCCGCTCCCCACGGAGAAGGAGATCGTGACCATTCTCCGCTCTCCCCACAAGTACAAGGACAGCCGGGAGCAGTTTGAGCGCCGCACACACAAGCGGCTCATCGACATTGTCAACCCCAACCCCAAGACCGTGGACGCCATGATGAAGCTCGAACTTCCTGCTGGTGTCGAAATCGAAATGAAACTGTAAGGCAGGAGGAACGAAACGATGAAGAAAGCGATCGTTGGGAAGAAGATCGGCATGACGCAGGTCTTTACCGCGGACGGCCGTCTCGTCCCGGTCACCGTCATTGAGGCGGGTCCCTGCACGGTGGTGCAAACCAAGAACAAGGAAACCGACGGCTATGAGGCCGTTCAGGTGGGCTTCGGCGAGCTGACCGAACAGCGCGCCAAGAAGCTGCTCAACAAGCCCGAGCAGGGCCACTTCGCCAAGGCTGGCATCGCCGCCAAGCGCACCCTGAAGGAGCTCCGCTTCGACGACTGCTCCGGCTACAAGGTGGGCGACGAGATCAAGGTCGACCAGTTCGCCGAGGGCGACAAGATCGACATCACCGGCACCAGCAAGGGTCACGGCACCCTGGGCCCGATCCAGCGCTGGAATCAGCACACCGGCCCCATGGCGCACGGCTCCAAGTATCACCGCGGCGTGGGCTCCATGAGCGCTAACTCCGATCCGTCCCGCGTGTTCAAGAACAAGCACATGGCGGGCCGCACCGGCGCCGAGCGGGTGACCATCCTGAACCTGGAAGTCGTGAGCGTGGACGCTGAGCGCAATCTGCTGCTGGTCAAGGGCGCGGTTCCCGGCCCGAACGGCACTGTGCTGGTTGTGCGCGACAGCGTCAAGGCCTGAGCGCAAGGAGGAAACGAAACATGCCTAAGACTGCACTATATAATATGGAAGGCGCGGCCATCGGCGAGATCGAACTGAGCGACGAGCTCTTCGCCGCCGCAGTGAACGTGCCCGCCATGCATCTGGTCGTCCGTTCCTACCTGGCCGCTCAGCGTCAGGGCACCCAGAGCGCCAAGACCCGCGGCGAGGTTCGCGGAGGCGGCCGCAAGATCTATCGTCAGAAGGGCACCGGCAACGCCCGGCACCATGGCAACCGCGCTCCCCAGTTCCGTCACGGCGGCGTGGTGTTCGCCCCCAAGCCCCGCGACTATGTGATCGCGGTGCCGAAGAAGGTTCGCCGCCTGGCCTTCAAGTCCGCTCTGACCTCCAAGCTCAATGATGGCGACATCATCGTGGTGGACGAGCTGAAGCTGACCGAGGCCAAGACCAAGCTGATGGCCAAGGTGCTCAAGAACCTCAAGGCCGACAAGAAGACGCTGGTTGTGCTGCCTGAGCGCGAGGAGAACGTGGTGCGCGCCACCGCGAACCTGGCAGAGGCCAAGACGACCTACGTCAACACCCTGAATGTCTACGATATCCTGAATGCGGACAAGGTGGTTCTCACCAAGGCTGCCGTTCAGTCTGTGGAGGAGGTTTACGCATGAAGGATCCTCATGACCTGATCGTCCGCCCCGTGCTCACAGAGAAAGCTTACGAGGGCATCGACGGCAAGCGCTATGTATTCGAAGTGCCGGTGACCGCCACCAAGACCGAGATCAAGATGGCGATCGAGAGCGTCTTCGCGGATGACGGCGTGAAGGTGGACAAGGTGAACACCGTGCGCACCATCGGCAAGATCAAGCGCCAGGGCCGCACCCAGGGCCGCACCCGTGAAGTGAAGAAGGCCTATGTCACGCTGAAGAAGGACTCCAAGCCCATCAAGTTCTTCGAGGGCATGGCCCAGTAAAGCAGGGAGGACAGAAACATGGCTATTCGCAATTACAAGCCGACTTCGCCCGCCCGGCGCTTTATGTCGGTTCTGACCTATGAAGAGATTACCAAGAAAACGCCCGAAAAGAGCCTGACCGAGTATCTGAAGAAGAACGCCGGCCGCAACGCTCAGGGCAAGATCACCGTCCGTCATCAGGGCGGCGGCAACAAGATCAAGTACCGCATCATCGACTTCAAGCGCAACAAGCTGGACGTGCCCGCGAAGGTGGCGGCCATCGAGTATGACCCCAACCGCAGCGCCTTCATCGCCCTGCTGAACTACGCCGACGGCGAGAAGCGCTACATCCTGGCCCCCCTGGGCCTGAAGGTGGGCGACACCGTGGTGTCCAGCGAGAACGCTGACATCAAGCCCGGCAACGCCCTGCCCCTGAACAACATCCCGGTCGGCACGCTGATCCACAACCTGGAGCTCAAGCCCGGCCGCGGCGGCCAGCTCGTCCGCTCCGCCGGCCTGGCCGCTCAGCTGATGGCCAAGGAAAACGGCTACGCCACCGTGCGTCTGCCCTCCGGCGAAATGCGCAAGCTGCCCCTGAACGCCATGGCCACCATCGGCACCGTGGGCAACAGCGACCATGAGAACGTGCGCCTGGGCAAGGCCGGCCGTGTCCGCCACATGGGCATTCGTCCCACCGTCCGCGGCGTCGTGATGAACCCCAACGATCACCCGCACGGCGGCGGCGAGGGCAAGAGCCCCGTCGGTATGCCCGCTCCTGTGACTCCGTGGGGCAAGCCCGCTCTGGGCCTGAAGACCCGCAAGCACAAGAAGTACTCCAACAAGATGATTGTCAAGCGCGCTGGCGACAAGTAAGCGTGTTCCAAGGAAGGAGGCAACTGACGAATGAGTCGTTCCGTAAAGAAAGGCCCCTATATCCAGGACGCGCTGCTTAAGCGCGTGAAGGAAATGAACGCAACCGGCAAGAAGACGGTGCTCAAGACCTGGTCCCGGGCTTCCACCATCTATCCGGATTTCGTTGGTCACACCATCGCTGTGCATGACGGCCGCAAGCACGTGCCGGTCTATGTGACGGAGGATATGGTGGGCCACAAGCTGGGTGAGTTCGCCCCCACCCGCACTTTCCGCGGCCACGCGGGTGACAAGACCACCACTAAGAAGTAAGCGAGAGGAGTGACACGAAATGGCAACCCGTTCCAAGACGAAGTCTGCGGCACGCAAGCAGAATGCTGACCGCCGCCCGCAGGCCCACGCCAAGTATGTGCGCATCTCCCCCCGCAAGGTGAAGATCGTGATCGATCTGATCCGCGGCAAGAGCGTGCAGGAAGCGCAGGCCATCCTGACCTTTACCCCCAAGGCCGCCTCTCCCGTGGTGCTGAAGCTGCTCAACAGCGCCATCGCCAACGCGGAGAACAACCTGGAAATGAACCGCAACGACCTCTATGTCGCTGAGGTGTACGCCAATCCCGGCCCCACGCTGAAGCGCTACGTTGCCCGCTCCCGCGGCAGCGCGTCCCCGATGCTCAAGCGCACCAGCCACATCAGCGTGGTGCTGGACCAGAAGTAAGGCGAAGGAGGTTTATTCATGGGTCAGAAAGTGAATCCCCACGGCGCGCGCGTCGGCGTGATCTATGACTGGAGCACCCGCTGGTACGCCGAGAAGAAGGATTTTGCGAACAACCTCGTGGAGGACTACAAGCTCCGCGAGATGCTCAAGAAGAAGTATTATGCCACCGGCATCAGCAAGATCGACATTGAGCGCACGGCCTCCATGGTCACGGTGAACATCTTCACCTCCAAGCCCGGCATGATTATCGGGCCCAAGGGCGCCAACATCGAGCAGCTGAAGAAGGACGTGCAGGCCTTCCTGGGCAAGAACGTGCACATCAACGTGCTGGAGATCCGCCAGCCCGACGCGGACGCTCAGCTGGTGGCCGAGAACATCGCCCAGCAGCTGGAGAAGCGCATCAGCTTCCGCCGCGCCATGAAGCAGAGCATCCAGCGCGCGATGAAGTCCAACGGCGTCAAGGGTATCAAGTGCGCCGTCGGCGGCCGCATCGGCGGCGCGGACATCGCCCGCAGCGAGAGCTATCACGACGGCTCCATCCCGCTGCAGACCCTGCGCGCCAACATCGATTATGGCTTCGCGGAAGCGAAGACCACCTATGGCCGCCTGGGCATCAAGGTCTGGATCTACAAGGGCCAGATCCTGCCCAAGGCCAAGAAAGCCCCTGCTGCGAAGGAGGTCAAGTAACCTATGCTGATGCCCAAGAGAGTCAAGCGCCGCAAGGTGTTCCGCGGCCGCATGAAAGGCGAGGCCCATCGCGGCAATTTCCTGGCCTACGGTGATTACGGCCTGCAGGCCACCGAGCCCAGCTGGGTCACCTCCCAGCAGATCGAGGCCGCCCGTATCGCCCTGACCCGCTACACCAAGCGCGGCGGCCAGGTGTGGATCAAGATCTTCCCCGACAAGCCCGTGACCGAGAAGCCCGCCGAGACCCGCATGGGTTCCGGCAAAGGTACTCCGGAATACTGGGTGGCGGTGGTCAAGCCCGGCCGCGTTCTGTTCGAGATCAAGGGTGTGCCGGAGGACGCCGCCAAGGAGGCCCTGCGCCTCGCGTCCCACAAGCTGCCCCTGAAGACCAAGATCATCAAGCGCCAGGAAGTGGCGACAACCGAAGCGGGTGGTGAACAGTAATGAAGGCTAATGAGATGACCGCTATGACGGTTGAGCAGCTGAATGAGAAGGTCAAGGAGCTGAAAACCCAGCTGTTCACCCTTCGTTTCCAGCTGGCGACCGGTCAGTTGCAGAACCACAAGCAGATCACTGATGTCAAGCGTGACATTGCTCGTGCCAAGACCGTGCTGCGCCAGAAGGAACAGGCGTGAGCGATGAAAGGAGGCAGCCCCTTCAATGAGTGAAGAAAGAGGACTTCGCAAGACCCGCATCGGTGTTGTGGTCTCTGACAAGATGGATAAAACCTGCGTCATCAAGATCCAGGACCGCGTGCGCCATCCCCTTTACGGCAAGATCGTGAACCACACCAGCAAGCTGAAGGTGCACGACGAGAACAACGAGTGCGGCATTGGCGACACCATCCGCGTGATGGAAACCCGTCCCCTGAGCCGTGACAAGCGCTGGCGCCTGGTCGAGATCATCGAGAAGGCCAAGTAAGAGCGCGTCAATAAGGAGGAAAACACAATGATTCAGCCGCAAACGCGACTCAATGTCGCCGACAATTCCGGCGCTAAGGAAATCATGTGCATCCGTGTGCTGGGCGGCTCTTTCCGTCGCGATGGCTCCATCGGTGATGTCATCGTCGCGAGCGTCAAGAGCGCACAGCCCGGCGGCCAGGTGAAGAAGGGCGACGTGGTGAAGGCTGTGATCGTGCGCGTGCGCAAGAACAAGCGCCGCCCCGACGGAAGCTACATCAAGTTTGACGACAACGCCGCCGTTATCATCAACGACCAGATGCTGCCCCGTGGCACCCGTATCTTTGGGCCCGTGGCGCGTGAGCTGCGCGAGAAGAACTTCATGAAGATCGTCTCCCTGGCTCCCGAAGTGCTGTGAGGAGGGTAAAGCGATGAACGTGAAGACGAACGACAAGGTCGTTGTCATCTCCGGCAAGGACAAGGGCAAGGAAGGCAAGATCATCGCGTCCTTCCCCAAGACCGGCCGCGTGACAGTTGAGGGTGTCGGCACGGTGACCAAGCATCAGAAGGCCCGCAATGCCATGACCCCCGGCGGCATCATCCACAAGGAGATGCCCATTGACGCCAGCAACGTGATGCTGGTGTGCCCCAAGTGCGGCAAGGCCACCCGTGTGAGCCACAAGGTGACCGTGAAGACCAACGATGCCGGCAAGCAGCAGCGTCAGATGATCCGTGTGTGCAAGAAGTGCGGCGCGGACATCGACTGATAAAGGAGGAAGAGTCTGATGGCTACCCGTCTGAAGGAAAGGTATAAGGCCGAGGCGATTCCTGCCCTGAAGCAGAAGTTCGGCTACAAGAATCCCATGGAGGTTCCGCGTCTGGAGAAGATCGTGATCAACATGGGTCTGGGCGATTGCAAGGACAACGCGAAGGCCATGGAGCAGGCGGTCAGCGAGCTGACCATCATCTCCGGCCAGAAGCCGATGGTCACCAAGGCCAAGAAGTCCATCGCGAACTTCAAGGTCCGCGAGGGCCAGAATGTCGGCGCGAAGGTGACCCTGCGCGGCGCCCGTATGGAAGAATTCATGGATAAGCTGGTCAGCGTGGCCCTGCCCCGCGTGCGCGACTTCCATGGCGTTTCCACCAAGGCCTTTGACGGCCGCGGCAACTATGCCCTGGGCATCCAGGAGCAGCTGCTCTTCCCCGAGATCGAGTACGACAAGGTCGAAAAGATCCGCGGCATGGAGATGATCTTCGTGACCACCGCCAAGACCGATGAAGAGTGCAAGGAACTGCTCGCGGCGCTGGGCATGCCCTTCGCCAAGGCGTAAGGCAAAGGAGGAAATGACAAGTGGCTAAGACGAGCATGAAACTCAAGCAGGCGAGGACCCCGAAGTTCTCTACCCGCGCCTATACGCGCTGCCGCCTGTGCGGCCGCCCGCATTCTGTTCTGCGCCGGTACGGCGTGTGCCGTATCTGCTTCAGAGAGCTGGCCTATAAGGGCCAAATCCCCGGTGTCCGCAAGGCCAGCTGGTAAGCGGGGAGAAAACGGAAGGAGGTTCTATCATGGTTGTGAATGATCCCATTGCCGATATGCTCACCCGCATTCGCAACGCACAGGTCGCCAAGCACGACGCTGTGATCGTTCCCGCCTCGAATACCAAGAAGGCCATCGCCAAGATCCTTCTCAACGAAGGCTACGTGAAGGCCGTGGATTATATCGACGACGGCGTTCAGGGCAATATCAAGATCACCCTGAAGTACGTCAACGGCAAGCAGACCCCCGTCATCGCGGGTCTGAAGCGCATTTCCAAGCCCGGTCTGCGTGTGTACGCCCGCTGCGAGGAGCTCCCAAAGGTGCTCGGCGGCCTGGGCATTGCCATCATCTCGACCAGCAAGGGTCTGATGACCGACAAGGAAGCCCGCAAGCAGGCTATGGGCGGCGAAGTGCTCGCTTACATCTGGTAATACCGACACGTTCATGGAGGTGTGAAATATGTCTCGTATCGGAAGACTTCCGATCCATGTCCCCGCGGGCGTGACGGTAACGGTGGATGAAGGCAACCTGGTGACGGTCAAGGGCCCCAAGGGCACCATGAGCCAGCAGGTGAATCCCGACATCACCGTGAAGCAGGAGGGCGGCGTGCTGACCCTCGAGCGCCACAGCGAGGACAAAAACCACAAGGCCATGCATGGCCTGTATCGTACCCTGGTCCACAACATGGTGGTGGGCGTGACCGACGGCTTCTCCAAGACCCTGGAGATGGTCGGCACCGGTTACAAGGCCAAGGCCAACAACAACGGCCAGCAGCTGGACATCGCCATCGGCTTCTCTCACCCCGTGATCATCGCGGCTCCCGAGGGCATCACCTTCGAGACCCCCAACGATACCACGATCGTGGTGAAAGGCGCCAACAAGCAGGTCGTCGGCAATCTTGCCGCGGATATCCGTGCCATCCGCAAGCCTGAACCCTACCTGGGCAAGGGCATCAAGTACCAGGGTGAGCACATCCGCCGCAAGGAAGGCAAGACCGGTAAGTAAGAGAGGGAGTGACTGCATATGTTCAAGAAGCGCGACCGCAATGAGATCCGCGAGATCCGTCATGAACGCGTCCGCAAAAAGATCAGCGGCACCCCCGATATGCCGCGTCTTTCCGTGTACCGTTCCAACAAGCACATTCAGGCCCAGATCATTGACGACACCAAGGGTGTCACCCTGTGCGCCGCCTCCACGCTTGATCCTCAGCTGAAGGGTCAGCTGGACGAGGTGGACAAGAAGGGCGCCGCCAAGCTGGTGGGCAAGCTGCTGGGCGAGCGTGCTGTCCAGGCAGGCATCAAAACGGTTGTCTTCGACCGTGGCGGGTATGTGTATACCGGCCGTGTGGCCGAGGTCGCCGCGGGGGCCCGCGAAGCCGGACTTGACTTCTGATTAAAGGAGGACACACGCAAATGCCACATTACGAACAGGTTAGCGAATTCAAGGATCGCCTTGTCGCTGTCAACCGCGTGTCCAAGACCGTGAAGGGCGGCCGCAATGCCCGCTTCTCCGCGCTGGTGGTGATTGGCGACGAGCAGGGCCGCGTGGGCGCCGGCATGGGCAAGGCCGTGGAAATCCCCGAAGCCATCCGCAAGGCGACCGAGGATGCCAAGAAGAGCATGATCAACGTGCCTCTGGCCGGTTCCACCCTGCCCCATGAGGTCACGGGCTATTATTCCACCGCCAAGGTGGTGCTGCTGCCCGCCCCCGAAGGCACCGGCGTGATCGCCGGCGGCGCCTGCCGCGCCGTGCTGGAAATGGCCGGCGTGCGCGATATCCGCACCAAGTCCTTCGGCACCAACAACCCCATCAACATGGTCAAGGCGACGCTGGAAGCCCTCAAGCTCCTGCGCAGCCCCGAGCAGGTCGCCAACATGCGCGGCAAGACCGTGGAAGAGCTGCTGGGTTAAGGAGGTAAATGAAGATGAAGCTCAAAGTCACTTTGATCAAGTCTCCCATCGCCTCCCTGCCCAAGCACAAGGCCACGGTGGCGGCGCTGGGCCTGCACAAGCTGGGTCAGACGGTTGAAAAGCCCGACAACCCTGCGATCCGCGGGCAGATCTTCGCCGTTAAGCACATGGTGAAGGTCGAAGAAGTCAACGAGTGAGGAGGGAATCCCAATGAAACTGCATGAACTGCACCCCGCTGAGGGCTCTACCACTGCTGCGAAGCGTCTGGGCCGCGGCGTGGGTTCCGGTCTGGGCAAGACCTCCGGCAAGGGCCACAAGGGCGCCAAGGCGCGCTCTGGCGGCGGCAAGCGTCCCGGCTTCGAGGGCGGCCAGATGCCTCTGTACCGCCGGGTTCCGAAGCGCGGATTTACCAATATCTTCGGCGTGGATTACGCCGCCGTGAACGTGGAACGGCTGGAAGTCTTTGAGGATGGCGCGACGGTGGACGCTCAGGCGCTGCTGGATGCCGGCATCATCAAGAACACCCTGGCCGGTATCAAAATCATGGGCAACGGTGAGTTGACCAAGAAGCTGAACGTCAAGGCCGCAAAATTCACAGCCTCTGCCAAGGAAAAGATCGAGGCCGTCGGCGGGAAAGCCGAGGTGATCTGATATGGTTGAGAGCCTTCGCAAGATCTGGAAAACAGAAGAGCTTCGCAAAAAGCTGATCTACACTTTCCTGATGCTGCTGCTCTACCGTCTGGTGGGCGTTATCCCCGCCCCCGGCGTTGACCCCGCCCGCGTGGGTCAGCAGATGGATCTCCCGCTGCTGCAGCTGGTCAACATGATGACCGGTAACAGCTTCTCCCAGATGACCATCATGGCCATGGGTATCACCCCCTACATCAACGCCAGCATCATTATGCAGCTGCTGTGCATCGCCATCCCGGCGCTGGAAAAGCTGCAGCAGGATGAGAGCGGCGCGGGCCGTGAAAAGATCAACCGCATCACCCGCTATGTCACGGTGGGTCTGGCTGTGCTGCAGGCCATCGGCCTGGTGGCCGGTCTGGGCGCCATCAAGTCCGGCTGGTTCAACTACGTGCTGGTCGGCGTGTCCATGGCTGCGGGTACCGCGCTGGCGATGTGGATCGGTGAGCGCATCACGGAAAAGGGCATCGGCAACGGCGTTTCGCTGCTGATCTTCGTGGGTATCATCTCCAACCTCTTCAACGGCATCATCAGCGCCTTCACCAACGCTTCCACCGCGGGCACGACCTCCGGCTGGATGGCGGCCCTGGTGATCGTCCTGATGGCTCTGGTTATGACCGTCCTGGTGACCTTCGTCGAGCTGGGCGAGCGCCGCATTCCGCTGCAGATCGCCAAGCAGACCAAGGGCCGCAGGGTCTACGGCGGCCAGAACACCCGCCTCACGCTGAAGGTGGTTTCCGTCGGCGTGCTGCCGCTGATCTTCGCCTACTCCTTCATGGCGTTCCCCAGCACCATCGTGCAGCTGGTGGATCCCCGCTATGAGGGCGCGTTCAGCCGCTGGTGGCTGACCAACATGAGCAACGGCGCGCCGCTGTACATCATCGTGTCCGCGCTGCTCATCATCGCCTTCACCTATTTCTACTCCTCCATCAGCTTCGATCCGAAGAAGCAGGCTGAACAGCTGATCATGCAGGGCGCGACCATCCCCGGCCAGCGCGGCAAGAACATGCGCCAGTATCTGCAGACCACCGTGAACCGTCTGAACCTGTTCGCGGCTCTGTTCCTGGCGGTGCTGTCCGCCGTGCCTTCCCTGCTGACCCGCGGCCTGAACACGGCGGTGCCCTTCGCGGCGTCCTCCATTCTGATCGCGGTGAGCGTTGCCCTGGAGACCATCCGCGCCATTCAGGCCGAGATGAGCGTCCGCGGTATCGACATGGATGTGGAAAAGGGCGGCTTCATGTAAGAACTTCTCCGCCATGCGCCGCCATCAAAAACGGCGCATGGCATTGTGTGTGATACGACGGAAAGGAGCGGCAGGATGAACATCATCTTTCTCGGACCTCCCGGTGCCGGCAAGGGAACCCAGGCCCAGCGCATCTGCGCGGCGCTGAACATTCCTCAAATCTCCACCGGCGATATTCTCCGCCGTGCCATGAAGGAAGGCACACCGACCGGCATGAAGGCCAAGAGCTACATCGACGCCGGTCAGCTGGTGCCCGACGAGGTCATCATTGATATCGTGAAGGACCGCCTCCAGATGGACGACTGCAAGGCCGGCTACATCCTGGACGGCTTCCCCCGCACGGTGCCCCAGGCCGAGGCGCTGGAGCAGTTCGCCAAGATCGACAGCGTGATTGAGCTGGCGGTCGAGGACGAGAAGCTCATCAAGCGCATCTCCGGCCGCCGGGTGTGCACCAAGTGCGGCGCGACCTATCACATCTCCCTGCTGGGCGACAAGACCACCTGCGACAACTGCGGTGAGACGCTGATCCAGCGCAATGATGACAAGGCCGAAACCGTACTCAACCGCCTCACGGTCTACCACAGCCAGACTGCGCCGCTCGTGGCCTTCTACGAGAGCAAGGGCCTGCTGAAGAAGGTCGACGGCGACGGCGACATGGACGCGATATTCGGTAAGATCATGGAGGCTCTCGGCCAGGCATGATCACCATCAAGAACCCAGGGCAGATCAGCTGCATGCGCCGGGCCGGAGCGCTTCTCTATGAGACGCTGCAGACGGTGGCGCAGGCTGTGAAGCCGGGCGTGACCACAGCCGAGCTGGACGCGGTGGCCGAAAAGTACATCCGGGACCACGGGGCGACGCCCTCGTTCCTGGGCTATGAGGGCTTTCCCGCCTCCCTGTGCACCAGCGTGGACGACGCGGTGGTGCACGGCATCCCCTCCGAGCAGGAGGTGCTGCGGGAGGGCTCCATCATCAGCCTGGACTGCGGCCTGGTGCTGGACGGCTGGCAGGCGGACAGCGCACTGACCGTCGCGGTCGGAAGCATCAGCGAGGACAAGCGGAGGCTGATGGAGGTCACGCAGGCCTGCTTCTTCGCGGGCGCGCGGCAGGCTGTCGCCGGGCATACGCTGGGCGACATCGGCCACGCGGTGCAGACCCTCGCCGAGGCAAACGGCTACGGCGTGGTGCGGGACCTCACAGGTCACGGCATCGGCCGTGAGATGCACGAGGAACCGAGCATCTACAACTTTGGCCGCGCCGGGCATGGGCTGAAGCTCCGCGCCGGCATGACCATCGCCGTGGAGCCCATGATCGCCATGGGCACCTGGCGCGTGGACACGGATGAGGAGAACGGCTGGACAGTCCGCACGGCGGACGGTCTGCCCGCCTCCCACTATGAGCACACGATGGCGGTCTTCGAGGACCGCCCGCCGGAGCTGCTGACGCTGCCCGGCCACGTCTGGAAGGAGGCGGACGAATGGATCGCCTGACCTACGAGACGGGGCGCGCGGTGCTCTCCACCCAGGGACGGGACGAAGGCAGGACCTTCCTGCTGCTCAGCGATGAGCAGGACGGATACGTGCTGATGGCCGACGGCCTGACCCGCAAGCTGGATCACCCCAAGAAGAAGAAGATCAAACACCTGAAACCCAAGCCTGTGCGGATGGAAACCTTGAAGAGCCGAATGGAAGCAGGACAGCTGCTGGACAGCGATCTGCGCAAGTTTCTGAAGGAAAACGGGCTGGGGATCGAACAGCCCCTGTGCAAGGAGGACTGAAAACTTGTCCAAGGACGATGTCATTGAAATGGACGGAAAGGTCGTGGAGGCCCTTCCCAACGCCATGTTCCGGGTGGAGCTTCCCAACGGCTACCAGATCATGGCGCACATCTCCGGTAAAATGCGGCAGAACTTCATCCGCATCTATCCCGGAGACAAAGTTACTGTCGAGCTTTCGCCCTATGATCTGACCCGCGGTCGGATCACCTGGCGCAGCAAGAGCTGAGATTCAAAGACCGAAGGAGGTTTTCACCATGAAAGTGCGGCCGAGCGTGAAGCCCATGTGCGAAAAGTGCAAGATCATCAAGCGCAAGGGCAAGGTGATGGTGATCTGCGAGAACCCCAAGCATAAGCAGAAGCAGGGCTGAGGGTTTTCCGCCATCGCGGAAAGTGCATCAAAATACCGGAGCAGCTGGTTGTTTCAGCGGCTCCGGTTTTTCTGTGGGCAGCAATTGGCGTATAGCAGGGACGAAGGCCGTCGATCCTGACGACAGAGTTCGCTGGTGTTACCTCACCACGCCTTTTCTCAGAATGATGTTGGCGTACAGGGCGCTCTCGCCGCTCTGCACGACGCAGTAGGCCTTGCGAGCGCGGTCGATGAAGGCCTCGTGCTCCATGAAGTCGAAGGCTGCGGTGGGCAGATCTGTCTTGGCGGCGGCGAGGTAGTCCTCCCAGATGGGGGCTTTGTCACCGGGGAACATGCCCGCGGGCACCTCCATCACGGCGATGGGCTTTTCGACGAAGTCGTCCAGCGGGAAGAGGGCGACGATGGCCTTCATGATCTCCACGCCGCTGTGGCCGTCCAGGCGCACGCAGCGCTGACCCACGGACGCGCCGGGGAAGTTGCCGTCCGCGATGACCAGCTCATCGCCGTGGCCCATCTCGTTGAGGATTTTGAGCAGCTCCGGGGAGAGAAGAGGAGAGATACCCTTCAGCATAGTGAAAACTCCTTTCCATGTGAAGCGCTGTCAGAGCGTTTTTCTTTTGCCTGTTTCATTCGATCAATGAAGCAGAATTCCTGCCATTCGATTCAATCGATCGTCAGAATGCTTCTGGCCACCCTCTAGAGAAATCTGCATGGGTACTATACAGTTCGCCTTCAAAGGATGCGGCCCGAAGAGTCCAGAGGCGATCGGAAAGCCTCTGGTCGCCGCCCGCAGGCGGCGAAATCTATACTTACGGTACCGCCCTGGCTTGGGCATTGCTCAGGGGCTTTTCCGCCCAGGCGCGAATCGCCTCGGCGGCGGGCTTGTTGATGCCATCCACCGCCAGCAGCTCGTCCTCCGTGGCGCCGCGAATCGCCTTGATGCTGCCGAAGTGCTTCAGCAGGGCCTTCCGCCGCTTCGGGCCAATGCCCGGAATATCCTCCAGCTGGCTGTGGGTGAAGGCCTTGCCGCGCAGGGCCCGGTGGTGCGTGATGGCCGTGCGGTGGGCCTCGTCGCGGATACGCTGCACCAGCTGCAGCTCCGGCGTGTGGTGATCCAGCACGATGGGCTCCTCGCGGTCGGGCAGAAAGATCTCCTCAAAGCGCTCGGCCAGGCCGAACATCGGGATGTCGACGCCCTGCTGCAGCATCGCGTCCCGGGCGAAGCGCACCTGCTGCGGGCCGCCGTCGATCAGGATCAGGTCGGGCAGGTCGGAGAACTTGCCGCCGACGGCCGGCAGCCCCTGGGCCTCGCGCTCGGCCTTCTCCTTCAGCCCGTGGGCGAAGCGCCTACCCAGCACCTCGTTGAGGGAGGCGAAGTCGTTCGCGCCCTCCACGGTCTTGATCTTGAACTGGCGGTACTCCTTTTTCGCCGGCTCGCCGTCGATGAACACCACCATGGAGCCGACGCTCTGGATGCCCTGGGTGTTGGAGATGTCATAGCCCTCGATGCGCCGGGGGAAGGCCGCCAGCCCGAGGATCTTCCCGAGGCTCGCCGCCGCGCCTACCGTGCGCTCCTCCTGCACGGCCGCCTTCGCGTTGCGCTTCTCCAGGGCGTCCTTGGCGTTCTTCTCGGCCAGGAGCACCAGGTCGTGCTTCTCGCCGCGCTTGGGCGTGAGCAGGGTCACCGCCGCGCCCTTCTGCTGCCTCAGCCACTGCTCCAGCTGCTCCTGCATGCCCTCCGGCAGGGTCTGCACCAGCACGTTGCGGGGGATCAGCCCGCCCTCCTCGTAGTACTGGGTGAGGAACTCCGCCAGCACCTCGCCCGGCTCCTCAGCGCCTTCGCGCTCCAGCAGGAAGTGGTCACCGCCCAGCATCCGCCCGCCGCGCACGTAGATGATCTGCGCCATGGCGTCCAGGCCGTCTTGGCTCAGTGCGATGATGTCCTGCTCGCTGCGGTCGGTGCGGATGGCGATCTGCCGCTCCATCAGCCCGCGCACGTCGCGGATCTTGTCGCGCAGGGTCGCCGCCTTCTCGTACTCCATGTGCGCCGCCGCCTCGGTCATGCCGCGGGTGAGCTGGTCGATCACCGGCTGATAGTCCCCGGAGAGGAAGGCCAGCACGCCGTCCATCATGTCCCAGTACTCCGCCTCGGTGCACTTGCCCGCACAGGGCGCGAGGCATTTCTTGATGTCGTAGTTGATGCAGGGGCGCACGGGCCGCTTCAGCGGGAATTTCAGCTTGCAGGTGCGCAGCGGAAACACATCCCGCACGGCGTCGATCACCTGCTTGACCGCCGTCGCGCCGATGTAGGGCCCAAAATAGCGCGCGCCATCCTTCTGCATCCGCCGCGCGAGGGTCAGCCGTGGGAAGGGCTCCCGCAGGTCGACGCGGATGTAGGGGTAGTGCTTGTCATCCTTGAGGAGGATGTTGTAGTAGGGCTTGTGCTCCTTGATAAGGTTGCACTCCAGGCACAGCGCCTCGAGGTTGCTGTCGCACAGGAGGATGTCAAAATCCGCGATGTGGGAGATCATCGCGGCGACCTTCGGTGTATGCGCTGTGTCGCGGAAATACGACCGCACACGGTTTTTGAGATTGACCGCCTTGCCGACGTAGATGATGGTGCCCTCGGCGTTCTTCATCAGGTAGCAGCCGGGGCTGTCGGGCAGCCGGGCGATCTTGAGCTCGAGGTTTTCACCCCAGTTGATGCGGGACATAAAAGCGGTTGCCTCCGGGAAATCCTATGGCATGAAAGGGTCATTTGTCACAGTTTACTGCCTCATTTCTCGGAGATTTGAGGCAGTAAAATTGGTGCTTGATGCAGTAAAAGGATAGCATATCCGCCGGGAATGCGCAAGGGCGGATGAAAAAGGCCACCCCCCTGGAGACAGACGGGACGGCTTAAGGAACGAGGCATTCGTTTGCTTGGATCACAGGCTGATATCCGTCAGAAAAGCGTCAGGCGTTTTGGCTGGGATGACACTGTGATGCTCGAAATCCTTGATATTGGCGGTGATAATGCAATCTACGCCCGCGGTCTGCGCGCAGCAATCCTGCAGAGCGTCCTCAAAATCAGTGAAATCAGCTTTTTCAAGCGAGGCCAAGATGGTGGAGTTGTCCGCGCCAACCACTGTCAGCAAGGTGCAGAGACTACGGATGTAGGCCCTCCGAGTCAGATCAGGTACTTTTCTTGTCACATACCAAACGGTGGAAAGCGTGTGAAAAGCGATAAAGCCCTCCGCTTTTCCTTCTGCCAGCAGGAGCATGATCTGTTCGCACGCGTCACTGTAGGGATCTTCTCTGCCGGAAAGATAGGTTAAAACGATGTTGGTATCCAGCAGGATTTTCATACAGCGCCTCCGGCAGAAGGAAAATCGCCAAACTTCTCTGCCATTGCTTTTTCTCGTTCAGCTTCAGAAAAATCGATCACCGCGCCTGTTTTCCGCAGGGATTCGAGGGTCTGATAAGCCTGCATCCTCGGAGAAAGAGCTGATTTCTCCTCGGCACCAGGATGAACATGGGGTATCATGCGCACCATGATTTGCACAATGGCCTGCACACTGTCCTCCGGCAGATGATCGATCAGCTGATACGCTTCCTCCCTGATGGTCATTCCAACACCTCCGATCAACAGGATATTCATGGGTTCAATGGGATGGATTCAACGATATTGTATCTGAAACACAGGCTGAAATCAAGACCTTTGTTGAGGTTGAAAAGGCTGCCCCCATAAAAGCCAGGGGCGGTGGATGAGCAATGCTAGGTCAATTGGCAGAGTCGCCATACTGCGTGACGAGCATGAAGCCGTTGTTGTTGGCAAAGGTCTGGGCGGCGGTGCCCTGGCAACCGAGGATGTAGATGACCTGGCTGTCCGCGAAGGCGTCCGGGGCGATGGTGGTCACCGTGCGGGGGATGAACACCGCGGCGGCGTGTATTAAGGCCTCAATTACCTGCCAGGATTCGATTCTTGATTGACATTCCCGGCTGAAATGCTATAATAAACGAGTCATCTTGTCTTGATAAGGAAAGAACGCCGAAAGGAACGATTTCGCGATGAGAAAAGTGCTCTGTATGCTGCTCGCTGCCCTGCTGATCGGCTCGGTGGCCCTTGCGACGGCTGAAACCGTGATCGATGGCAAGGAAGTCCGGAACATCACGATCAATGAGGCCGGCCTCAACGAAGCGCCCGAGGGCGTCAGCCCTACCACGGGCCGCCTGCTCAGCGAGCTGGCCGCTGCCGCGCCCTCGAACGCGACGGGCCTGGCCGTCACCGGACGCTATATGCCCATGCTCGTGCAGATCGACAACGCGGACAACGGCATCGGCATCCGCTCCCCCTGGGGCGGCCTCTGGGCGGATATTATCTATGAATCGCCCCTGTACAACAGCGGCGACACCCGTATCTCCATGCTCTTCTCCGACGTGATCCCGGACGCGGTGGGCCCCGTGCGCTCCGCCCGCCTCGGCCACGTGTGGCTGCGCGAGGAGTGGGACGCCGGCTTTATGTTCTACGGCCAGCAGGAGTTCCCCAAGACCAACGTGAAGGCTGAGTTCAAGCGCCTTGGCGCGGACGACAAGGGCGTGCTCTTCTCCGGCACCGACGGCTCCAACAAGCCCTGGAAGAAGTTCTACACCAAGGTGCAGAGCCTCAAAAACCCCCACGACAAGAGCGGCAACGCAGCGGAGATCTCCAAGCTGATCCCGGAGACCCATACCGCGCCGAACCACACCTTCCTCTTCACGGATGAGCCGCTGACCGGCGGCGACACCGCGAACACCATCACCCTGCACTGGCTGAGCTACCCCTACACCAACCAGCTGGTGTACGACGCGGCGCGCAACCAGTATTACCGCTACATGCTGGAGGAGGACAAGAAGGGCAACCTGACGCCCCACATGTGGGTGGACTTCTACACCCTGAAGGATGAGACCGAGTACGCCGACCTGACCACGGAGAGCTTCAAGTACAAGAACATCCGCGGCGAGCGTCAGCCCATCCCCTTCAACAACATCATCATCCAGCACCTGCAGTGCGACTGGGTGGCCAGCAACGCCCCTGTGACCTACAACGTGGGCGACGCGGCCTACTTTGGCAAGAACACCTTCGTGGCCCAGGGCAACGCGGACTTCTTCATGAACGGCCAGCACGTGGCCGGCGTGTGGAAGCGCAACGACATGAATTCCCGCACCGTGTTCTACGGCCCGGACGGCAATGAGATGAAGCTGCAGCGCGGCCGCACCCTCATCGTGATGATTCCCTTCAACGCCCCCAAGGCGGATTATCCGGATCACTTCACCCATGTGAGCTATGAGTAAAGCGGTTCAGCGCTGACAGACAAAAAGGCCTGCGTCCCAGATGATGGGGCGCGGGCCTTTTGCAGTTACAATATGCATCTCAGATATACATTTGCGAAATGGTAGCAAAGGTTCCGCGCCTGCGGGCGCGGGCAGGGGGCTTTGCGGTCGGTCCGGGGCTGCCGCCCGCTCTCCGCTGAAAACTCCATAACATGGAGTTTTCCGGGCGCCCTGCACCCCTTCGCTGCATACCCTTACTTTGGTATGCTGATTAGCCCTCAATCAGGATCTGCTTCTTTTCGGGCGCCTTGGGGGCATCCTTCTTGGGCACCAGCAGGTGCAGCACGCCATTCTCGTAGCTGGCCTTGATGTCCTCCTCGGTCACGTAGCTGCCCACGTAGAAGCTGCGCTGCATGGTGCCGGCGTAGCGCTCCTGGCGGAGCATCTTGCCCTGCTTGTTCTCCTGGTTCTTGTCCAGGGTCTTCTCGGTGGTGATGGTCATGTAGCCGTTCTGCAGATCCACATGGATCTCATCCTTCTTGAAGCCGGGCAGGTCGATATCGACCTCATAGCCCTCGTTCGTCTCGCGGACGTCGGTTTTCATCAGGTTCTGGGCATGCTTGCCATACAGGGTGCGGTCCATGTTCGGGAAGCCGCGGAAGAAGCCGCGGTCAAAGTCATCCAGCATATCCATCAGGTTCTCGCCGAAAACAGTAGGAAGATAAGTGCTCATACTGAAACCTCCATTCAAGCGCCTTTGTTTCCGCCGGCGCGTTCACTGTGTGTTCTTGCGCGTTATGACAAATCCCGCGCGCGGTCATCGGCCGCCCCGGTTCGGGCCTCTCTCCGGTTCCCCGGCTCTCTTCCCTTCCCGGTGACTGTATAATAGCACAAAGGTCAAAGAAAGTCAATAACTTTGACCAAAGTTTTTGGAACTTTTTTTGAAATCAAATAGCTGCCTCCCGGAATCGGAAGGCAGCTTGGCTGCAGAAAGCGTTTTACCTGTTAATCACAAACACCATCGCCTCGTCGATGTTGTTCGTAGGCGCGTAATAGATCTCGAACTTCTTCCAGTTCCTCGGAACCTCGAAGCCGATCTCACCCACCGCCTCGGCGCCGGGGCTCGTGGGCTCGTACATCAGGGCGGGATCGCATTCCATCAGGGCGTCGGAGCTGATGCGCACAACCTTGCCGTCGCACACGCCCACCATGGTCACGTCCTCGATGGTGGAGTAGGCGTTGCCCACCTTGATCCCGAATTGCACGATCAGGTACTCGTTGCCGCTGGACGGCCCCATGAAGAAGGAGCCCCTGGAGGTGCGGTAGCCCAGCATGGTGTAGGTCTTGCCGTTGAAGCGGGCCGGCTCGTTCACCAGGTAATAGGAGCGGGGCGTGGCGGTGGGCTTGGGCGTGGCCGTCGGCCTGCGGGTCGCCCTGGGGGTCGCGGTGGGCCTGCGCGTGGCGGTGGGCCGCGGGGTGGCCGTCACGGTGACGCGGCTGGCCGGGATGTCGGTGTTCAGCAGCACCTGGCCGTCCAGCTCCAGGTAATACAGGGTCGGCATGTCGTTCTGGGCCGCGAGCATCGCGAAGACCTTCGGCTCATAACGGCCGCGGCTCGTCTTGTAGGAGAGGCTGGGGGTGGCGGTGTAATAATCCCAGTCCTTCTGGAAGGCCTCGTCCGCCCAGCGCCAGGACACGGCGTACACACCGTTGGCGAGCAGATAGGACTCGACGCTCTCCTCGACGCTGAGCTGAATCTGGCTCTTCTCCGCGGCGGTGAGGGTGTGGTTGAGGGCCAGCTCGGCGTCGATCTCCTCGCGCAGCTTCACCAGCTCGTCCGTGCGCATGACGGACAGGTCGACCTCGGCGGCCAGGGCGGCGGATGTGCTCAGCGCCAGGATGACTAGGGCAATGATACGCTTCATCGTGTTTTTCCTCCCTGCAGGTGTTGCGATAGAACCGGGTTTGTTCCGTTTTCTATATTAATATTAGTTGCAAAACCCGTAAATGTCAAGAATCTTTCGATGGGGCAGGATGAAAAGAACCGGATGTGTATTCTCCATCACATCCGGTTCTCTGTCATCCATTCGTCCTGTTCTTTGTCATCGATTGATCACAAAGACCATTGCCTCATCGTAGTTTTGGGTGGGTGTGTAATAGATTTCAAATTTCTCCCATTTCTTTGGAACCTCAAAGCAGACCTCGCCAACCTCTTCGGATCCGGGACTAATCGGTTCAAACATAAGCAGTGGATCACATTCAAGGAGGCCGGTTGAGCTCAAGGGCACAAGCTTCCCGTTGCATTTTCCAGCCATGGCCACGTCGTGGATGTAGGTATAGGCATTGCCTACTTTTATCTTGAACTTGACGATCAGGAATTCATTTCCCTTTGCGGGCTTGAAGGCAGAGGAACGATTAGCAGCAGAGGATGTGCGATAGCCTATCATGGTATAGGTCTTGCCATCGAACTCAGCGGGTTCATTCAGCAGGTAATATGAACGAGGCTCAGGGGTGGCGTAACTCAAGGTTCGCTTGGCTGTTGGCGTCGGTGTTGCGGTCGGCTTAGGAGTAGCTGTGGCCTTTTTGGGGGTGGCTGTTGGCTTTGGGGTGGGTGTAGGTGTGGGTCTGGGTGTCTCTGTCGGCTTGAGGGTCACCGTAGGTGTAGGTGCAGGCGTAGCGGTTTCCTGAACAGGGCTGACAAAGGTGTCGGAATGCAGCAGAATATCCTCACCCAGTTCAAGATAGGACAGCTCAGGCGTGCCATTTTGGTCTTTAAATGTCGCATAAACATTCGGCTCATAACGGCCTTTGCTTGTCTGGTAAGCTACGCTGCCCTTCGCTGTGTAGTTGTTCCAATCCTTCCGGAAGCTATTTGCGTCCCAATTCCAGACGACTGGAGAAGCGTTCTTTGCAGCTAGATAAGATTCTACATTCTCTTCAATACTGTGCTGGAGCTGATTCCGCTCCTCGTCCGTGAGAAAATGATGAGCTGTTAGTTCCTTGTCGATCTCCTCGCGCAGCTTCACCAGCTCGTCCGTGCGCATGACGGACAGGTCGACCTCGGCGGCCAGGGCGGCGGATGTGCTCAGCGCCAGGATGAC
>CADASK010000008.1 GCA_902790495.1 uncultured Eubacteriales bacterium
GGGCGCTTGCCGTCCTGGTTGTCCGCGTCGTCCCATGCCTTGTGCACGGTGAGGGTGATCTCCTCGGGCTCGTGGGTGTTGGTGATGCTGATGCCGGCCGCCGCGGCACCCGTGGCAGGGATGTCCACGGCGGGGATGTCCGCCGTGTAGCCGTCGACGCTCTTCTCCGTCCAGGCGTAGAGGATGCGCTCTCCCTTGGCGTAGACGGGCTGCTTCACAGCGGTGAACTTCCATTCGTTCGCCCCGGTCAGCTGAATGTCCTTCGCGCCTTCCACGGGCTCGCCGTTCGCCGTCAGCGTCACGGTGACGCTCGCGGGACGCTTGCCGTCCTGGTTGTCCGCGTCGTTCCAGATCTTCTCCACAGAGAGGTCGACGGTCTCGGGCGTGTAGCTGTTGGTCAGGATGGTGAGCGTGGGCTGCTCGCCGTCGCGCTCATTGCCGGTCAGCGCATAGCCCTCCGCCTGCGGGGCTTCCTCCGTCCAGGTGTAGACGATCTCCCGGCCGCCGGCGTACTTCGGCAGACCGGTCACGGTCGCCGTCCAGCCGTTGGCCTCGCTCAGCGGACAGGTCATGCCGTTGCTCAGCACGGCTTTCACTCTGCGCGGACGCTTGCCGTCCTGGTTGTCCGCGTCGTTCCAGACCTTCTTCACAGAGAGGTCGACGGTCTCGGGCGTATGCGTGTTGGTCAGGGTGGTGGTGGTGCCGTCCGTCTCGATCTTGCTCAGCCGGTAGCCGGCTTTTGCCGCGGCTTCGTCTTCCTCCCAGGTGTAGGTGATCCTGCTGCCGTTGGCGTTCTCATCCAGCCCGGTCAGGGTGGCCGTCCAGCCGTTGTCCTCGTTCAGGGTCACGCTCTTGCCGGTCTCCGCGCCGTCGGCCAGGAGCTTCACGGTCAGTTTCTCCGGGCGCTTGCCGTCCTGGTTGTCCACGTCGTCCCAGACCTTGACGACCGTCGCGACCGTGGTGCCGGTCTCGTGGCGGTTGGTCAGCACGGTGCTGGTGCCGGTGGTCACGTTGCTGGTCTGCTCATAGCCGTCCGGCACGCTCTCCGTCCAGGTGTAGGCGATTTCCTCGCCGCCGGCGTACTTCGGCAGGCCCTTCACTTCGAGCTTCCAGTTGTCCTCGGCCTTGAGCGTGTAGGTTTTGCCGTTGCTCAACGTCAGGCTCAGGATCCTGGGCCGCATGTTGTCCTGGTTGTCCGCGTCGTCCCAGACCTTCCGCACGGTGAGATCCACGGTCTCTGGGGTGTGCGTGTTGGTCAGGGTGGTGACCGTTCCCTCCGCGGCGCTGCCGGTCAGGGTGTAGTCCGCGTTTTCGTTTTCCTGCCAGGTGTAGACGATCTCCTGGCCCTTGTTTTCGTACCTGTACAGGCCGGTCTCGGCGGCTGTCCAGGCGTTGGCTTCGCTCAGGGTCTTGGTGGTGAACACCGCGCCGCCCTTCATGAGGCTCACGGTCAGCTCCGCCGGGCGCTTGCCGTCCTGGTTGTCCGCATCGTCCCAGACCTTCTTCACGGTGAGGTCGATCTTCTCCGGCTCGTGCCTGTTGAGCGCGATGGAGGCGTTCGCGTCCCCCACCACGGGGACCTCCGTGAAGGTATAGCCGGGGACATCGTCCTCGCGCCAGGCGTAGGCGATGGGCTGGCCGTTCGCGTTCACGGGGAGATTCTCGACCGCGGCGCGCCAGCCGTTGCTGTCGTCCAGCGTGCGGGTCGCGACCAGCTCATCGTTGCCGTAGAGCCGCACAGTGACGCTCGCCGGGCGGATGCCGTCGCGGTCGTTCTCATCGTCCCAGGACTTGGAGACGGTGCGCGTCACGACCGCGGGCTCGTGGCTGTTGGTGAAGGTGGTCTTGCCGTTCTCGTCCGTCTGGGTGTCGGTCAGGGTGTAGTGCTGCTCGGTCTCCCCGTCCAGAACCTCCTCCCAGCGGTAGTCGATGGGCAGGTAGTTCGCGAACTTGCGCACGGTCACGGTGGCCGTCCAGTCGTTCTCCGCGCTCAGGGTCACGGTCTCCACCACGTCGGCGCCGTTCATCAGGCGCGCCGTGATGCTCGCGGGCCGCTTGCCGTCCTGGTTGTCCGCGTCGTCCCAGACCTTCGCCACGCTCAGGTCGGTGGTGACGATGTGCTCGGTCAGCTTGCCGATGATGACCAGGCGGCCGTTGGTGCTGGCGTTGGCGCAGGTGGAGAGGGCCACCAGCTTGGTGGCGTCCTTCGCGGCCTCCGCGTCGAAGATCTTCACCTTCGTGCCGACACCGATGCCGCCCTCGCCGCCGGAGCGGAGGAAGCTCAGCACGTCGCCCATGCGGTTGCCGACGGTGTAGATGCGGTTCTCGTAGGCGTCGGTGGTGAGGGCCGCGATGAACTCGATGTCAAACACGCCGGTCTTCGTCACCACCACGCCGGTGCGGTGGCTCTCGAAGTAGGAGGCGTCCGTGATGTAGGGATCCAGGCCGCCGAACATGGCGCCGTTGTCCATGTGATGGCCGTAGATCAGGTTGTAGCTGTCGGAGAAGTTCGGGCTGTTGCCCGCCGCCAGGTAGATCGCGCCGGTCAGGCTGGTGCGGTTATAGATGTCGTGGGACGCGTAATAGAGGTCGTCCGTTCCCTGCACGACCGGGTAATCGATGTTGGTGTCGTAGACGGTCAGCCACGCCCGGTAGTCGGCGTTGATCGCGCTCAGGTCCGCCGAGTACAGAGGCGTCTCCATGTCGTCGATGATCTCTGGCTTGTACTGCAGAAGATCCCACGCGGAGGAGGAGGCCTGCTGCTGGGTATGGAAGGTATCGTAGAGCACATACCCGGAGTAGATGATCAGCACAGCGGCCAAGAGACCGGACAGCAGCGTGACGAGGCCGCCGCCGCCGGAGAGGATGGTGTCGATCACTTTGTCGACGACTTTTTTGTCCGGAGCCTTGTGGGGATCGCGGTCCGCCATGGTTGTGCCTCCTTCCGTTGTAAAGTCGGAGTGTTAGGAAAACAGGTTTGCCGTCGGTTCGGCAGCAGGGGATATTGAGCCTTCCCCCTCTGGGGGAAGGTGTCAGCCCGCAGGGCTGACGGATGAGGGCTTACAGATTATTCCTCCGCAGGATGGTGATGACGGTGCCGTCGATCTCATCCTTGCGCACGGGGCCGAAGAAGCGGCTGTCCGCGCCGCCGTTGCGGTAGTCGGCCAGGACGAAGTACTCGTTCTCCCCCAGGGTCAGGGGGTAGCTCACGAAGCCCGCGTATTCGGGGGTGTTGTAGAAGATGTTGGTCTCGATCACCGTGTTGCCGTTGATCACGGGGCGCTCGCTCTCGTTGATCTCCACCGTGTCGCCGGGGCCAGCGATCACCCGGCACACCAGCTGGGTCATGGGCGGGTCGGCGGGATCGCGGAAGCCCAGCCAGTCCAGCGCCCGGCGGATGGCGGTCTTCTCGGAGGCCGGGGTCCGTCCCCGCACCTCGGTGATCTCCATGCCCTCCTGGTACATCAGCTCCAGGGCCGCCGAGGGCTTCTCGAACACCACGATGTCCTGGGCGTGGATCTGCTTCTCCAGGCGGTAGTAGAGCACCAGGTCGCCCGCGTCGATGCGGGGGTACATGTCCGCGTTGGGCATCAGCGTGACGCCCACCAGGTGGAAGAACAGGATATAAACCACCAGCAGCAGCGACAGGGTGCGGATAATCAGGTCGCGCACGGCGCGGCGGCGTCTGCGGCGCTGCTTGGCTCTCCGGGCCTCCGCCTCGGCCTGCTTGCGGGCCTTTTCGGTCTCGGCCTCGGTTTCGGCTTCGGTCACAGCCGCCGGCGATTGCGCCGCTGTCTCAGGCCGAATCTGTTGCACGTCGGTTTCCGACATCTCTGTATTCCTTCCTGCTTCTTTCATGTCTTCGGGGAAGCTGGTTTTTTCTGTCAGGCCATGGTCTTATTATAAGGCGGTCATGTCAGAAAATCAAGCCGTTTGGGGCGGATGCGGCTGTCCCGGGGCGGACAGTCCGTCCGATTCTGCAAGGTCAGTATAGCACGGTTCGGTTACATCGTCAGTAACATTTCAGTGATTTTACATTCTATGCGCAGAAAAGGCGCGGCCGAAGCCGCGCCTCCAGACGAACTGTCTGAAACTGGATTCCTTTCCTTTTGCAGCAGGAAGTTTCGCCGCCTGCGGGCGGCGACCAAAGGGCTTTGCGATCGCCCTTTGGAAACCTTCGCAGCCGCGCTTCTGGAAGTGGTTTACATGAAAACCTGATTACTTCGCCACGGTGGTGTACATGAAGTACTTGTAGCCCAGGGGGTTCGCGAAGAAGCCCTGAACGGCGTCGTCGATCATGTAGATGTCGGTGTAGTAGTACAGGGGGGTGATGGCGCCGGTGCTCATCAGCAGATCCTCGGCGGCGTGCATCATGCCATAGCGGGCATCCTTGTCGGTGCAGGCCTTGACGGCGGCGATGGCGGCGTCATAGGTCTCGGCCCAGGTGCCGTTCTCCACCTTCAAGTCCACGCCGAAGGGGGTCAGGTCGATGGAGTAGATCTTGGCGTCCGCGTGAGCGCCCTTGCCGAACTGGGAGTCGTTGTTGCCGGAGCCGGAGACCCACATATCCAGGAAGGAGATCGGGTCGTTGTAGTCGGCCAGCCAGCCGTTGCGGGCCACGGTGTAGTCGCCGTTCTTGCGGGTGTTCAGGAAGGTGTTCCACTCCTGGTTGGTCAGGTTCATGGTGATGCCCACGCCCGCCAGCACGCTCTGCAGGTACTCGCCGATCAGCTTGTGGCCGTCGTTGGTGTTGTAGAGGTACTCGATGGCCGGGAAGTTGGTGAACATGCCGGTGGCCTCGTCGAAGGTGTAGTACTTCTTCAGGGTCTCCATGGCGCTTTCCCAGTTGGCCTCATAGGCGCCCTCGGCCACGTTCCAGTAACCGGCGTACTCGTCGGAGGGGCCGGCCACCTCGTAGAACTGATGGATGCCGTCGGCGTCGGTCAGACCCAGGGCGACGAAGGAGGAGGCGGGCTGCTGGCCGGCCTGGCCGATCTCCGTCACGATGTAGTTGCGGTCATACAGCAGGCCGATGGCGTTGCGGATCTCGGCGCGGGCAGCCTCGGCCTCGTCGCCGGTCAGCTCACAGCCCTCGGGCAGGATCTCCGCGTTGACGTTCCAGGAGACATAGTAGGTGCCCATCTGGGAACCCACGAAGTACTCGGTGGGATACTCGACCTGCAGGGCCGCGATCTCAGCGGTGGGCACGTCGTCGATCATCAGCCAGTCGCCGTTGCGGAAGTTGGCCAGCATGTTGTTGGCATCGTCGGAGAGATAGAAGTTGATCTCGTCCATGGTGATGCTGTCAGCCTGGAAATAGTTGGGGTTCTTGGTCAGGGTGATCACGGAGTTGTGCTCCCAGGCGGTCATGGTGTACGCGCCGTTGCACACATAGGTGGCCGGATCGGTCGCCCAGGCTTCGTTGGTCACGACGTCCTCGCGCACGGGCAGGAAGGTCGGGAAGGCCAGCAGCTCGTTCCAGTAGGAGACGTCGTTGTTCAGGGTCACGACCAGGGTCTTGTCGTCGGTGGCTTCCACGGCCATATCGTCCGGATAGCCCTTCACGACCTCAAACATATAGCCATAGTCGGCGCCCAGCGCAGTGGAGGCGGCGCGCTTCCAGGCATACTCGAAGTCCTTCGCGGTCAGATCCTTGCCGTCGGACCACTTCAGGCCGTCCACCAGGGTGTAGGTGTAGGTGGCGGTGCCGTCGTCGTTGATCACAGCGGCGGGCAGGTCGGTCGCCAGGTCAGGCACGATGTTCAGCGCGCCGTTGGCGTCCTGGGCCCACTTGCTCAGACCGGAGAACAGGTGCACGATCATGGTCGCGCCGTCCACAGCGGAGTTCAGCGCGGGATCCAGGGTGTCGGGCTCGGAGGCGATGCAGACATTCAGGGATGTCTTTTCGGCCTCAGCGGACGCGAAGACGACGCTGGACAGGGCCAGGGTCAGCGCCAGCACGAGCGCAAGCAGCTTCTTCATACAGTTCTTCCTCCTTAAAAAGTAGAGTATATTTCATCATGCCGGATTCCCCGGCAGAATGAACCCGAAACCAATTTCTTTCTTCAATCATGTACGCAGGCCCCGAAGGTTTCCAAAGGGCGATCGGAAAGCCCTTTGGTCGCCGCCCGCAGGCGGCGAAACTTCCTGCGGCAGCAAAGGCATATCGGCTGCCTCTCAGCCGATTTCCTTCACCCTGTGGCAAGCCACAAAATGCCCCTTCTCCACTTCCTCAAACGGCGGCATGCTCTCCGCGCACTTCGCCGTGGCGTTGGGACACCTCGTCCTGAACGGACACCCGCTCGGCGCGTTCAGCGGACTCGGGATATCCCCGTTCAGCACAATGCGCTTGTTCGCCCGGGCCTTCACCGGGTCCGGCAGCGGCACGGCCGACAGCAGCGACCTCGAATAGGGATGCAGCGGGTGCGTGTAAATCTCATCCGCGTCCGCCAGCTCCACCATCTTGCCCAGGTACATCACGGCAATCCGGTCGGAGATGTGGCGCACCACCAGCAGGTCGTGGGCGATGAACAGGTAGGTCAGGCCCAGCTTGTCCTGCAGATCCTCAAACATGTTGATGACCTGGGCCTGGATGGACACGTCCAGGGCGGACACGGGCTCGTCGCAGACGATAAACTCCGGGTTGACCGCCAGCGCCCGGGCGATGCCGATGCGCTGCCGCTGGCCGCCGGAAAACTCGTGGGCGTAACGGGAGGCGTGCTCGCTGTTCAGGCCCACATAGCCCATCAGCTCCAGCACCCGCTCCTCGCGCTGCTTCTTGTCCGCGCAGAGGTTGTGCACATCCAGGGGCTCGGCCACGATGTCCGAGACCGTCATGCGCGGGTTCAGCGAGGAGTAGGGATCCTGGAAGACCATGGTGGCCTTCTTGCGGAACTCGCGCAGGGATTCCTTGCTGTTGATCTCCTTGCCGTCGTAGATGACCTGGCCCGCGGTGGGCTTGTACAGGTGCAGGATGCTCCGGCCCACCGTGGTCTTGCCGCAGCCGCTCTCCCCCACCAGGCCCAGGGTCTCGCCCTTGCGAATGGAGAAGGAGACGTCGTCCACGGCCTTCAGGGGCTTGCTGCGGAAAAAGCCGAGGTTCACGTCAAAGTACTGCTTGAGTCCCTTCACTTCCAGGAGGGTTTTCGCCTCACTCACGCGCCTCGCCTCCTTCCGCCGGGCTCTTCGTTCCTTCATTCTGTGCGTCGCGCACGTTCACCCAGCAGCAGGCGCTGTGGGTCGGGCTCAGCTGCATCGTCTCGGCCCGCTGAGTCAGGCAGATCTTCATCGCATTGTCGCAGCGCGGGGCGAAGGGGCAGCCCGCCGGCATGTTCAGCAGGTCGATGGGCGTGCCGCTGATGGGCTTCAGCCGCTCGCCGTTGTTCTCGTCGCGCGGGATGGAGCGCATCAGGCCCTTGGTGTACTCGTGGTGCGGGTTGTAGAAGATCTCGTCCGCCGTGCCCCGCTCGCAGATGGAGCCGGCGTACATCACGATGATCTCGTCGCACATCTGCGCCACCACGCCCAGGTCGTGGGTGATCATGATGATGGCCATGCCGAGTTTCCGCTGCAAGTCCTGCATCAGCTCGAGGATCTGGGCCTGGATGGTCACGTCCAGGGCGGTGGTGGGCTCGTCGGCGATGAGGATGTCCGGCTCGCAGGCCAGGGCCATGGCGATCATCACGCGCTGCCGCATGCCGCCCGAGAGCTCGTAGGGATACTGCTTCAGCCGCTTGGCCGGCTCATTGACGTTGACCAGCACCAGCAGCTCCAGGGCGCGCTCCCTGGCCTGCCTGCGGTTGCGGGGCGTGTGCAGGCGGATGGCCTCCTCCAGCTGGTGCCCAATGGTGTAGGTCGGGTTCAGGGAGGTCATCGGGTCCTGGAAGATGATGGAGACGCGGTTGCCGCGCACGGTGCGCAGCACGTTCTCGCCCGCGCCCACCAGCTCCTGGCCGTTCAGCTTCACGCTGCCGCCGACGATTTTGCCCGTGGGGGCAAGGATCTGCATAATGGAGTAGGCGGTGACGGATTTGCCCGAGCCGGACTCGCCCACGATGCCGAGTACCCGGCCGCGGTCCAGCTCGAAGGATACGCCGTCGACCGCCTTGACTTCACCGGCGTCGGTGAAGAAGGAGGTTCTCAGATTGCTGACTTCCAGCAGCGCCATGTGTTTCATTCCCTTCTTAAGATCAGGTCTTACGCGTTCAGCTTCGGGTCGAAGGCGTCGCGCAGGCCGTCGCCGAAGAGGTTCAGGGACAGCACGATCAGGCAGATGACCACCGCGGGGATGATCAGCCGGTAGGTGTAGGAGGTGATGCCGTTGAGGGCGTCCGAGGCCAGCGAGCCCAGGGAGGGCATGGGGGCGTTGACGCCCAGGCCCAGGAAGGACAGGAAGCTCTCGGTGAAGATCGCGTTGGGGATCTGCAGGGCCGTGGAGATGATGATCACGGAGATGCAGTTGGGCAGCAGGTGCTTGCGGATGATCCACCGCCCGCTGGCGCCGGTGGCCTGAGAGGAGAGCACATACTCCTGCTCCCTCAGGGAGAGGATCTGGCCGCGGATCAGGCGGGACATGCTCACCCAGTAGAGCAGGCCGAAGACGATGAACATCGAGATGATGTTCGCGCCGATCTTGGCGAAGATCGTGTTCTCCACGTTCAGCGTCTTGTTGAGCACCACGGAGAGCAGGATGATCACCAGCATGTCCGGCAGAGAGTAGATGATGTCGACGATGCGCATGATGATCAGGTCGACCTTGCCGCCGAAGTAGCCCGCGATGGAGCCGATGGTCATGCCGATGATCAGCACGATGATGGAGGCGAAGAAGCCCACCGCCAGGGAGATGCGCGTGCCGTAGACCACGCGGATGAAGTAGTCGCGCCCGTGGGCGTCGGTGCCGAAGATGTGCGGGAAGAGCTGCTCGCCCGCCTCGATGCGCTTCAGCTCCGACTTGCCCCACTGGAAGGGCGCCAGGTTATTATAGGAGGAATCCACCGGCTTGCCGGGGCGCACGCCCAGCATGGCCTCGTAGCGGTAGGGCCAGACCATGGGCAGCACGATGGAGGCGATGGTGATCAGGATGATGAGGATCAGGCTGACCGTGGCCACCTTGTTGCGCAGCAGGCGCTTGCAGCCGTCGCGGAAGAAGGTGGACGAGGGGCGCATCTTGGAGATGTAGGCCTTCTCCTCCTCGGTCGCGGGGAGGAAGGCGTCGGGATCCAGGTGCATGCTGAACGGCTTGTTGGCTGAAAACATCCTTCCACCTCCTCAGTCAAACTCGATGCGCGGGTCAACCACCTTGTACAGGAGGTCGCTGACCAGGTTCATGATGACGATCAGGGACGCCAGGAAGATCGTGGTGCCCATGATCATGGTATAGTCGCGGTTGGTGATGCTCGAAACGAACTGCCGCCCGATGCCCGGCACGGCGAAGATCTGCTCCACCACCATGGAGCCGGTCACGATGAAGGCCAGCATCGGCCCGAAGTAGGTGATGACCGGGATCAGCGAGTTCTTCAGCGCGTGGCCGAAGATGATGCGCCAGTAGCTGACGCCCTTGGCCCGGGCCGTGCGGATGTAATCCTGGCCCAGCACGTCCAGCATGGAGGAGCGGGTCAGGCGGGTGATGTAGCTCATCGGGTAGAGGGCCAGGGTGATGACCGGCAGGATCAGGCCGCCCTGGGACGCGCCGTTGGCCGGCACCCAGCCCAGCCGCACCGAGAAGATGATCAGCAGGAAGGAGCCCATGATGAACGAGGGCATCGACACGAAGGCGGTGGTGATGACCATGATGGTCTTGTCCAGCACGGTGTTGCGGCGGATGGCCGCGACGGCGCCCAGCACGATGCCCAGCACCGCCGCCGAGCACGCCGCGATGACGCCCAGCTTTGCCGAGGTCTTCATGCCGTCCATGATGATGTCGATCACCATGCGGCCGCGCTGCTTCAGCGAGGGGCCGAAGTCAAACTTCGTCACGATGTCCCGCAGGTAGGTGACGTACTGCTCCATCAGCGGCTTGTCCAGGCCGTACTTAGCCTCCAGCGCCGCCTGGGCCTCCTTGGAGATGGCCTTTTCACTCATAAACGGGCCGCCGGGCACGGCGTGCATCACAAAAAACGTGACCGTGATCACGATCCAGATGGTCAGTATCGCCAGCAGGATTCGCTTGACGATGTAGAACAGCATTTTGGAACTCATGGATATCCCCCGTGCGCTTCCTATAATTCATGTTCCGGAGGGGCGCGGTAAGATTATACGCCAAAATAATGAAATTGCAAGACTTCGGCCGCCATCCTGCAAATTTTCCTGTGCGCGGGCCATTTCCAGTTCCTGCATGCTGCAAATCCGTTGATTCCGTTGGCCTTTCGGCGTTTTCCCGTCACCCGGCCCAGGGCAGCCACTGTCCCAATCTTGACACGGAGAACAGAAAAAATGCATTTCCGTCATGATTTTCGCGCGCGCCCCGCCCAGATTCCTGTGACATGTGTGAAGTTACACCATGTTTCTTGACAGTTGCGGCATATCTTATTAGAATGTCATTGGAGGTTTCAGACCTCCCGGAGCCACGTTTTAAAAAAATCCTTTCCATATTATTACTTGGCAAAAAGTGCGCCGGTTCCCCCGCGCGCTGAAAGGAGACAACTATGAGAAAGCTCGAAAGACTGTCCGCCCTGCTCCTGGCCCTGCTGCTGGCCGCCGGCGCCGTGTGCGCCGAGGCGCTCCCGGAGGAGTCCGCTGCCGCGCCGCAGGAGGCCGTCGTCGAGGCGGTGTCCGGTTTCTTCACCGTCCCGGTACCAGCCGCGGCTGAGGCCGCCGCGCCCGCCGAGGAGCCCGCAGCCATCGAGCCCGCTGCGGAGGCCGCTCCGGCTGAGGCTGCCGTGACGGAAGCCGCGCCCGTTGAGGAAACCACCGAGGCGACCGCGCCCGCGGAGGACGCCGCCGAGGAAACCGCTTCCGAGACGCCCGCCGCGGACGAACCCGCCGCGGAGCCCGCCGCCGAGGCGGCTGCCGACGAGGCCGTGCCCGCCGTGGAGGCCCTCCCTGAGACCGTTGAGGCCGTCGGCGAGGAAGCCGTCGCGGAGGTCGCCGCGGAGCCCGCCGAGGTCGTCGCCGAAGCGCCCGCCGCCCAGCCCGAGGAGATTGCCGCCGCGGCCCAGTCCGAGACAGCCCTGGTGCCGGGGCAGGTCTTCACCGGCGTGCTGACCGCCGAAGCGCCCGCCCTGCAGCTCACGCTGAACCTGGCCGAGGCCGCGCCGGTCTGCCTCATCAGCTCCGAGACGCCCGTCCAGATCACCCTGCTGGACGCGGCCGGCCAGCCCGTGGCCGCCGAAACCGCCAACACGGACGCGAACGGCGTGCAGACCCTGCACTTCACCCTGCAGCCCGGCCTGTACCGCGTTACCGTCGCCTCCGTCACCGAGGCCGGCGGCGCGTTCGCCCTGGTCGCGCAGATTCTCGAGACCACCGAAGCGCCCGCCGCGGAGCCCGTAGCCGAAGCGCCCGCCGCCGAGGTGCCCGCGGAGACCGCCGCGGAGGCTGAGCTTCCCGAGGCCGAAACCCCCGCTGAGCCCGTGACCCACATTGTGGTGGACATCCCGCTGATCATTACCACGCAGGAAGCCGAGGCCGCGGCCGTCGAGGTTGAGGCCGCTGCGGCTGTCGAGGAACCCGTCGCCGAGGCCGGCGAGGAAGCTATCGCCGAAGCCGTGTCCGCTGAGGCCGTCGAGGCTGTCGAAGAGGCCGCAGCGGCTGTGGAGGAGCCCGCCGCTGAGGCCGCGCCCGTCGAGGCCGCCGCGGCTGTCGAGGAACCCGCCAATGCCGCCGAGCCCGTGGAGGCCGCCGAGGCTGCCGCGGAAGCCGTGCCCGCCGAGGTGGCCGACGCGCCAGCGCCCGCCCACACCACCCGCATCGACGTGAGCACCGTGGACGGCAAGCCCTTCGACATCGGCTCCGAGATCGTGCTGCACGCCACGGTCGAGGGCGTCGAGCCTCCCTACACCCTGCAGTGGCAGTACACCCCCGACGGAGGCCAGACGGTGCTGGACGCCGAGGGCGCAAACTCCGAGGAATACCGCTTCGTCCTGGACGAAGAGAACAGCCGCTACCTCTGGCGGATCAAGGTGATCCTGCCGGCCGCCGCGGAATAAACTCTCAGCCTATCCCCACGCATTTGCACCCAAGGCAGCCGACAAACCAGCTGCAACCACGAGAGCTGGACTTCGAGGTTTCTCCCTGCCCATCTTCACCGAATGCTTGCTTATTGATCAGGCGAGAGAACAGGAAGAGCTATGAAAAGAATCCCAGCCATCGCATTGGCCCTGCTGATGCTGCTTCAAATCCTCCCTGCCGCAGCGGAGACGCCCGCCGCCTCCGGGTGGCAGCAGGTGGTTTCCGACTCCGTCACGCTCTCCAAGAGCACGACGCCCTTTGACTACAGCGATGCGGGGGCTTATGTCCGTGTGTCCATCTCCGGCACCTACCGGAAGAACCAGACGCCCGCCGCGGGACGGAATACCGCCATCGGCGGCGCGGTGCTGGAGGCCTGGACCGTCGGCAACATCAAAAAGCAGACTGCCCTGACCCTCACCGCCGTGGTCACCGCCCTGCCGGAGGACGGCGCGCTGGACGCCTGGACCGTCATGAACGGCGCCCTGGGCGCCCGCGTCGGCACAGATCTGGCCGTGGGCGACACGGTGCAGTTCGATCTCACCTCCAAGGGCCCCGAGGGCATCGCCCTGGTGCGCGCGGAGGTGACCCCGGTGGAGCTGGCCGACATCGACGCCCTCTGGGCCAACGAGCACCTCTACCTCACCGGCAAGCTGCCCGCCAAGGGCATCGTGGACGCCCAGCCCGTCGCCGTGGACATTGAGGGCGAGGACGTGCTCTCCGCCTACGACATCAGGATCTACGGCAACGCCAGCCAGCAGCGAAAGGGCAAGACCTGGCAGCCCGCCGGCAAGAAGGTGCGGGTGCACTTCCACGGCGAGAACTTCGCCGACAAGTCCCTGCACGTCTACCACCTGCAGGACGTCCAGGCCGAGCCGGAGTTTGTGGACATCGTGCAGGCCGAGGACGGCTGGGTCTCCTTCGACGCGGCGGGCTTCTCAATCTACGCAGTCGGAGAGAAGCAGGACGACGTCAACAAGCGCGTCGGCTACCGCTTCTGGTACAACGACGGCAACGAGAACATCCTGCTGAGCACCCAGTACTTCCGCCACAAGGACGTGCATCCCTCCGACGGCAGCATACCGATGCAGCTGTATCAGCCCACCATCCCGGGCATGGATGCCGCCACCTGGAACCGCATCTTCAAGGGCTGGAGCAAGACCGCTGACATCCAGGACAGCACACCGCTCCACAGCATCACCGACCTGAACGCGGAGCTGAACGGTCTGGCGGACACCGGCTATAACGAAACCGTTCAGGATCTCTACGCAAGCCTGCAGAACGTCTACTACGTCACCTACGTGGACATCAACCCCAACAACGTCCTGCTGGTTGAGCTGGTACCCAAGGAGGCCGCCGGCGACACCACCTTCACCGTGAAAACGGCAGCGGAGCTCCGGCCCACCATCGACAGCGATACGGAGCTGCTCGGCTGGCATCTGTTGGAGGATCCGGAGCATCACTATACGCCCGGCCAGGCAGGCGTGGTTCTCGACAAGGACATGACGCTGTATCCCTCCATCGAGGGCGGCCACTGGCTGGTCTTCGACGATAACGACCTGGTGGAGAACGAGGACGGCGAGATGGTCAGTGGCGGTGCGAGCTTCACCCCGCCTGCCTTCTACCTGAACCGGGCCACGGAAGCGCCGGCGGATCCCACCTGGGACGGCTACGAGTTCGGCGGCTGGTACACGGACAGAGCGTGCACCACCCCCTTCGTATTTGGCAATGAGCTGCCTGTCGACACCACCGTCTACGCCAAGTGGACGCCCGCGGCCAGCGCCTACCGCGTCATCATCTGGAAGCAGCGCAGCACCGATGCCGTCGGCCTGCCGGACAGCCAGAAGAACTATGACTACGTCGACAGCTACCTGTATGAGGATGTGGTCACCGGCCAGACCGTCACGCTGCCGAACAGCTACAAGAACATCTACGGCACGAACGGCACCTCCAACGACACGGACAAGAGCTATTTCGTCTACAACGCCGGCAAGACTGACCAGCAGACCATCGTCAAGGCCAACGGCAGCTCCGTGCTGAATGTCTACTACGACCGGAAGCCCGTGACGCTGAACTTCTATATCTGGGATTACGGCTATACCCCCACCACCGCCAACAGCGGGACACAGTACGGCCTGCTGGAGGATGGAAGCTATGTGCAGCTGACGCGCAACGGGAACACTTGGACATATGTTTCCGGGACAGAAACTGTGTATAGCGTGTCTTCCTCAAAAAGCAGCGGCTATTACTATATACCAGATGGTCATGGTGGATATGAAGAAATCTATCTGTACCGAAACAATAACAGGTGGTACCGTAACAGAACAGGTTTCATTATTTACAATTACAGCGACGAATACACCGGCAATGTCTACACGCGCACCGAAAGCAATATCAACAGCACCTATGACGGGACGCGCTATACACGCAACAATAGCCGTTCCTGGCGTATCTACAAGACCTTCACTGGCCTCTATGGTTCATCCTTGGAGGAAAACGAATACACCTGGCCCACGGAATACAACTGGTATGAAAACGGTGGAAACAACGGCTCAACCAGCGGAACTCGAACAACTTTCATGTCCTCGTTCCTGCCAACTGATAATCAGCTCACCGTAAACTTCTATGGTTCCGACCCCTCTACAAGCGGAAACAGAGTGAATTTCCACACGCAAAAGCTCGATGGAACCTATCAACTGGAAGATTACATCTTTACAGGCAGTGGCAATCCTACTTTCAGTATCTCAGATAAGTATAACGGGTACCACGCTTCAGAGTATTCTACCGACGGCGGTAACACTTGGACCAAGCTGTATGAGAAAGACTCCAGTGGCTATTATGCCAGAAGCATTTCATACCGTACGCTTGACATCCGCTTCGACCGCAACGAATACACCCTGACCTTCTACACCAACAACGGCTCCAACCAGCTGATCGAGAACATCCTCAAGTACGAGGCGCCCCTTTCCGGCTACAGCGGCCAGACCCCTGGCCAGCGGACGGGCCACTACTTCCTCGGCTGGTTCGCCGACCCGGGCTGCACGCAGCCCTTCGACTTCAACCAGACCATGCCGGATCACAACATCGCCGTGTATGGCAAGTGGAAGATGGAGCGCTACCGCGTGGTGATCGAGCCGGGCGCGGACAACGTGTACATGGGCAGCCAGGCCAGAAGCTTCCGCCTGGACTACGACGAGCGCATCGACGGCGGCCTGCTGACCACCGCCACCCGGGCAGGCTATCTCCTCGACGGCTGGTACACCGACCCGAGCTTCAGCCCCGAGAGCCGCTTCCTCTTCACCAACCCGGTCAACGCCAACACCCGCGGCATGGACATGACCTACCAGACCGGCGCGAACTGGGCCGCCGTGCGCGCGGCCTACGGCGACGATGCCCCGGATCGCGACAACGTGCGCGGCATCCTGCACCTGTACGCCAAGTGGATTCCCGACCCCAACTCCCAGGGCTACAACGTCATCTACGACGCGGGCGACGCGGCCCTCCGGGACGACCTGGGCAACCTGCTGACCACCGTCCCCATCGACACTACCATGTACGCCTTCTCGGACAGCGCTACCGCCATCGCCCGGGAAGCGCCCGCCAACTACAACGACCTGTACACCTTCAGCCACTGGGAGGCCACCACGGAGGACGGCAGAACCCTGGTGATTCAGCCCAGCGAAAACATCCCGCTGAGCCAGCTGACCGCCGTGGAAACCGTCATCGACGAGGCGACCGGCGAGCCGCTGCGCAAGACCGTCAAGCTGACCGCCATCTACACCACCGCCGCGGAGGGCCGGCTGACCCACATCACCTACGACGGCAACGGCTTCACCGAGCACCGGTATGTCGGCGGCGACGTCGACGTCCACGGCAGGACCATGGACGGCACCGAGCGCGAGAGCGTCACCCTCAGCAAGGAGGTCAACGAGACCATCATTCTGCCCGGCGCGGATTACTTCTACCTGGACGGCTACAGGATGGTGGGCTGGTCCTTCGACGAGGGCGAGACCCAGACCAAACACTTTGACCTGGAGCAGGATGTCGCGGCGGACAACCTCGACTCTGACAGGCCGACCGACCAGAACACGCGCCGGAACACCCTCTACGCCATGTGGGAGCCGAAGACCTACATCGCGACCATCCGCCAGGTGGTGGAGAGCGGCGTCCCGGTCACGAGCTTCGACTACGGCTACGCCACCGGTGTGGAGAATCAGATCGACAGCGCCTCGGCCGCAGCCCAGACGCTGACCGGCAATACCTCCTTCCAGGTCAGCGATCAGCTGCACTACTACACCCTCCACGGCGACGTGGTGGAGGTCACGCCGCCTCCGATCCCGGCGGATGCCCCCTATGACGTGCGCGTCCACGCCATCGTCACCAGGGACGACGGCACCAGAGAGATCCTGCAGCCCACCTCGGCGGGCCTGTATCAGATCTTAGGCGACGTGGAGATCATCTACACCTACTCCCCGAAGGTGCTCGTGCAGCTGCGCAAGCGCGACGCCGCGAAGCACAGCACCGTGCTGACGGATTCCGTGTTCGTGATGACGCCCGTGGAGTTCAGCACCGAGACCCAGCGCTACGAGATCGCGGGCGACGGCAAGACGGTCGCCATCGACGCGGACACGAAGCAGCTGCGGCTCCAGGAGGGCACCTATCAGCTGACGGAGACCACGCCCCCGGATGGCTACGCGGCGATCCGGGAAAGCCTCTACCTGACCATCCACAGAGATGAGAGCCTGCGCTTTGAGCTCTTCGACGCCAGCGGCACCGCCGTCACCGCCAGCGTGGCGGAGCTGGACACAGCCACCGGCCGCATCCTCACCCTGTACGACCGCCCGATCCGCACTGTCACGGTCGTCAAGCAGGTGACTGGCGGCTTCGGCGACCGCAGCCGCTCCTTCGACTTCACCGTGCGCGCCACGGAGGCGAACGACTACGTCACCGGCACAGGCCTGACCCTGCAGAGCGACGGCTCCTGGGGCTTCCGCCTGAAACACGGGGAGTCCATCGACATCACTGTGCTCCGCGGCGACACCCTGACCCTCACCGAGAAGACCGACGCGGACGCCATCTACTACACAACGGCCTGGAGCGCCGGCGCGAGCAGCGACCCGCGAACCGCCGTGCTCACGGTCAGCGACGACCAGACTGTCACCGTCACCAACCACCGCGATCCCGTCTCCCCCACCGGCGTGGTGCTGCGCGTCGCGCCTTACGCCCTGATGCTCGGCGCGGGCGTGGCCCTGCTCATCCTGGGCCTGCGCCATCGCAAGCGCCGCCGGGAGGACGACGAAGCATAACCCCCGTTCCTGACCCCCGCGTGGAGACACCCATGACCTTTCGCTTACCGGCCCGCACGCGTTGGTCTCATGCTGCGTGCGGACGGACAGGAGGCGGCTATGAAACGATTCTTCGCCTTGATATTGACCCTGGTGATGCTGCTCCAGGCGCTGCCTGCGCAGGCTGCGCCGAAGGACAAGAGCGTCACCTCGGAATGGCAGCAGGTGGTCTCGGAATCCGTGAAGATCACCAAGGAGAACGCGGATTTCGTCTATGAGGACGAGGGAGCCTACGCCTCCGTGTCCGTCTACGGCAACCACAAGAAGAACCAGCAGCCCTCCGCCGGCAGAGCCACCGGCCTCGGCGACGGTTCCGTGCTGGAGGCCTGGTCGGTGCGCGGCATCAAGAATAAGACCGAGCTGATCCTCTCCGCCCGGATCACCGCCCTGCCCGAGGAGGGCGCGCTGGACGCCTGGACCGTCGTGGACGGCCATTTAGGCGAGCGCGTGGGCGCGGACCTCAGCGTGGGCGATGAGATCGAGTTCAGCCTGAGCATGAAAGGCGCGCAGGGCCTGGCCCTGGTCGGCGCCCAGGAAGCCCCGGTGGAGCTGGTGGAGGATGGCGCGCTCTACGCCAACGAGCATCTCTACCTCACCGGCAAGGTGCCCGGCAACGGCGTCATCGACGTGCAGCCCGTCACCGTCTCCATCGACGGCGAGGAGGTGCTCGCCGCCTACGACATCAAGATCTACGCCAACGCCAACCAGCAGCGCAAGGGCAAGACCTGGAAGCCCGCCGACAAAAAGGTGCAGGTGCACTTCTACGACGAAGCCTTCGGCTCCGAGGAGCTGAACGTGTTCCACCTGCAGGACGAGCAGGCCGAGCCGGAGTACATCGACACCGTGCAGGCGGAGGAGGGCTGGATCGCCTTCGAGGCGGAGAGCTTCTCCGTCTACGCCGTGACCCGCACCATCGAGAAGATCTTCACCGCCGGCGACGGCCAGACCTACCTGATCACCCTGACCTACGACAGCGATGCGGGCATCCCCGACGACGCCGACCTGGGCGTGACGGAGCTGACCGGCGACGCGGCGGCGGACTACCTTGTGCGCACCGCCATCGCCATGGACGCCGGCGGCTTCGGCTACGGCCGCGTGTTCGACATCTCCATCCTGGACAGCGCCGGCGCGGAGCTGCAGCCCCTGACGCCCGTGTCCGTCTCCGTGTCCCTGCTGGACACCACGAACACGGCCCAGCCCTTCTACGTGATGCACTTCGCCGGCGAGGACGAGACCCCCGAGCCCGTCGCCGCCACCGCCGAGGGCACCACCGTCACCTTCAGCGCGAGCGGTTTCTCCGCCTACGCCATTGTCCAGGGACCGGAGCCGCTCGCAGACGAATGGCAGAAGATCACGTCCGTCGAGGATCTGATCGCCCACGCGTCGGAAGGCGTGTACATCGGTCACAAAGACGGGTATTACATGACGGACGGCATCACCAATATCAAGCCCGACCGCACCGGCATCACAAAGACCAAGCCCGCGCAGGTCCAGCCTGCCAGCAAAGCTGCCATCTACTACTTTGAACCCGCAGGCGACAGCGGGAATCAGTTCAAAGTTTACTGCGGCGAAGGCGCGGCAAAAAAGTACGTCACACAGCCGAGCGATAACAGCCTGAATTTCACCGCGGACGCTGGCAGCGCCACCGTATTCACGGTTGAGTCTTTCCCGAACGAAGCGAACACCTTCAGCTTGAAGGGCAAGAACGGATACTACTGGAACATGCAGGGCGGCGCGAACGGCGCCAGCATCGCCTGCTACAACGTCGCCAACGACGTGAACGCCCGTTTCCAGTTCCAGTACCTCCCAGTTACCACCGATCCCTACGGTCTGGACGGACAGACCCACGGCCTGATCAACTGGAACGGCGGCCTTGCCGGCAAAGCCATGATGGCCAGCGCGTCGGGCGATCACCTGGCCAGCAAGGCCCTGACGGTGCTGACGCACGAGGATGACACAAACAATAAGCTGTTCGTCCCCAACGACACCGACATCACCCTGTGGACCTTCGAGTGGGTCAGCCGGGACCAGTACTATCTGAAAGCGAACGACCAGTACCTCCAGATCGACGCGAACGGCCTCTCGCTCGTCTCCGTGCCGACGGAAGCGTGCAGGATCCAGGTCATCCCCGGTACGGGCATCCACGCCGGACAGATCTGCCTCGCGCAGAAGGGCACCATGCTCACCTACAGCGGCAGCATCGATACGGGCTTCGGCACGGGCGGCGATGCCGGAACGGAATGGCTGTACATGGCAGACCTCTCCAACCTGACCAACGAATACTTCCGGGTCTACTCCGCCACCAAGGCAGGCGCTTCCGATCCGAGAGTGCAGGACGGTGAAAAGATCATCGTCTACACCCGCGTGTGGGATGAGACCCTGGGCCAGTACAGCTTCTACGCCGTCGGCCCGAACGGCGAGCTCGTGCCGTGCTATGAGAGCGGCGACGATATCCAGTGGCTGGGCCACAGCCTGAACGATATGCTCTGGACGCTCGTGGAGTATGCCGATGAGAACACTGGCCTGCCCAACGGCTACTATGAACTGTACAACCCTTATTCCGGCAAATTCATGGCACCCCAGGTAGCCGGCGGGCAGGTCCTGTCCGATACCCCGATCGGCATCAACCTGAACGGGCGCACAGGCGGCGAGTACTATACCAACATCATCGCCTGGGACGACAAGCACTACGCCTACGTCTGCCAGAAGGCTGACAAGCAGAGCGGGCAGATCGTCTCCATCCCCTTCGTGGATGCCGCTGAAACCCCTGAAGCCGTGGACTTCGCCTTCGCCATCGTGCAGGACATTCCGGTCGATGACACGCTGCATACCGTTCCGACACTGGATCACGAGCAGTACGGCATCACCATGAAACTGCTGGACTTCGCCAACCGCAAGATGATGAGCGATTTCCTCGGCAATGACGTTGGCACCGCCACACCCGTCCTCCAGCCGGGGCTGCTGTCCACCAACCTGGGAGAAGACGGCTATCCCACCGCCAAGGGCGGTTCCCTGCGCAGCCTCTTCAATCAGGCGTCGAAGCAGAGCCAGGTGAACCACCTCTTCATCCAGAGCACCTATACCAGCAGCGGCTACTACACCTTCGACAGCACACAGAACTTCGCGAGCCTGCAGCCCGACAACAACTTCCTGGTCTACCAGGAGCTTGGCTCCTATGACAGCGGCGGCAACAAGCCGACCCTGAAGCACGGCCAGTTCTTCCCCTACAACAAGATCGAGCCGGGCAAGTTCGCCACGACCAACGGCAAAAATCTCTACACCAACACCGCGCAGCTCCTGCCGGACAGCGACCCCCGGAAGAACGAACAGCTGTATCTGGTCAAAGACGTCAACTGCCATTTCGCCGTGGAATTGGAGGCCGGCTTCACACAGACGCCCAGCGGCAAGGATGCCTGGGGCCATGATATCATCTACGAGTTTGCCGGTGACGACGACTTCTGGCTCTATGTGGACGGAGAACTGGTCATCGACCTGGGCGGCATCCACAGCGCAGTGGGCGGCAGCGTCAACTACCGCACCGGCGAAGTGGTGGTCAACGGACACCATACCACGCTGAAAGACCTCTTCTACAGCAATTACATCAATCGCGGCCACTCACCTGCCGAAGCGCAGGCTTATGTGGATGCGAAATTTGAGCAAAACATCGAGGGCAACTGGGTCTTCACTGACAACTCCAGACACACCATGCGCATCTTCTACATGGAGCGCGGCGCCGGCGCGTCCAACCTGAAAATGAAGTTCAACCTCGCCTCCGTCAGGCCGGGCACCGTGCAGCTGAGCAAGGAACTGCTCGGTGTGGACAGCTCCGACTCCATCAAGGCCGAATTCGCCTATCAGCTCTATTACACCGAAGACGGGAACCACTTTGAGCTGGAAGACTTCGGCCCCAACAAGCCTGTGAAGGTCCGGTATAAGGACACGACCCGTTACCTCACTTCCACCTCCTATACGGTCGGCGGTGTCACCTACCCCAATGTGCTCCTCCTCAAGCCCGGCGAAACCGTCGAGATCGACTTCGGCCGAGATCTGGATTACAGGATCGTGGAGTGCGGCGTGAACACGGATGTGTACAGCGAAGTCCTCGTGAACGGTTCAGCGGTCCAGGGTACGGACGTGAACAACGGCAAGTGGCAGGATTTTGCGGCCGCTGCTTACAAAACCAAAGACGTCAACACCGTCCGCTACCAGAACAGGGTCAACCCCGAGGCCCTGAAGAACCTGTCCTTCACGAAAAAGCTTTACAAGGAAGACGGTCTCACCGAGCTGAAATACGGCAACGGCGAGGATGAGGACGACGCATCCTTCACGTTCCGCCTCTACCTGGGCACCGAGTCCGAAGATCCCGACGGACTGCCGCCCGCCAGCATGTATACCTACCACGTCAAAAACCCGGCAGGCAAGTACTGCAGGTGGGACGATGCCGCGGAAGCGTTCATCGCAACGGACTACAGCGACTACAGCGCGATAGGCGCTTCCCAAAAAAAGTCCATCAGCTTCACGACTTCCACTTACGGCACCATCTCAAAGATCCCCGCCGGCTACACCGTTGAGGTGAGGAACCTGCTCGCAGGCACCCAGTACAAGGTGGTGGAACGCCCCGGTGAAGTTCCGGACGGCTACTCGTTCCAGAAGTATGTGGTCAACGGCACGGTTTCCGCCAACAGCGCTGAGACCGGTGTGGGCGGCTCAGTCGTCTCCGGCGAACCTGACCCCCATGTGGATATATGCAACCTGCGCGGTTTCGGCCTCCGCATGAACAAGGCCTGGTCGGACGCCGGCTACATGGACAGCCGCGATCCCACCTACTACGCCCTCTTCACCAGCCCCGACAGTTCCGACGCCCTGGTGCCCGGCTCCGTGCGGCAGCTACAGTCGGTCATCCATCCGCAATCCCTCTACTGGTATTACCTGAACCTGCCGATCAGCGGCACACAGTTCAGGGACTACTACATCCGTGAGGTCACCATCAGCAACGCTTCCCCCTCTGTCAATTCCGAGGGCACCGTGCTTGATCCCGGCACCGTCACCATGATTGCGGACGGCGGAACGGTGACGCTCTCCGGACGCCAGAAGGGCGAGTCCGCAGGCGGCACATTCGATTACACAGCCTCCTACGGGAACCGCACCTTCGAGGCGAGATCCAATGTGCAGGTCCAGGAGATCACGAACAGCCGCCCCGGCATCCAGCTGAAGAAGACCGACTGGAACGGCAGCCCGCTTGCCAACGCGGCCTTCACGCTGAAGGACGCCCAGGGCACGGAGATCGGCTCCTTCACCTCAAACTCCGCGGGTCTTATCACTGAAGCCCACCTGGCGGGCGGCGTGACCTACACCCTGACCGAGACCCGGGCGCCCACGAACTACGAAGGCCTGCCCTCTTCCATCAACCTGGTCTGGGAGAACAATACGCTGACCGTCGTGACCGATGCGGACGATTCCTACTACACCGTCGAACAGGCCACGTCCACCTCCCCGGCCACCCTGACCGTCAAGAACCGCTCCAAGTCCTTCCAGGTCCGGAAAATCGACGGCGATTCCGGCGCCCCTCTCCCCGGCGTGCATTTCGAACTGCATAAGGAAAAGACAGTCAACAATGTCACCAGCATGGACCTGTTCCCGCTGGCCGGCTATGTCGACCTGGTATCGGACGCGAACGGCCTGATCCCCAGGCTGGACAACACCCTGCCAGCCGGCACCTACGAGCTGTGGGAGAAGGAACCGCCAGCCGGCTATCAGCCCCTCGAACCCGGTCCCGGACATATCGGCTTCACCGTCAGCGCGGCCGGCGTGGTCACCCTGAACGCACCGCTGATCGACGGCGTGACGCTCACTTCTGATGCGCAGGGCGGCGCGGCAAGCTACGAGATCCTCATCCGTAACTACGCCTGCACCGACCTCACCATCACCAAGCTGGTCACCGGCGGCTTCGGCGACCGCAGCCCCTCCAACGCGTTCACCTTCACCTTGGAGAGCGTCGCGGGCGAAGCTGAAGGAACATCCTACACATGGACAAGGACCGCAAACGGCCAGACCGTGACAGGCACGATCGCCGCTGGCGGCACCTTCCAGCTCGCGCACGGCCAGTCCATCTCCATCCGCCTGCCGCTTGGCAAGGCCATCACCCTCTCGGAAGCGCACGGCATGTACACCGCTTCTTGGCAGATGGACAGCGAGAGCACCGCGACAGAAGGCGGCAGCAGGACCATCACCCTCACCGGGAACGCCGCGCTCACCGTGACCAACAACCTGGAGCCTGTATCCCCCACCGGCGTGGTGCTTCGCGTCGCACCCTACGCCCTGATGCTCGGCGCCGGCGTGGTGCTGCTGATTCTCGGCCTGCGCCGCCGTAAGCGCCGCAGCAAGGACGACGACGAGGAGTAATCCCCTAACGACCAACCGGAGCGCTGTGAACGCAGCTCTCCGGTTTTTCTATCTGTCCTCTGCTTGCGTTTAAGAGCGGCTGCGAAGGGGTGGAGGGGGCTCGGAGCGCCCGGAAAACGCCATGTTATGGCGTTTTCAGCGGAGAGCGGGCGGCAGCCCCGGACCGATCGCAAAGCCCCCAAGCAACCAACCGGCAAGCGCATCGTCCTCACCGGCGGCGGCACCTGGGGCCACGTGACCCCGCACCTGGCGCTGATCCCCCACCTGATCAAGGCGGGCTACGATATCCACTACATCGGCACCGAACACGGCCTGGAGGTGGACAAGCTGCGCTCCATCCCGGAGATCACCTACCACGCGGTGAAGACCGGCAAGCTGCGCCGCTACCACTCCTGGCAGAACTTCATCGACCCCTTCCGCGTCATCGCGGGCGCGTTTCAGTCCGCGCGGCTGATGGGCAAGCTGAAGCCGGACGTGGTGTTCAGCAAGGGCGGCTTCGTGGCCGTGCCGGTGGTGTTCGGCGCGTGGCTACACCGCGTGCCCGTGCTCTGCCACGAGAGCGACCTGACCCCCGGCCTGGCCAACAAGCTCTGCAAGCCCTTCGCCAGGCGGATGGTGACCACCTTCCCCGAGTGCGCGCAGGCCCTGGGCGCCAAGGCGGAGTGCGTCGGCACGCCCCTGCGGCCCGAGCTGTTCTCCGGCGAGCGGGCGAAGGGGCTGAAGCTCTTCGGCTTCACGGGAGAAAAGCCTGTGCTGCTGATGATGGGCGGCTCCTCCGGCGCGCAGGCGGTCAACAAGGGCCTGCGGGACGCCCTGCCGGAGCTGCTGAAGACCTTCGATGTCGCCCACCTGTGCGGCAAGGGCAACCTGGACGCGGCCCTGGACGGCACGCCCGGCTACACGCAGATCGAGTTCCTGGACGCGGAGCTGCCCGACGCCCTCGCCGCGGCGGATCTCGTGCTCTCCCGCGCCGGCAGCAACGCGCTGATGGAGTTCCAGGCCCTGGACAAGCCCATGCTGCTGGTGCCCTACCCCAAGGGCGCGAGCCGCGGCGACCAGATTCTCAACGCCCAGAGCCTCGAAAAGCGCGGCCTCTGCCGCGTCCTCATGCAGGAGGATATGACCGCCGAGAGCCTGACCCAGGCCCTGCTGCAGACCTGGCGCGACCGCGACGCCCTGAAGGCCGCCGTCAAAAAAGCGCCCCCCGCCAACGGCACGAAGCGCGTGCTGGAATTGATTGAGGAGATACAGAAATAACCAATAGGTAAATACCGATTGGGCTATTCAGTTCCCTTGGTTTCTCATAAAGCTATATCAGTGCATCATGATGCGAAATCACCCGAAGACTCCTGATCCATGTTCAAGAGTCTTCGGGTGTTATTGATGTATAAAACAATCGGTTATATGCAGTTCTTGTATCCGCTATGTGATAGACATAAACACAATCTTTGATTCTTTTATAGATCGCCATATGACGGCCTGCGATGACCATGCGGTATCCCATGTTATTCAGCCAGGCATCGGGGGTTCGTGAGCCAGAATCAGGAAACTCTTCAAGACGTTCGACTGCCTCTAAAACACTGTCCGATACCTTGATAGCCGTCTCTCCTCCAAAGTTGAGAAGATACCAATCTTCAACTGCTTTCAAGTCCTCCCAGGCTGACGGCAGCATTTCAATCCTGTACTTCATGCAGTCTCTCCCTCAGTCTTTTGCGAGCATCTGCAATGCTCAGCGTTTCCGCTCCGGAAAGACGTTCTTCTTCTGCACGCATCACACGTGAACGCAGCTCCAGCAGCTGCTCACGTTTTTCAAAGGCTTCCATGCTCATCACAACGAGGTCGCCTTCTCCATTCTTCGTGATATAAATGGGCTCATTGACCTGTTTGGCCAATCCAGAAATCCCTGCATAGTCATTTCGCAATGCTGTCGAAGCACGGATGATCACGCAGATCGCCTCCTATCGTTTCTCTGATAGAAGAATATCACAGAATGTGTATCTTGTAAAGTGTCTCTTACGCTTCGAGATACCTCTCCCTCAGCCGCTCCCGCTCCTCCTGCGTGATGCCCAGGCCCTCGCGCAGGAAGCCGTCGAAGCTGCCGAAGAGCCTGTCCGCCGTGTCGTAGGCGGCCTGCAGATAGGCCTCGTCCGCGCTGAACATGGCCCACATACCCGCGTCCGCGCCGGGCTGCGCCGCCTCGGGCATGCGCATCAGCTGGCGCAGGGTCGCGATCAGCTGGCCGTAGCTCTCCTTCATGCAGGTGTTGGTCATCAGGTAGTCCGCCAGGATGTCCGCGTCCGAGACGCCCAGCAGCTTCTCCACGATCACGGTGGCGAAGCCCGCGCGATCCTTGCCCGCCGTGCAGTGCCAGAGCACCGCGCGCGGGTGCTCCTCCAGCAGCAGGCGGACGAAACGGGCGTACTGCCGCCGGGCCTCCGGCTCCTCCACAAACTCGATGTAGGCGCAGCGCATGTGGTGGCGCGCGGCCTCCGCGTCCGCGGCGAGCTGGGCGAAGACCTGCTCGTCGGTCTTCTGCTCCCGGGTCACGCCCGCGGAGATCGTTCGGATCACCGGCAGATGGATGTTCGTGACGCCGTCGATGGGAGGGTCGGGCTTCTCCTCCCGCTCCTTGGGCGTGCGGAAGTCCACCGCCGTGTCGATCAGCTCCGCAAGCCGCGCCAGGTCGCCGCCCTTCGCGTCGCAGAGGTTGCCGCTGCGGATCAGCATGCCGGGGCGGATGGCGCGGCCGTCGGCGCCGATGAGGCCGCCAAGGTCGCGGATGTTGGGCATCCCCTCAAAGTGCAAGCGCATGCGATGCACCGCCTTTCGTGTATTCCAGGATTCAGCGTTGCTTTCTATCGCAAACCACTTGGCGAAGCGTTCCTCGCCGAGCATATGGCGGTAGAGCCACAGGCTTTCATCTTTGGCCTGGGCGCGCAGGATGGACATTTCCGCGTCCTCCGCGAGGGCGAAGATGATGTAGTGCACCCCGTAGAGCCAGTAGCGCAGGCCGGTGTCCACCGCGCCGGAGCGCAGATAGAACGCCACGCGGCGCTCGCGCTCGGTGCGATCCGCTTCGTCCTGCGCGAAGGCGGGATTTTCCGCCTCGATCAGCAGCAGGGCGTAGCGCTCCGGCACCAGTGCCTTCCGCAGTTCGCGCAGGAAATGCCCGCCGTAGCCGCGGTCGCGCTCCTCCGGGATCACCGCGTAGTAGTCCAGCAGCGCGGCCTGGCGCTCCGGCTCCATGCAGAAGAAGGCGTAGGCCAGCAGTTCCTTTTGACCGTCCTTATCGCGGAACAGACCGTAGGCCAGGTACTTTCCCGCCTGCCAGGCCTGGTCGATCACGTACCAGGGCTTGCGCTCGTCGTCGGGGAAATCGTCCTTCAGGTGCGCGCGGTAGACGCGGTGGGCTTCGGTGCGGGAAAGAGCGCGAATGTGTGTGGCATTCAAGAATGGTTCTTCCTCTCTGGAGGTTGTGCTTCGGCGGGGTTCCGCGCCTGCGGGCGCGGGTCAGGGGCTTTGCGATCGGTCCGGGGCTGCCGCCCGCTCTCCGCTGAAAACTCCATAACATGGAGTTTTCCGGGCGCTCCGAGCCCCAAAGAACCTATGACTTGAAAAGCAGGGAACCCTGCTGTGAGAGTTCCCTGCCGGTTTGCGTGGATGGCTTAGCGCTTCACGTTGAAGGCGTTCATGCCCGGATACTGAGCGGACTCGCCCAGCTCTTCCTCGATGCGGAGCAGCTGGTTGTACTTCGCCACACGCTCGGTACGGGAGGGCGCGCCGGTCTTGATCTGGCAGGTGTTCAGCGCCACGGCCAGGTCGGCGATGGTGGTGTCCTCGGTCTCGCCGGAGCGGTGAGAGGTGACGGCGGTGTAGCCGGCCTTGTGAGCCATCTTGATGGCCTCCAGAGTCTCGGACACGGAGCCGATCTGGTTCAGCTTGATCAGCACGGCGTTGCCGGCGCCCAGGGCGATGCCCTTGCTCAGGCGCTCGGTGTTGGTCACGAACAGGTCGTCGCCCACGAGCTGCACCTTGTCGCCCAGCTCCTTGGTCATCTCCTGCCAGCCTTCCCAGTCCTCTTCATCCAGGCCGTCCTCGATGGAGATGATCGGATACTTCTCGACCAGGCTCTTCCAGTGCGCGATCAGCTCGGCGGAGGTGTACTCGGTGCCGGCCTTGGGCAGCTTGTAGAAGCCCTTGCCCTTGGGGCTCTTCCACTCGGAGGCAGCGGCGTCCATCGCCAGCATGAAGTCCTTGCCGGGCTCGAAGCCGGCGGCCTTGATGGCCTTCAGGATCAGCTCGATGGCGTCCTCGTCGCCCTTCAGGCTGTTGGGAGCAAAGCCGCCCTCATCGCCCACAGCGGTGACGTCCTTCATGTCCTTGATCAGCTTGCGCAGGTTGTGGAAGACCTCGGCGCACCAGCGCAGACCTTCCTTGAAGGAGGGAGCGCCCACGGGCATGACCATGAATTCCTGGGTGTCCACGGAGGAATCGGCATGCGCGCCGCCGTTGAGGATGTTCATCATGGGCACGGGCAGACGGTTGGCGTTCACGCCGCCCAGGAAGCGGTACAGCGGGATGTCCAGGGAGGTGGCGGCAGCGCGCGCGCAGGCGATGGAGACCGCCAGGATGGCGTTCGCGCCCAGCTTGCTCTTGTCCTTGGTGCCGTCGGCCTTGATCATCGCGGCGTCGATGGCATAAATGTCGGAGGCGTCCATGCCCTCCAGCTCGTCGCAGATGATGGTGTTGATGTTCTCAACAGCCTTCTCCACGCCCTTGCCCAGGTAACGGCCCTTGTCGCCGTCGCGCAGCTCCAGCGCCTCAAACTCGCCGGTGGAAGCGCCGCTGGGCGCCATGCCGCGGCCGATGGTGCCGTCCGCCAGCACAACCTCAGCCTCAACGGTGGGATTGCCGCGGGAGTCCAGAATCTCACGGCCGATGACGTCAATGATCTCCAGGTAAGCCATGGGTAATCATTCCTTTCTGTGATGCACGTCCCACCCGTCCGCTCGGAGGGGAGGACTGCCGGAACACGGCGTCCGCGCCGTTTCCGATCATGCTGGGCCTTACAGGAAAGCCCGCCGGAAAACCCTATTCCCGGCAATACGCATTATAAAGCCCAGCGCAGGGTTTGTCAAGAAAACTGCATGGAAATAGGCGGAAAGAGCGAGTCATCTTTCCTTCCCCATGTCACTTCCCAGCAACCCATTCGCTCCACGCGATTCCTGCCCCGCTGCGCCATTCCGTGTGCAGGTACTCGTAGACCTGGCGGATGCGGCGGGCCCGCAGCGCATAGACGTCCGTCAGCTCGCTGGCCTCGTTCACGTAGGGGAAATAGCTGCTCCCGGTCATGGCGTGGCGCAGCATGATGTCCTCGAAAGACACCTCCGGGTTCCGGATCATATCGTAGATGGCCATGAAGATCCCGGTGCGGCTCTTCCCCGCCTGGCAGTGGAAGTGCAGCCACGCGCCGTCCGGGCCGGCCGTCCTGTCCAGCTCGCCCACGAAGGCCAAGAACGCGTCGACGGCCTCCTCCTCCGGCCAGCTGTGGTCGTTGCCGGCCAGGCGCAGGTAATGGAAACCCTCGCTCTCCACCAGCTCCCGCTCGGTCATCCAGCGCTCCACCCGCAGTTCCCGCGGATTCTCCGTCACGTTGTTCGCGGCGGTGCAGACGGTGACGGTCTGCCCGGGCAGCACGCCGAAGCGGGTTCTCTCCTCCGCCTCAGCCTCGGCCAGGGTCAGCCCCTTGTTGCCCCAGTTGTGATCCCCGTACCAGGAGACGGAGATCCCGTTGAGCAGCGCGTGGCTTTCCAGGCGGCAGTCCACGACCCAGACCTGCCGGTTCCCTGCCAGGGCGCGCAGCTCGCCCGCCAGCTGCCGGAACTGATCCTCGGAAAACTCAGCGCTCCCGGAGATGTTCAGCGTGTCCAGCCCCTGGGCGCTGGGCTGTCTGTCGGGGTCGATGCCGTAGGCGGCACACTTCTCCGGGCTGAGCGGGCTGAAATGCCAGGCGCCCGCCGTGAGGCAGCGCACGTTCGCCAGCGGCTTCTGCCAGGCGTCCGGGTCGTCCAGGTCAAACCGGTAGAAGGGCTGGAACGCTTCCTCGCCCGCGGCGGGCAGGATCATCGCCCAGCAGAGCATGCATAGCAGCAGAAGGCAGACAGCCTTCACAGGCCGACGAGTGTTCAAACACATGTTACTCATCCTTTCAGGCTGAAGCGGATTGCAGGGCCAGCCACGCTACCCGGGTGAGGAGATTGACGTGGCCGGTTCTCGTCTCCCCCATCTGGGGTACCGGCACCTCCTGCGTCGTCCACTGGTAGGTGAAGCCGAGCTTTTCCTGCACGCGCCTGGACTTCTCGTTGCCTTCGTAGTAGGCACACCACACCCGGGCGAGGCGCAGGTCCTCGAAGGCATGGCGAAGCACCTCCCGCGCCGCCTCCGGCACCAGGCCCTGGCCCCAGTAGGGCACGCCCAGCCAGTAGCCGAGCTCGGCCTCGTCGTCCTTCTCAGCGAGATCATTGTGGTGCAGGCCGATGCTTCCGATGGGCAGGCCGGTCGCCTTCAGCACGATGGCATAGGTCTCCGGGACCATCAGCGCGTCGCGGATGATCTGGCGGCTGTACGCCACGCTGGTGTGCGGCGGCCAGCCGGCGATGGGGCCCACGCGGGGGTCCCGCGCGTACTGGTAGCAGGCTTCGGCGTCGGTTTCCACCCACGGGCGGAGGATCAGTCTTTCGGTCTCCAGCATGGTTGTGTCCTCATCCTTTGTGTTTTTCTGTGAGAGTTTTCCTCTGTTCTTTTCGCCGCGAACAGAAAAACTCCTGTCAGTGCGGCAGGAGCCCATGAGCGTTCCATAAAACTGTTTTCGATCAGGGTTTCGGCCTGCGGGCCGACCAGGGGGCTTTGCGATCGATCCGGGGCTGCCGCCCGCTCTCCGCTGAAAACAGTCCACTGGACTGTTTTCCGGGCGCTTCGAGCCCCCGGGACCCCTTCGCAGCATGCGTTTAGATTTGGCAATTTGAGAATGGTATTAAGCCCCCATATCCAGATCCCGGAAGGGGCCGAGATCGCCCTGGCGCCAGTGCTTGCGGCACAGGGACACGTACCTGCTGTTGCCGCCCAGGAGGATCTGATCGCCCTCCTTGACCACCCGGCCGTTGTAAACCCGGGCGTTGCAGGTGGCCTTCTTGCCGCACCAGCAGATCGTCTTGACCTCCTCGATGGTGTCCGCCCAGGCCATCAGCCACAGCGAGCCCTCGAAGAAGTTGCCCTGGAAGTCCGTGCGCAGGCCGTAGGCGATGACCGGCACGTTCAGGTCGTCCACGATGTGCACCAGCTGCTCCACCTGCGCCTTGGTCAGGAACTGGGCCTCGTCCACGATCACGCAGTCGTAGTCCTGCACGGGCAGGGAATCCAGCTCCTCCACGAACACGCACTCGGAGGCCAGGCCGCAGCGGGAGAGCACGGTGCGCGCGCCGTCGCGGGTGTCCAGGCGCGGCTTGACCATCAGAACCTTCTGTCCGCGCTCGTTGTAGTTATACTGCACCATGATCGCGTTGGCGGTCTTGCTCGACCCCATCGCGCCATAGCGGAAATATAGCTTTGCCATATAGAAAAAACCTCCACTTTTGCCAACATCGCCAGTGTTTTCTGCAAACCATCAATGTCAGGGTTCCGCGCCTGTGGGCGCGGGCGGGGGCTTTGCGGTCGGTCCGGGGCTGCCGCCCGCTCACCGCTGAAAACGCCATAACATGGCATTTTCCGGGCGCTCCAAGCCCCCTGCACCCCTTCGCCGCCCGCGTTTTCGCCATCTGTTTTTATTAGGCTGCAAAACAGGCGTGTGATGCGTGCTTACAGGAAGATTGCCGGGAACAAGGCCGTGGTTCCCAGATCCAGCGCGTGGAACGACAGCGCCAGCTGCTTCTGGGGCAGACTCCTCGTCACAAACCTCGCGGTGAACCCCGTCACGCCCTCCTGGGCCATCATCGCCATGCACCGGGTCAGCAGCGCCTTGCCCAGGCCTCGCCGGCGGTAGGGCTCCGCGATGTAAATCGCCGCCAGCTCGCAGTCCGCGCCACTGCCGGCCAGCAGGGCCTCGCCCGCCAGGTAGCCGCCGACGCTCAGGCCCAGGGCCCGGAAGTGGGGCGTGAACCGCAGGCTGCCCAGATCCTCCTGGGTGATGTGGGTGATGTCGTTCTGCTGCAGGCGCAGGATGAGGCCGCTGACCTCCTCCGGCGTGTTCAGCGGGCAGGGCACCACCTCGCAGTTCATGGGGATGCGGCCGGGATCCTCGGGCATCGGCAGGCGCAGCAGCACCTCCCGATCCTCGCAGCGCATGCCGCCCTGCTCGAAGAAGGCCCGCGCGCCTTCGTCATCCGGGGCGATGCAGGTATAGACCCGCGCCTGCACGCCGGGATTGGAATCCCGCAGCTGACGGGCGCGCGCAATCAGGGCCCCAAAGAGCATGAAGCTCCCGGAGGCCCTCCAGTCCAGTGAGAGATAGAGATTGACCGGGCAATCGGGGTAGAGGTGCGGCTGGTACTGGTAGATCACGTAGCCGCGGCCCGCCTCGCTGCCGAGGTCGTCGGTGGCGATGAAAACGTTTTCGGCTGGAATTCCGTTCCAGCCGCCCTGGGGATGGGTCACCTGCATAGGCATTTCCTTCCCTGTTACTTTTAACTATCGAAATGCACTGAGAAAGTCGGCGAGCGAAGGTTTCCAAAGGGCGATCGCAAAGCCCTATGGTCGCCGCCCGCAGGCGGCGAAACCCGCTGAGAGATATCAGCTGACATGGCCATAAGCTTTTCAAGCTGCAGTGTTGACCTGTGCGTCGCCGCGCACCAGCGTCGTCCAGCCGATGATCACCACAGCCAGGGCCATCACGGCGTAGATCAGCGCGTTCTCCCAGGAGAGCTCCAGCCACAGCAGCACCACCAGTGCTGCCGCCGCGGCGCCCTCGCACACGGCCAGCGCCAGACGCCCTTGCGCGCTGTGGGGCTTGCCCACGCAGCGGTGGGTCAGAATCAGGCACACGGCCGTCAGCAGGATGGACAGCCGCAGCCAGATCAGCATCTGCGGCTTTTCGAGGGTAAACTCCACAAAGATGACCGTCATCGACGCCGCGCACAGCAGCGCGAAGCGGGTCAGCCGCGTGCGGCGGCTCAGGAACTCCCGGCGCATGCGCATCCAGATCACCGCCGTGATGACCGCGATGGCCGCCAGCTGGGTGAAGCGCACGAAGCCGAAGCGCGGGTAATCGTCCTGGCGCAGCTGCTCCAGGAAGATCTGCGAGCAGCCCAGCAGCGTCAGCACGATGCCGGTGTCCTCCCCGTCCCGCAGCTTGCGGTCGAGACGGCTCGGCCTTTTCGCCAGCCAGAGCGCCACGGCCAGCAGTGCCAGCGCCGCCAGCGCCTCATAGACGAAGACGGGCACGTGCCACTCCGTGTAATCGCCGTCGCTGTAGGTGCACACGGCCAGCGGGAAGAAGCGCAGGCTTTCCTCCTCCACCCAGGCGCCCATGCCCTGGCTGGTGAAGACCTCCGCCAGCCGCCCCACGCACAGGGCCGCGCAGGCGCCCGGCAGCGTCTCGTCGACGAGGGCCAGGGGCCGCCTCTTCAGCGTCAGGGACGTCGCCCAGGCGCCGGCCATGCCGCCCAGCACGCCGCCGTAGAGCGTCACGCCGCCCAGGTGCAGCTTCCACAGCAGGCTCAGCCCGCTGTTGTAATCGTAGAGCATGGCGTTGAACATGCTCAGGCACCACACGACGTGCCCGCCGATCACCGCGCCGAGGGTCACAAAGGCCCACAGCGTCAGTGTCTCGGCTCTGCCCAGCTTCTTCCTGTGCCTCTGCGTCAGCAGCGTCACCGCCAGACCCGCGAGGGCGGCCAGCGCCATGCCCAGGCCGTAGGCGGTCAGCTGAAAGGGGCCGATGCCCAGCAGGATGATGTCTTCTCTCATTCAACCGCCTCCGCGGCCTCTTCCGGCTCCGAGGTGACAAAGTACACGATGTCGCAGATGGGGCGCTTCTTGCTGCCGGGGGCGTTCACCTTCTGGCCCTTGAAGACCAGCCAGGTGGAGGAGCCGCCGTCCAGGTTGTAGGCCTGCTGCGCGCCCAGATCGTAGGCCAGCTGCGCCAGCTCCGACATGGTCAGGCCCTGGGAGTTCTTCTGCTCCGGGCCCGCCGTCGCGATCATCAGGTAGCTCAGGGTGCCCATCTGGCACAGGGCCATGCGCTGGGTGCGGCTGTTGGGCTTCATGTTCCCTTCCGGGAAGTAGGTCTGCAGCTCGCCGTCGATCACCAGACCCGGGCCGAAGGCGAAGGCCTGGACGATGCGCCCCTCGATGGTGTCAAACTTCTCCTTGGTCGGCGCGCGGAGGATGTAGAAGTCGCCGTCGCCATCCACCACCAGGGCGTCCAGACCTTCATAATAATTGTCGCGCAGCTCCTCGCCGTTGCGGACAATGTAGCCCTCCTTGCGGTCCATGAAGAAGTCGCCATTGATGGCCAGCACGGCCTTCTCGCGCACGGCGATCTTGTTGGCCATCTCGCTGGACTTGGAGGGATAGGGCTTGTAGGTGGCCGTGCGCAGCTGGCTCGCGTCCGCGATCTGCACCCAGCACAGCCAGATGTCCGTGTCCGCCCGGCGCAGGGTATCGAAGCGCACGGAGATCGTGTCGTCCAGGTAGCCCCCCAGCCCCTCAGTGAAATAGGCGTCCTCGTGGGGCGCGTAGGGGGTCTTCTCCTGATAATCAATCACATTGGCACTCTCGCCGTTGAGGCTCACCGGCTCGTAGGCCGGCAAATCCTCGGCGCCCGCCAGCGGCACAGCGCCCGGCACGAGCAACGCCACCAGCGCGAGCATGATCACGGCCAGCAAAACGCGATAAGCAGTACGCACGTTGGATCGGCCTCCTTGTCTGCCGCCGGACGCTGTTCGCCCCACGGCACAATGATACATCAACCATTATACCGTTCCCGTGAATGTTTGTCAATTATATGTTTGTTTTGTTGCAAAAATGTTTCATCGGCAAAAAGAGAAGAAATATCGCCGGATCCGCAATTTCCGCGCCTCTTGCCCTTGCATTTTTTCCGCGGCCATGTTACAATACATCCGCTTTGATGTGCCTTGACTCCAACAAGGAAGGTGGATTCTCATGGGAAAGTTTTGTGAGATCTGCGGCAAGGGTACGCTGAACGGCAACCTGGTCAGCCATTCCAACCGGAAGACCCACACCATCTGGGCGCCGAATGTGCAGAACGTCCGTGTGATGGTGAACGGGGCCTCCAAGCGGATGAATGTCTGCACGGCCTGCCTGCGCAGCGGCAAGGTGCAGCGCGCGCTGCCCAAGACCCACGCCACGCTGGAAGCCGAGGCTTAATCACCGGCAAATGTGCGAAAACGCCTGTCCATGTGCAATAAGGACAGGCGTTTTTGTTATGTTCCTTCCAATGCTTTCGGCACATACCCCGCAAAGACGATCATCCCATCCTCCTGGGTCAGGGCGATGTCGCCCCCGCTGTGCCGCAGGGTATTCCGCACGATGTACAGCCCCATGCCATGCCCGTCGGACTTGGTGGTCACCCCGGCCTCGAAGATCCGCGGCCGCATCTCCTCCGGGATCTCCGGGCCCGTGTTCGCCACCGAGAAGCGGTAGCTGCGCACATCCTCGGTCAGGGTCAGCACCAGGTGGCGCTTCTCCTGCGGCATATCCTCCATGGCGTCCATCGCGTTGTCAATCAGGTTGGAGAGCACCTTGCACATCTCCCAGGCCGGCATCGGCAGCTCCTTCCAGGCGCTGTTGATGTTCAGCGTCACCCGGATGCCCTGCTTCTCGCAAGCGTCCAGCTTCACCTGCAGCAGGGCGTTGATGGCCGGCGAGGCCGTCCTCAGCACCCGGCTGACGGAGGTGATGGCCCCGTACACCTTGTCGATGTAGCGGTTGGCCTCCTGGTACTCCTCCATCTCAATCAGGCTGTAGACCACCTGCAGGTGGTTGAGGAAATCGTGCCGCTGGGCGCGCAGGGTGTTGTTGAGCTTCTCCATGGCCTCCAGGCTCTCGCTCATGGCGTCCATCTGCTCCATCACGTGCTGGGTGGAGCGCGCGGTGATCATGCCGAAGATCTCCCCCACGATGACCGCCAAAGCCGCCGCGAACACCAGCACCCGCGTGCCGCCCGTCACCGTGAGGTGGTTGCCGTAGAGCACCAGCACCAGCAGGAGCACCATGGCGCCGATCTCCATGGCGTTGACCGCCATGCCGAAGTTGGTCGCCTTGCGGATGTCCACGCCGCGCTCCCGGCGCTTCCAGGTCTTCATCCGTGTCGCACCTCCCTGTGCCTCCTGTCCAGCGCGCCCCGGCTGTGGGGCGTGCGGGCCTGGGCCGCGTGTCTGTCAATCATGACGCACCTCTCCCTGTCGCCGCCGGTCCACACCGAGGGCATCAGGCGATCCGTGCCGAAGAGGGTGATGTAAGGATAGGCGGCGTAGGCGTAGCCCTCGTGGGGCAGCACCCTGTGGGGCGGCAGCGCCATCTCGAGGAAGGCCGACGCGATGGCCGGCACGCCGATGCCGTCCTCCACCTTGCGGAAGATGGCGCTGATCTGCGCGGCCCGCTCCATGTTCAGCGGCCTGCCCAGGCACGACTGGTGGGCCGCCATCGCCCGGCGCAGGATGAACTGGATCAGCTGGTCCGAGGGCATGGAGGCGCGCTCGCTCAGCTCGTTGAGGGCGGGCCAGTCCGGCCGGATCGCCCGCAGGGCCGGCAGCGCCTCGGACAGCTCCAGCCCCTGCAGCGACAGCAGCAGGCCGCAGCCCACCTCGAAGCAGGAGGCCGTGTCATGAATCAGGCCGGTCAGGGGCCGCAGCAGCATGCGGTTGGCCACGTGCCGCTCGTCCCGCGGCCAGCTGTAGGAGGCCCGCCGCAGGCCCTCGTCCGCGGGATAGGTCAGGTCGATGCCCAGCCGCAGGGCCGCGCCCATCTTGGGCACCATGTCGTCGCTGTTGAGCACATGGTAGACGGGCACCAGCTCCGGGCGCTCCACCGCGCCGGGCGTGGCGACCAGCGGCGAGGCGAAGCAGTAGCCCGCCATGTTCCGCCGCAAAAGGCCCGCCTTCAGCTGATCCCAGGCCCAGATCTGGGCCACCGCGCCGCCCTGGCTGTGGCCCACCAGCAGCAGCTGGAAGGGGGAATCCTCCCGCGCGCAGGCACGGCAGATGTCGCCGAAGGTCAGCTTCTCCAGCCCCAGCTCCCGCGCCGTGTGCGGAAAGCTCAGCTCCTCGGCCCGGGCCTCGAAGGAGCGGCACACCTGCAGGAAGCCCTGGTGAAAGCCGGCCTCATCGCTCATGCGCAGGTTGCCCAGCCAGTCATAGAGGCGGGGCGTCGTGCCCATGAAGCTGACCGCCACCAGGTACTTTTTGCCGCCGTTCTCCCCCGGCAGCGGGTGGGTCATCACCAGGGTTTTCGCGCTGTCGATGGCCCGGCGCTGGCCGATGCTGCCCACCATGGCCTCCGCCGCGTCCCGCGGGTTGATGCGCGCCTGCAGGATACGCCTGCGCACACCGTCCAGCGTGCGCTTCAGGCCGTCCAGGGGCGTGTCGCCCTCCTCGCCGATGCCCTGGGTCAGCGTGCCGTCCACGTCCAGGGCGATCTCGCGCCAGCCCGCCCGGAGCCATGGCTCCAGCTCCAGGGTGTAGGTCACCGCCGCCATCTCCACGCACAGCTGCAGGGCGGCCGGGGAGAGGGGCGGGAGCATCCGGCCCCACCGGCGGGTCCAGGGCGCGGTGAGGGGGCGCAGGTCGGAAAGGCTGACCCCGGTCATGGGGCCGCCAGTGAGGATTTCAGACATCGTGAGAAAGGCCTCCTTGGGCTGATACATTTCTATTCGTAATACATCCTGTCCGCAGGGTTCCGCGCCTGCGGGCGCGGGCAAAGGGCTTTGCGATCGCCCTTTGCAAACCTTCGCCCGCCTCCGTATATTTGAGCAGCACTTTACTGTCCATCGTCCTTGCGGGTGAAATCGGCGGAGAGGATATCGGTCAGGGGCAGCGTGAGACGCTGCGGCGGGCGCAGGATGTAGAGCTGTGCTGACGTATCGTCCAGGCACTCCACCACCGCGGTGACCTGGCGCATGCCCCCGTCCGGGGTGAGGAAGATCAGGCGGATCGGCCTGTTTTTTTCAAGCGAATAGAGCAGCATGCGGCGCATTTCTTTTTTCCTTTCAAGCTCAACTTGGATCAAGCAAGCGGAAAATGCGGGCTGCGAAGGGTTGCAAGGGGCGATCGCAAAGCCCCTTGCCCGCGCCCGCAGGCGCGGAATCCCTGCGAATCAGCCTTTGGGCACCTTCCAGATGACAGCGAAGTCGTTCTCCCACACGCGCTCAAAGAGGGCGTCGAGGGCGGCCTCGTCCACGTCGTAGTCCTGGCGCTCGACGTCGGAGACGTAGATGTAATCCACGTCGTGGCGCTGCAGGACGTCGGCGTGGGCCGCCGGGTCGGCGTAGAAGGCTTCAATCTCCGCGTGCTCCACGTAGGTCTCGCGGAAGCCGTGCCAGTACAGCCACAGATCCGGCCCGCACACGATCCGCCGCCCGGCGATGCTGTCCACCGGGTTCAGGTGCTGGGTGCCGGTCAGGAACACGCTGTGCTCCTCCGTGTTGTCGCGGATGTAGGCGCCCGCCTCCACCGCCTCCGCGCTGAAAGCCTGGTAGTCCGAGACGCACTCGCGCCAGATGGTCAGCCCGCCGGAGAGGAACATGACCACCGCCGCAAAGGCCGCCAGCGCGGGCCGGGCGCGCAGGCCCTTGAGCCGCCGCCAGAGCAGGGCCGCGTAGTCCGCCGCGATCATGCACAGCAGCAGGAAGGCCAGGTAGAGCAGCTTGTTGTTGTCGTACTCGTTGGGCTGAAAGCGCACCAGCTCCGCCGCCAGGAGGATGGCGAAGGCCCCGGAGGCCAGGCGGCGCTCCCGCGGGTTCCTCTCCAGCAGGGCCGGCAGGAAGAGCAGGGCGGGCAGGCCGATGTTCTTAATGTAGAACCAGAGGTAGAAATCCCGCATGCCCTGGCTGTTGGGATTGTTGACCCAGTTGAACTGCAGGCGCAGGAAGCCCTCGCCCGCCTGGCCGCCCAGAGCCTGGTGGAAGGTGAAGGCGATCAGCTGCGGCGCGGCCAGCACCACCGCCAGCGCGCCGTAGACCGCGTATTGCCGCAGCAGCCGGACGCGCTCCGGGTCGTGGGTCAGGTCGTAGACCATCATCCCGGCGGTGCACAGGCCCAGCGCCAGGAAGGAGTGGGTATGGATCAGCGGCAGGCAGCCCGCCCACAGCCCCAGCAGGATCACCGGCCGCCAGCCGCCCCGGGCCTCGCGCTTGCGGGGATCGAAGGCCGTGTAGAGCAGGTAGAAGCAGGGCAGCGCCATGCTGTAGCCACCCAGCAGGGTCCGCTGGGGAACCAGCAGGTCGACAATGATGTTGCTCCAGCGCAGGTTGTTCGGCTCGGGCTGGTTGGTGGGCGTCTTGTAGTAGCCGGTGAGGATGGCGTCCAGGCGCTTGAGCACCGTGGGCACCTCCGCCCCGCCGCCGAATAGGCCGTGCAGCCAGCGCAGGAAGGGATCGGACAGGTAGGCCGTCTCATAGCCCGCCGCCTGGTCGAAATCGTAGAGGAAGCCCAGGCCGCCGGAGAGGAAGAACATCGCCGCCGCCAGGAGGATCGTCTTCTTGCCCGCCGTCATCTCCCGCGCCAGCAGCACCACGCCCAGGTAGGTCAGGGCCATCAGGCACACCGCGGGCACGATGGCCGCCGCCTGCAAGCTCATGCCGAACAGGTAGAAGGTGGTGGAGAGGGAGTCCGTCAGGAAGGGATAGGTCAGCCGGTGCCCCGGGTAGAAGGGGTATTCCGGCGGGAATTTCGCGTTCTTCAGCCCGGTGATGAAGCTCAGGTGCATCGGCAGATCACCGTAGGTGCTCTGCCCCACGTTCCAGTTGCCCCAGGCGTCCACGCGCATCACGTGGGTGATCTGCAGATAGATGGAGAGGAGCGTCAGCGGCACCACCAGCCACGCGGCCTGCCGCGCCTGGCGGGTCTCCTCCGCGTCCCAAGCCTTGGGAACGGCCCCCTTGTCCCGGCCCAGCCAGGCCCCGAGGGTCGCCAGCCCCAGCGGCACGAGGGCCAGGCCGTGGGCCAGGAAGCCGAAGCCCCAGAAGAAGGCGCACAGGGCGGGCAGCGTCATCAGCAGGAGGAAGCCCAGGGCCAGCCCCAGCCAGCAACGGTTGAGCACCGGATGGCGCGGCAGCAGCCAGCGCACGATCAACACGCCGCAGATCAGGTACGGCAGGGCATACAGGCATCCGAGCATGGGCGATTTCCTCCTTTCATGAACCGATGAGGGTATTATACCACAACTTTGTTGCGGTGCAATGCGCAGGGCTTGCTTTTGGCGCGTGGCTGGCCCTCATCCGGCCTGGAGCCGCTGGCGGCTCCAGGCCACCTTCCCCCAGAGGGGGAAGGCGTTATAAAAGCCCTTCCTGCTTTGGCAAGAAGGGCCGCGAAGGGGTGCAGGGGGCGCCGAACGCCCGGAAAACTCCACAGTGTGGAGTTTTCAGTGAGGCGAAAGCGGCAGCGACATGATCGCAAAGCCCCCTGCAACACCGTCGTATTCGCCACAGTCATGATGGTCATCAGCAGACCGTTGGTGAACGCGGCCGTCCAGATGTTGCCGGTGCGCTTGTACAGATACCGGCTGATGCAGGCCGCGATGGCCAGCGTGGGCACCATGGCCACCAGCACGATGCCGCTCAGGGCCGCGTTCGGATGGGCCGCCACGCCGGTGGCGAACAGGGTCGCATACTGGCGGATGAGCCACAAGGTGATGCCGCCCGCGTTCAGGCAGGCCGCCACCGCATAGCCCTTCCAGCCCTGGAGGCGCTCGGTGTTGGTGTTGATGGTGATCGCCGCGGTGGACACGATGTAGTACGCCAGGAAGGTCGGCACGTACCGCAGGATGGCCGGGCAGATGTTGCCATCAAAGGTCTTGAAGGCGAAGGTCCAGATGCGGAAGTCGGTCTTGAAGATCAGGTCGACGATCCACAGCAGCACGTAGGCGCAGCACACGGTCACCAGGCCCGTGCACAGACCGGCCAGGATGGCCTTGGGCTTGAAGCTCACACCGTAATCCGCCAGGGTCACGCCGTCCTGAGCTTTGTACTTCAGGAAGACTACACTCATAATAAGAAGGGAAATGAATGTAGAACCGACAGTCCACTTCGCTATATCGTTAACAACAGGAGCTGTCCAAATCACAGAATTGGTATACAAGCCATTCTTTGTGAGAATCGCTAAGGCGACGCCTGCAATCAAAGCGATACATCCGCCAGCCATATGCTTCTTGCTGCCACCGTTAATAAACACATGCATAAGACCCATGATGGCAGCGAAGACGCCTCCCCAGAAAACAAAGTTCATGCCCTCAGAAGTCGGAGTCCAGCCATACATGGTCTCAAACAGGATTGCAGGCAACAGGATAGAAACAATCATGATACCAATCCCTGTTGCTGTCTGATGAGCTGTGCCAGACTTTTGGATTCTCAAGGCTCCGGTGTTCGCGCCGGAGAAGAAGGGCAGGGAGATCAGGGTCTTCGCGATGGCCAGGATGAAGAGGATGAAGCCGACCAGCGCGCAGCACTCGCACAGCTCCTTCCACTGCCAGATCTGGCTTTCAGGCGCGATGGCTTTGATGTCCGCCTGGTAGTCCTTGAAGGCCTCGGTGTAGAAGGCAATCGCGTTGGCGGTCGTCTTCTTGGAGAAGTGGTTCCACGGATGGGTCTGGTAGGGCTCGTAGATGATGCGCTTGCCGCCGTCGCTGGTCTCGTACCAGGTGTTGGCCTCGGCGCTCTCTTGCTGCAGGAAGGTCAGGCCGTCGGGGGTGGCGACATAGTTCTTCTTGCGCACGGTGCCGGCGGGATCGTCCGGCGCGCCGAAGAAGAACTCGTCGAACTGCGCGGCCACCTTGCCCAGGGTGCGCCCGCCGCCGGCCGCGTTGAAGGCCTCGGCGGTCACGCCGAAGATGCCGGAGTAGCCGAAGTCGCTGCCCTCGGTCAGGTTGGCGTAGACCTTGCGGATGCCGGTCTTGGCGAAGTCCTCCTCATCCTTGGCCACGGCGATGGTCGAGGAGAAGCCGCCCATGGAGTGGCCCGTGATGCCGATGATGCCGTTGCCCGCGGCGTCCTTGAGCACGTAGGGCTGGTCGTACATGTACTGCACGGCGTCATACATGGAGTTGAGCCAGAAGGGCGCCCAGGTCTTGAGGAAGTCGCCATAAGCGGCGAAGCCCTCGTAGATATCGTCGTTGATGTTGCTGTGGCCGTGGTCATACATATCCAGGGCCAGCACCACATAGCCGCGGCGGGACAGCTCGATGGCGTTCGCGTCCTGCATCTCCGCGGAGTTCAGATAGCCGTGGGTCACGATCACCGCCGGGCGCGGCGCGCTCTCGGAGGCCCCCTTGGGCATGTACAGCAGGCCGCTCAGCTGACCGTTGGCCGTGTCAAAGCTGATGCGCGACACGTTCGTGGAGAACATGCCGGTGTTGAAGAGGCTCGCCAGGAAGCTGAAGCACAGGACGATGGCCAGAGAAACAACCAGCATCCTGACAGGCAGTTTCCTCTTCTGGTTTGTCATGATGTTCACCCTTTCCTCTTTGTATTCGCGCTCGGGCGCGAACCTGCCACCATTATAACATGATGTTTGTAAAAAGCAACACTCATTTTGGACAGATTCAACAAAGCGCCCGTGTTATTTCTCAGATGCTGTCAGCTCTGCCTGAGGCTGCTTGGCGCCGAGCGGCAGCCGGCGCGCCGTAGCCGGCTTCCCCCGCATCGTTTTCTGTCTGGAAAGACATTTTTTTGCAATCAAATCATTGCGGATTTGTAAAGATTGTGATACAATTCATCTGTATACCTTTCGCAATTCATGCCGGCACACAGCGGCAAATCCTATCCCAGGAGGGAAAGCATGGCTGGTTATGTATCGGAAGCGGTGATCCGCCGTCTGCCAGGGTATTATCGTCACCTGTGCGAACTGGAAGCCATGGGCGTCAAACAGATTTCCTCGCAGGAGATGGGCCGTCAGATGCACCTGATCCCCTCTCAGATCCGCCAGGACATCAACTGCTTCGGCGGCTTCGGCCGCAAGGGCTACGGCTACAACGTGACGAGCCTGCGGCAGCACATCGGGGAGATTCTCGGGCTGGATCATCCCCACAGCGTCATCATCATCGGCGCGGGCTCCATCGGCTCCGCCCTCGCCCACTATCCCGACTTCCACGGGGAGACCTTCGACACGAAGGCCCTGTTTGACATCGATCCCGCCCGCGTCGGGACAAATATCGGCGGCGTGCCCGTTTATTCCATGGAGGAGCTGGACAGCTACCTGGCCTCGCACCGCGTGGACATCGCCGTGCTGTGCGTGCCCAAGGAGGCCGCCCAGGAGATTCTCAACCGCCTTGAGGCCGGCGGCGTTTCCGCCGTGTGGAATTTCGCCCCCCTCGACCTGCAGCACGAGACGGACCGCATGCTGGTGGAGAACGTGCATCTCAGCGACAGCCTGCGCGTCCTCTCCTACAGAATGGCGCACCAGGACGGGGACGCGCCGAAGGAGTAACCATGTCACAGCACACACCCAAGCAGGCGCTCGGACGCACCGACGCCCTGCTGGAGAAGGACGCCGCCCAGGAGGCCCTGCGGCAGGCCCAGCCCCATCCCGGCGCGCCCATCCCTGAAACAGAGCCGCAGCCGGGCAAAAAGAAGAAAAAGCGGCGCATCCTCAGCGCCGTCGTCAGCCTGCTGATGTGCGCGGGCACAGCCGCCGCCGGCGTGGTCGCTGCGCCCCAGCTGACCGGCATCCGCTACACCAGCCTGCCGAACTACGCCTTCGTCAACGGCGAGGTGCTCACCCTCGACAGCGCCCGCGAGGAGGCCCACCAGGAGCTGATCGACACCCTCGCGCCTTGGCAGGGCCGTTTTCTGCCGGGCGTCTTCATTGACGGGATCGACCTGACGGGCAAGACCCTGCCAGAAGCCCGCGCAGCCCTGGAGGCCATGCACAGCGGCGACCACCAGACCTTCTCCCTGAAGGTGACCGTGGGTGAGAACACCTGGCAGCTGGACAGCGGCATGGTGCCCCTGACCCGCGACACCGAGGACATGCTGACCAAGGCCTTCGCTCTCAGCCGCACCCTCGAGAGCGCCTCCCTGCGCGAAGGCTCCTCCCTGGAGGCCCGGGCCGAGGCCCTGGCGGCCCTGGACGGCCAGCCCGTGCGCTATGAAACCACCCTCACCTGGGACGAGGAGGCCATCCGCGGCCTGTGCGAGCGCATGGCGGCCGCCGCCTGCACCGACCCGGTCAACGCCCAGGTGCTCAGCTTTGACGTGGCGTCCCGCACCTTCGCCTTTTCGGAGGATCAGCCCGGCTCCTATGTCAGCGGCGACGAGGTGTTCGCCGCCGTGAAGGAGAAGCTGGACGCGGGCGATTACTTCGCCTCCGTGGACGTGCCCGTCGAGATCATCTTCGCCCCGGTGAGCCGCTCCGAGCTGGCCGCCTGCTTCGGCAAGATCTCCGGCTGCACCACCGAGACCACCAAGGACGCCAACCGCAACACGAACATCCGTCTCTCCGCCGAGGCCATCAACGGCAAGATGGTGGCCCCCGGAGAAACCTTCTCCTTCAACCAGGCCACCGGCCAGCGCACCGCGGCCAAGGGCTACAAGGAGGCCACGGCCATCTCCGGCGGCCAGACCAACCCCGAGGTGGGCGGCGGCGTGTGCCAGACCAGCTCGACCCTCTTCAACGCGGTGGCGATGGCGAACCTCGAGATCGTCAGCCGCAGCCCCCATGCCTGGCCCTCCTCCTACATCGACAAGGGGCTGGACGCCACGGTCAACTGGCCCGGGCTGGATTTCAAATTCCGCAACGACACCGAGTGGCCGGTCTTCATCGTGGCCGCCTACGGCAACCGCATGGTCACGGTGGATATCTACGGCCACAGCCTGGGCGATGGCGTGAAGATCAGCCTCACCAGCCAGGTGGTGCAGACCCTGGACGCCCCCAGCGGCGTGGCCACCGAGTTCGACCCGACCCTGCCCTTCGGCACCAAGAAGACCATCGTAAAGAAGCGCAAGGGCTACATCGTGGAGACCTACCAGATTTGGTCGGTCAACGGCATGGAGACCGAGCGCCGCCTCCTGTGCACCTCCAAGTACAAGCCCTACCAGGAAACGGTCGCCTATAATTACTAACAGCATTTAACTGCCGCCTGATCAAGAGCGGCTGCGAAGGGTTGTCAGGGGCGACCGCAAAGCCCCTGACCCGCGCCCGCAGGCGCGGAACTCCTGCTAACCGATTTGCGAAAGGAGAACAGCCTTGAAAAAACTGACGTTTCTCCTCATAATGGCGCTTCTCCTGAGCGTGACCGCGCTCCCTGCGGTCTCCTCCCTTGCGGAATCCCCCGCCCCCGACTTCACCGCCGCCGACCAGTACGGTCAGGTCTGGACCCTCTCCCAGCTGCGCGGCCGCGCGGTGCTGCTGCACCTGTGGACCACCTGGTACGCCTGGTGCGACCGGGATCTGCAGGAGCTGGAGGCCTTCTACCGGGAGAGCGGCATGAACCAGGGCGACGTGGTGGTGCTGGGTGTCGCCAGCCCCGAGGGACGGGACAGCGCCACCGCCACGGAGATTGCGGGCTTCCTCGCCAAACGCGGGGTGACCTGTCCGGTGCTGATGGACACCACCGGGGTGATCTACGGCCAGCTCGCGCCCGCCGATCTGCCCGCGACGTATTTTGTCTCCCCTGCCGGGGTGCTTTTGGGGTATGCGCCCGGCGCGGCGGAGAGGCTCACCTTGATGAATCTGGCAACGATTGCGAAGGGGAATTGACCCTTATCGCTACAGACGCATAACGCCCGTCATCTGTCCGGATTTTTCCGGAGATGCGGGCGGTTTTTTCTATTGTTTTTTCTGTCTCAGACAGCGGAGATTCCGCGCCTGCGGGCGCGGGCAAGGGGCTTTGCGATCGCCCCTTGCAACCCTTCGCCGCCGTCCTGAATTTGAGCTTTTCGTTTTTTGATCAATGGATTTAGTTACACACTCCCCAGCGCCAGGAGCATCACCAGGGTGACGGCGGGGACGGTCACTGTGTCATACTCGCTGGGTGAGAAGAGCTCTGCAGCGGTGCCAGCCAGCGCGGCGATTGCGGCGGTCAGCAGGGCGCGGGGCAGGGCCAGCCCCTGGGTGAACAGCAGCATCCCCATGCCGCTCAGGAAGGCCACCGCCAGCATCGCACCGCTGCCCTCCCAGGATTTCTTGCCATCCGTCCAGCGGCTGCGCACCTTGTGCCGGCCGAAGGGAATGCCCACTAGCGCCGCCGCGGCGTCGCCCGTGCCCCACATCAGGATGGCGGTCGCCGCCAGCTTCTGCTGTCCGAAGACGCCCCAGGCCACCGCCGAGACCGCCGCGACCACGGTGAAGATCATGATCATGCTGCGCTTGACCTCGCCCGGGCTCTTCTGTACCAGCGCCCTGGCGTACCACGCCTGCTTCTCGCAGAACGTCAGCAGCGGGTAGATCAGCAAAACGGCCAGCAGGGCGGCCAGCGTCGCCGCCAGCCAGCTCTGCGCGGCGTGGATCATCAGCGCCGAGAAGGTGAAGGCGACGATGTGCAGCAGCTTGCGGAAGACGAAGGAGGGCACCTTCGTCAGGAAGCGGATGGGCGCCAGCACCATCAAGCACGGGATCACGTAGGCCAGGAACACGCCGAAGCACGAGAGGATCTGGACGATCAGCTCGCAGCCGGAGAGGAAGTCCCAGTAGTGGAGGATCAGCATGGCCGCGCCCAGCACGGTCAGCACCGCGCCGGTCACCAGGCCCACCGTGCGGTTCGCCACCCGGTTGGCAAAGCGCGCCGAGACCAGGCTGGCCGCCGTCGCCACGGCGACGCACAGCAGCATCACGTCCCACTTCTCCGTGAGGATGGCCGGGTGGATCAGGATGTGGCTGACCGAGGCGATCAGCGCGGTGAAGGTCATGATGAAGGTGCTCGTGCCCACGGCGGTCTTGAGATCCATGCCGAGGAAGACCGTGAACACCACCAGCATCATCATGCCGCCGCCCGTGCCCACAAAGCCCGTGCCGAAGCCGATGGTCAGCCCGAAGAACAGGGACACAGCCACCTCCCAGGGGCCCAGCCGCGCGCCTTTCGCCGCCGTGTCGGGGCGGCTCGTGTCGGGCTTGACCAAAAAGCGGATGCCGATGCAGAAGGTCAGGAACAGGGTGAAGGCGCCCAGCACCACGTTGCCCGCCAGGTAGGCCACATAGCTGCCCACCGTGCACATCGCGAGGATGCAGGCCATCATGAGGCCCCCGCGCTTCAGGTCGATGTTCCTGTGCCGGGCGTAGGTGTAGGCCGTCACGGCGGAGCCGAGGATATCCGAGGCCAGGGCGATGGCCGTCGCCTGGTAAGCGCCGGTCTCGCCGGAGAAGGAGGGGCAGAGGACGATGAGGATAGGCACCATCACGGTGGCGGCGGAGAGGCCCGCCAGGCCTGTGCCGATGCCCGCGCCGAGGGATGCGATCACGTACCATAACGTTTCCACGTTCTGTTCACCTCCTGTCAGGGCATTGTTTTTATACTTTTTCAATGAAGGGTACATCTTTTTTGTGAGAAGGTTTCGGCCTTCGGATGGCCCGAGGGCTTTGCGATCGGTCCGGGGACCCCTTCGCCCACATTCTTGTTACGTTTTGTTCTGTCAATGAATAACAGTGTGACACTTTCTATTATAAGGTATAAAACAGGCCGGCGCAAGGCAATTTGCCGGGGCAGTTGGCCTCGATGGTATAAAAAATAGCACATTTCCCTTTGACAAGCGCTTTCGGCTGTGATACAATGCAGTCAGCCGAGAACCGTCCACAGAGGGCGGCTCCCCCCTATGGAGCCTGTGTGTGCTCCGTATAATTTCAAAGGAGGTTTTTAACATGAGGAAAATCCTGGCTTTGGTTTTGGCAGCCGCGATGCTGCTCTCCATGACGGCTGTGGCGTCCGCCGATTACTCCGGCGACCTGAAGATCTGGGTGGCCGAGGCTGTCGTCGATTTCACGAAGCAGGCCGTCGAGGACTTCAAGGCTGCCCATCCGGAATATGCCGGCATGACGGTTGCCGTTGAGCCCGTGGGCGAAGGCGACGCCGCCAGCAATATGATCACCGACGTGGAAGCCGGCGCGGATCTGTTCGTGTTCGCGCAGGACCAGCTGGCCCGTCTGGTGGCTGCCGGCGCCCTGGAGGAGGTTGAGCCCTCCAACGCCGAGCGCGTGGCCGCCGAGAACGACGCGGGCTCCGTGGGCGCTGTGACCCTGGGCGGCAAGATGTATGCCTACCCCATGACCAGCGACAACGGCTACTTCCTCTATTATGACAAGTCCGTCGTCACCGATCCCACCGACCTCGACGCCATCCTCGCGGACTGCGAGAAGGCCGGCAAGAGCTTCTACATGGAGATCAACTCCGGCTGGTATCAGACCGCCTTCTTCTTCGGCGCGGGCTGCGAGCTGACCTATGACACCGACGACACCGGCGCGCTGGTGGGCTGCAACGCCTCCTACGCCTCCGAGAACGGCGTCAAGGCTCTGAAGACCATGATCAAGCTGGCCAAGAGCCCCGCCTTCGTCAACGGCTCCTCCTTCTCCACCGCCACCAACGTGGGCGCCATCGTGGACGGCACCTGGGACGCCAACGCGGCCATGGAAGCCTTCGGCGAGAACTACGCGGCCTGCAAGCTGCCCATGGCGGACGGCTATCAGCTGGGCGGCTTCGGCGGCTTCAAGATGCTGGGCGTGAAGCCCCAGACCGACGACGACAAGCTGGCTGCCTGCGACGCGCTGGCCGCCTTCCTGTCCTCCGAGGAGACGCAGATTGCCCGTTACAACGCCGTGCAGTGGGGCCCCTCCAACCTGAACGCGCAGAAGCTGGAGGCCATTCAGCAGAATCCCGCGCTGGCCGCCCTGGCGGATCAGCTGCAGTACACCGTGCCGCAGGGCCAGTATCCCGGCGAGTATTGGTCTCTGGCTACCGGCCTGGGCGACGACATCCTGGCTGACAAGCTGGACGATGCCGACGATGCCAAGCTGATGGAAGTCCTGACCAACTTCCAGGATACCGCGATCTCCTATGCCAACAAGTAATCAGACCTGAACCCTATCATTTCGGGAGGGCGGGGGCGTCTGCCTCTCACCCTCCCCTTCCTTTTTCCGCCCTTTCAGTTTTATGGGCAACAACACCACACAACGCATCCCATGACAGAGAGGCATAGCAAGGAGGCAATTCGGATATGACTGATCTCGAATTCCTGAAGCTGAGCGGGCCTGCCAAAACCGCCTGGAAGATCGGCAACTTTTTCCGCCTGCTTCCGGGCCGTATCGGCGCGGGCTGCAGGAAGCTTGGCCTTGGGATCGTCCGCCTTTTCCGCTCCCTGGGGCTGAACCTCAAGGATCTGGTGGACACCTTCGTCCACGGAGACTGGAAGACCAAGCTGAGCTACCTGGTGATGGGCTTCGGCTCCGCAGCCCGCGGCCAGTGGGGGCGCGGCCTGCTGTTCTTCCTGTTCCAGACCGTGTTCAACTTCTACATGATCCACTTTGGCGTGGCCTACCTGGGCAAGCTGAACACCCTGGGCACCATCGAGACCTACAAGGAGGGCCGCCGCACGGTCTACGGCGACAACTCCTTCTTCATCCTGCTCTACGGCGTGCTGACGCTCTTCTTCGTGCTGGCGTTCATCTACACCTGGCGGGTGAACATCAAGCAGAACCGCATCTCCGAGGAGATCCTCAAGAGCGGCCGCAAGCTCAAGAGCACCAAGGAAGACCTGAAGTCCCTGGCGGACGAGCAGTTCCACAAGACGTTGCTGGCCCTGCCCACCCTGGGCGTCACGGTGTTCACCATCCTGCCGATCCTCTTCATGATCCTGGTGGCCTTCACCAACTTTGACGCGACCCACCAGCCCCCGAGCAAGCTGTTCACCTGGGTGGGCTGGGACAACTTCCGCCAGCTGCTGTCCTCCGACACGGCCTCCTACGGCAACACCTTCAAGCAGGTGCTGTTCTGGACGCTGGTGTGGGCCTTCTTCGCCACCTTCCTGAACTACTTCCTGGGCATGCTGGTGGCCATCATGATCAACAAGAAGGGCATCAAGCTGAAGAAGGTGTGGCGCACCATCCTCGTGATGACCATCGCCATCCCCCAGTTCGTGTCCCTGCTGTACGTCTCCAAGATGTTCGCGGCGGACGGCCTGATCAACAGCTACCTGATGAAGTGGGGCTGGATCTCCCAGCCGATCCCCTTCTGGACCAACGCGGGCTGGGCGCGCTTCACCATCATCCTGATCAACCTGTGGATCGGCATCCCCTACCTGATGCTGATCGCCACCGGCATCCTGATGAACATCCCGGCCGACCTCTACGAGAGCGCGAGGATCGACGGCGCGAACGCCTTCCAGATGTACCGCAAGATCACCCTGCCATACATGCTCTTCGTCACCGGGCCCTACCTGCTCTCGTCCTTCACCGGCAACATCAACAACTTCAACGTCATCTACCTGCTCTCCGGCGGCAGGCCCCTGTCCCTGGAGCTGAGCGGCAACGCCGGCTACACCGACCTGCTGATCACCTGGCTGTACAAGATGACCGTGACGGATACCAACTACAAGCTGGCCGCCGTCATGGGCATCCTGGTGTTCGTGGTGTCGGCGGTCATCAACCTGATCGTCTATAACATGATACCGTCCGTCAAGAACGAGGAGGATTTCCAGTAATGAGCAAGCAGAATCAAATACCGGAAGTCGACATCGTGGTGGACGAGAAGGCCGGCGTCATCCGGGAAGTGAAGGATGAGCGGAAGTTCCGCTCCAAGGCCGGTCACGAAAAGCGCGTGAACACCGCCATCTATGTCGTGCTCGTCCTCATGTCGATCATCTGGCTGGCGCCCTTCGTGTTTCTGGTGTTCCAGTCCTTCCGCTCCTACGCCACCGAGTCCGGCGGCATGGTGAACTACCTGCTGCCCAAGACCTGGTCCCTGGACAACTACCGCTGGCTGCTCAGCGGCGAGAGCAACTTCATCCGCTGGTACGGCAACACCCTGTTCATCGCCATCTTCTGCGCAGCCATCCAGACCGTGATGGTGCTGTCCGTGTCCTACGCCCTTTCCCGCCTGCGCTTCAAGGGCCGCAAGCTGATCATGAACACCGTGCTGGTGCTGGGCCTGTTCCCCGGCTTCCTGACCATGATCACGCTGTACTTCCTGCTCAAGCAGCTCGGCCTGACCCAGTCCGGCGCCATCCCGGGCCTGATCCTCATCTACTGCGCGTCCTCCGGCATGGGGTATTACATCTCCAAGGGCTACTTTGACACCATCCCGAAGTCCCTGGACGAGAGCGCCCGCATCGACGGCGCGACCCGCTTCCAGGTGTTCAAGAAGATCATCATGCCCCTGGCCAAGCCCATCGTGATCTACACCGTGCTGATGGCCTTCATGGCCCCGTGGGGCGACTATGTGTTTGCCTCCTACGTGGCCTTCGGCTCCGAGCCGAACTACAACGTGGCCGTCGGCCTCTACCGCTGGGTCAACGTCAACGATTACCAGGGCTATTTCACCCGCTTCTGCGCGGGCGGCGTCCTGGTGGCCGTGCCGATCACCATCCTGTTCATGTGCCTGCAGAAGTACTACGTGGAGGGCGTGACCGGCGGCGCGGTGAAGGGCTGAGAGGCCCCCGCTTTCTGAACATAAGAGGAGGACAAAGCTATGGCAAGTGTAACCCTTGAGCACGTCAAGAAGATTTATGACAACAAGGTGACCGCCGTCCACGACTTCAACCTGGAGATCAAGGACAAGGAATTCGTCGTGTTCGTCGGCCCCTCCGGCTGCGGCAAATCCACCACCCTGCGCATGATCGCCGGCCTGGAGGACATCTCCGAGGGCACGCTGAAGATCGGCGACCGCGTGGTCAACGACGTGGAGCCCAAGGACCGCGACATCGCGATGGTGTTCCAGAACTACGCCCTGTACCCGCACATCACCGTCTACGAAAACCTCGCCTTCTCCCTGCGCCTGCGCAAGATGAACAACGAGGAGATTCACAAGCGCGTGTGCCAGGCGGCGGAGATCCTGGGCATCACCGAGTACCTGGGCCGCAAGCCCAAGCAGCTCTCCGGCGGCCAGCGCCAGCGCGTGGCCATCGGCCGCGCCATCGTGCGTGAGCCCGCCGTGTTCCTGATGGACGAGCCCCTGTCCAACCTGGACGCCAAGCTGCGCAACCAGATGCGCGCGGAGATCATCCTGCTGCGCAAGCGCATCGACACCACCTTCGTCTACGTCACCCACGACCAGACCGAGGCCATGACCCTGGGCGACCGCATCGTCATCATGAAGGACGGCTACATCCAGCAGGTCGGCACCCCGCAGGAGGTCTTCGACACCCCGCGCAACCTCTTCGTCGCCGGCTTCATCGGCAGCCCGCAGATGAACTTCCTCCAGGCCAAGCTGACCCGCAAGGGCGACGGCTACGCGGTGGAGGTGCAGGGCATCACGGTGCCGCTGGAGGCCCGCCACTGCGCGATCCTGGCGAAGAAAAACATACAGCCCATGGATGTCACGCTGGGCGTGCGGCCCGAGCACACGACCATTCGCTTTGATGACAGCACTAACGCCATCGAGGCGCAGGTGATGGTCAACGAGATGATGGGCAGCGAGCTGCACCTGCACGTCATCACCGCCGCGGGCGACCAGGTGATCCTGCGCCATCCGACGGTCGACCTGACGGACGAGCAGCGCGCCAACCTGGTTTACGGCAAGAAGATCTACTTCAACTTCCCCGGCAAGGTGATGCATCTGTTCGATCCCAAGACCGAGGAGAGTCTGCTGAACGTGGACTAAGCTTCTCCTTAGATAAGATGATCCAGTGTAAGTATATTGCTGCGATTCATCAAAAAACGGTTTGGGCCTCATCGGGTCCAAACCGTTCTTTTCGTTTTCAGCTCCGCATGTTCTTGATCTGCTTGTTCAGCCGCAGCTTGCGCAGGGCCTTCGCCTCGATCTGGCGGATGCGCTCGCGGGTGACGTGGAACTTCTCGCCGACCTCCTCGAGGGTGTAGGAGCGGCCGCCGTCCAGGCCGTAGCGCAGGATCAGCACCTTCTTCTCGCGGTCGGTCAGGGTGTCCAGCACCTCCATCAGCTGCTCGCGCTGCAGGGCGTAGAAGGCCGCGTCGGCGGGCGCGGGGGCCGTCTCGTCGGGGATGAAGTCGCCCAGGTGGCTGTCCTCCTCCTCGCCGATGGGGGTCTCCAGGCTCACGGGGTCCTGGGCGATCTTGATGATCTCCTGCACGCGGGTCTCGCTCAGGTGCATCGCGGCGGCGATCTCCGCCGTGGTGGGCTCCCGGCCGTACTCCTGCATCAGCTGGCGACTGGTGCGGATGAGGCGGTTGATGGTCTCCACCATGTGTACGGGGATGCGGATGGTGCGGGCCTGGTCGGCCAGGGCGCGGGTGATGGACTGGCGGATCCACCAGGTGGCGTAGGTGGAAAACTTGAAGCCCTTGGAGTAGTCGAACTTGTCCGCCGCCTTGATCAGGCCCATGTTGCCCTCCTGGATCAGATCCAGGTAGAGCATGCCGCGGTTGTTGTAGTGGCCCGCGATGGACACCACCAGGCGCAGGTTGGCCTTGATCAGCTGCTCCTTGGCCATGGCCCCGTCGTCGATGACGGCCTGGAAGGCCTTCTCCATCTCCGGGGTGATCTCCTCGTTCTCGTTCTTCATCTCGTCCCACTGGGACTGGGCGTTCACGCCGGCCTCGATCCGCTTGGCCAGGTCGACCTCCTCTTCGGCGGTCAGCAGCGGGATTTTGCCGATCTCCTTGAGGTACATGCGGATGGGATCGGAGAGATTGACCTCATCCACCGCGGAGGACTGGGCCTTGTTCGCCGCGTCCTGGGTCGAATCCAGCACGGGAGCCGACGCGATCTCCGGCACAGCCTCCTCCGAGGCGGCGCTCTCCGCCTCCGCGTCGCTGACCACGCGCACGCCCATGGCCTCCAGGCGGTCCAGCACTGTCTCCAGCTGGTCGGGGTCCATCTCCAGCTCCATCAGGTGATTCATCACCTCGCTGTAGGTCAGCAGGCCCTTGGCCTTGCTCATCTCACCCAGCTCGGCGAGCTTCTGTTCCATGGAGTCAGGGTTATAACTCAAATCAACCTCTCCTTTCGGTTCGGGACACAGCGCGGTTGAAAGAGACTGTTTCTATCGTCAAGATTCAGTCAGAAGGGCGGCGCGTCCGGGCAGGGAAAACCTTCATTCCTTCCGCGTTCGCTCACGTCCTGACCTCGGTTCTGTTCCAGAATCGGTGTTTCCACAAATCGCGGGTATTGATGATTTCGTCAAAGGGCGCTTTTTTCCTTCTCATGTGAGCGAATTTTTCAGTTTACGCGCCACTCCCGTCCTGGCGCCTGCGCAGCTCCTGGCGAAGGGCCATGTAGCGGCGCATGGCCTCCTCCTTGCGCTCCGGCGGCAGGGTCGGAATCTCCCGCTGGATGTCGGCCAGCTCCTTCTGCAGCCGCTCCCGGCGCACGGTGTTCAGGCAGTCCCGCGCCATGCGGATCAGCTCGTTGGTGTCCTGGCTCGGCGGGGTCAGCAGCAGGCGGCTCACCCGCTCCCTGTCCGCGTCCGTGGGCTGGCTCTCCACCAGCGAGGCCGGGCTGGCCCCGTCCATCAGCGCCTGGTAGAGGCTGCGCAGCAGCGGATCGGTGAAGTCCTCCGCGGCGGCGATGTCCGCGGGCAGCTGGCCCGTGGCCAGCAGCGACACCACGATCTCCTGGGCGCGCTCGGCGGCCCGGTCCTCCTTCACGGCGCTGCGGGCCGGGCGCTCGAAGACCGGCTTCGGCTTCTGGACCACGGCGGCCGCGGCGGTCTGGGGCTTGCCGACACCAATCTGCGCCACCAGCACCTCCCGCGGGAAGCCCGTCTGCACCATCAGCTGGCGGATGTAGTTCTCCTGCTCCACCGGCTCCAGGGGGCGGATCAGCTCGGCGCATTTCCGGGCGTACTCGGTGCGGCCCTCCTGGGTGCTCAGGTCGTGCTCGGCGGCCAGGCGGCGCATGCGGTAGGCCTCCGGGGTCAGCACCGGCAGCTTCTCAAAGCCCTCCGGCCCGTCCCGGCGGATGAATTCGTCCGGATCCAGCCCGTCCGGGAAGTCCAGCACCCGTGCGGGCACCCCGGCGTTGCCAAGAATCTCCAGGCCCCGCAGGATGGCGTGCTGGCCCGCGCTGTCGCCGTCGTAGGCGAGGTACACCTTCGGGGCGATGCGCTTGAGGTAGCGGGCCTGCTCGTCGGTCAGCGAGGTGCCCAGGGTGGCGCACACGCCCTCCACCCCAAACTGCGTCAGGGACACCACGTCCATGTAGCCCTCCACCAGGATCACCCGGTCGAGGTGCCGCGCCTTGCGCAGCAGGTTGGCCGCATAGACGCCCTGGCGCTTGTTGAACACGGGCGTGTCCGCGGTGTTGAGGTATTTCGGCTTCGCATCACCCAGGGTGCGCCCGCCAAAGCCCAGCACGCTGCCGCTGGCGTCGATGATCGGGAACATGGCCCGGTCGCGGAACATATCGCGCACCTGCCTGGGCCGGGGCAGCTCGCCGTTCTCCCCCGGCTCCGCCTCGCGCACCACCGTCAGGCCGCACAGGCGCAGCTCGTCCTCGGTGTAGCCCTGCTTCTCCAGCTCCAGGGTCATGGCGTCCCAGGGGCCCACAGCCGCGCCGAGGCCGAACTTGGTGATGACCCCGTCGGAGAGGCCGCGCCGCTTGAAATAGTCCAGCACCTTCTGGCCCGCCGGGGTGAAGAGCTGGCGGTGGTAGATGCGGGCCGCCTCCCGGTTGGCGCTCAGCAGGCGCTCGCGCTGGTCGCGCTTCCGCTGCCAGTCGGGATCCTCCCGGACCTCCGGCAGGGGCATGTGGGCCCGGTCGGCCAGGCGCTCCACTGCCTCGGCGAAATCCAGCTTCTCCATGTCCATCACGAACTGGATGACGCTGCCGCCCGCCTTGCAGCCGAAGCAGTAATAGAGCTGCAGCTCCGGGTTGACGCTGAAGGAGGCGGTTTTCTCCCCGTGGAAGGGACACAGACCCCAGTACCTCGAGCCGTTCTTTTTCAGCGGGACATAGGCGGAGACGATGTCGACGATGTCCGATTTGGCGCGGAGCTCATCGAGCCATTGGGATGGGAAATGGCGGGGCATGGGGTCTCACCTCCTTCAAAACGGTTTTATCTCAGTTCGCATACCCCTTCGGGATGAACAGCTGCTCGTACTGGTGGATGGCGTAGCGGTCGGTCATGCCGGAGATGTAGTCCGCCACGCCGCGCTCCATGCCCTCGCTGTAGGCGATCAGCATGTACTCCTCGGGCATCTCGGCGGGATGGTTCATGTAATACTCCCAGAGGCCGCGCACCACGTGGTCGCAGCGGTGCTCCTCGGCGGCGCGCCAGGAGTTGCGGTACACCTTCTCGAACATGAAGGCGCGCAGGGCGTCCATGGCGCTCTGCACCTCCTCGCTCATGCACAGGTGCGGCTGATCCATGCTGTTCTCCACCACGTCGGTGATCATCGTGTTGATCCGCTCGCCGTGGGTCGCGCCCAGCACCCGCAGGAAATCCGCCGGGATGTCGAACTGGCGCAGCACCCCGCCGCGCAGGGCGTCGTCCAGGTCGTGGTTGAGGTAGGCGATGCGATCGGCCCGGCGCACGCACTCGCCCTCCAGGGTCGCGGGGAAATCCGCACCGGAGTGGTTGCGGATGCCGTCCCGCACCTCCCAGGTCAGGTTCAGCCCCTCGCCGCCGTTCTCCAGCCGCTCCACCACGCGCAGGCTCTGCTCGTTGTGCCGGAAGCCGTCGGCCATCAGCTCGTCCAGGCTCCGCTCGCCGATGTGCCCGAAGGGTGTGTGCCCCAGGTCGTGGCCCACGGCGATGGCCTCGGTCAGGTCCTCGTTGAGCCGCAGGGCGCGGGCCATGGTGCGGGCCACCTGCGCCACCTCGAGGGTGTGGGTCAGGCGCGTGCGGTAGTGGTCGCCCTCGGGCGCGAGGAAGACCTGGGTCTTGAACTTCAGCCGCCGGAAGGCCTTGCAGTGGATGATGCGGTCCCGGTCGCGCTGGAAGGCCGTGCGGATCGCGCAGGGCTCCAGCGGCCGCTCCCTGCCCCGCGAGCGGGCGGACAGGCAGGCTCGCGGGGACAGCCACTCCGCCTCCCGCGCCTCATAGGTCTCACGAATGTTCACAGCCTCATCTCCCGTATACGCAGGTTATGTATACATTCGACACAAGCTGAAAAAAACCCTGCCGGCGGGCGGCAGGGATCGGCAAACGATTTGGATTTTTACAGATTGGTCTGCAGCAGCTTTTCCTTGAGCTCCGCTTCCATCTTGTACAGGGTCTTCTCGGCCTCGATGCGCTTGGTGTGGCCTTCCTTCTGGATGGTCATGACCTCGTTGATCGTGTCGATCAGGTCCTGGTTGGTCTGGATCAGCGTCTCGATGTCGATGATGCCGCGCTCAGCCTCGCGGGCGGTGTCGATGGTGCCCTGCTTCAGCTTCTCGGCGTTCTTCTTGAGCAGCTCGTTGGTCATGTCGGTCACAGCGGTCTGCGCCTTCAGGGCCTGCTCGGTGTGCTGCAGGCCGAGGCCCAGCACCATCTGGCTCTTCCACAGCGGCAGGGTGTTGCTCAGGGTGGACTGGATGCGCTCCACCAGCAGGCTGTCGTTGTTCTGCAGCAGGCGGATCTGGGGCGCCATCTGCATGGAGACCTGGCGGGTCAGCTTCAGGTCGTGCAGCTTCTTCTCCAGGCGGTCGCACTGGGCGGAGAGGTCGTTGGCCTTCTGGGCGTCCATGGCGTCGCCGCTCTTCTCGGCGGCGGCCTTCAGGGCGGCCAGGTCGGTGGTGCGTACCTTTTCCAGGTACTTGTCGCCGGCGATGATGTACAGGGTCAGCTCGCGGAAGTAGCTGCTGTTCTCCTCATAGAGGCGGTCGAACATGGCCACGTCCTTGAGCAGCTGCGCCTGGTAGTTCTCCAGCTGGTTGGCGATGTTTTCCACATTCACGCTCACCTTGGCGTAGCTGGCCTTCATCTTCTCCACCTGGTTGATGGGCTTGTTGAAGAAAGAGCCGATCTTCTCCAGCAGGGTGTCGGGCTTGTCGTCGCTCTCCTTCTCGAAGGTCTTCAGCTCGCCCACCAGGTTGATGAGCATGTTGCCCACGTCGCCGGTGTCCTGGGTGCGCACGGCCTCCAGGGCGGTATCGGAGAAGTTGGCGATCTTCTTCTGAGCGTCCGCGCCGTAGAGCAGCACGTGGTCAGGATTGGTCACGTCCAGCTTGGAGATAAACGTCTCGATGGCGGCGCGCTCGGCGGTGGTCAGCTGGCTGTCATCCAGCTGGGGCAGGCCTTCCTCGGTGGGGGCCAGCTCCTGCAGGGCGTCGGCGACCTCAGCGGCCTTCTCGGCGGTCTGCTGGATGGAGGAAATCACCTCGTCCGCGGCAGGGGCGGCCGGGGCCTCGGGGACCGGGGACAGCTGGGGCATCACATTGTTTTCCTCGCTCATGGGAATCTTCTCCTCTCCGTGTTTTAGTTTATCTATACCTGTGTCCGCACGTGGCGGACGGGAAACCTTTCTGTAGCCGCTTGATTCCTATTCATCGGCTTTTCGTATCAGCGGAGATTCCGCGCCTGCGGGCGCGGGCAGGGGGCTTTGCGATCGCCCCCTGCACCCCTTCGCCTCGCTTGAGTGTAATTGAGCATTTTAGCCAAAGAATCTACTTACCGATGGCTGCTCTTCTGCTGGTAGTAGCTCTGAAAGGTGTCGTTGTTGTCCGCGCCGACGTCCAGGGTGGGCACGTCGCCCTCCTCCCACTGGGCCGCGGCGGCGGTGCGGGCGTTGATGGTATCCCGGCTGAAATCGCCATCGGCAAAGCCGTCACGCTTGAGCATCTGCTCCAGCACGTCAATGTCCGTGGAGACATCCAGCATGGTGTCCTTGTAGAGGTTGTCCAGCTGCTTCTGGCAGGCGGTCAGCACCATGTCCATGCCGCGGTGCATGGTCTCCTTGGCGCGCACCATCTCCCCGTAGGAGATGCCGCGGTCCTGCATGGTGCGGTAGCTGTTGAGCATCTTCAGCGTGGTGGGCAGGTAGTAGTTCATAAACTTGCGGATCTGCCCCGCCTTGGACGGGCGCTCCTCCACCGTCTTGAAGATCTGCACGCACTTGTTCTCCAGCTGGTAGAGCTTGCGGGTGACGTCCGCGTCCGGGATCGCGTTGTTGGCCGCGCGGATCGCCTCCAGGTACTCCTTGCCCTTGGCGATCACGGCGTCGGCGTTGGCGTCGCCGGTCTGGGAGGTGCCCAGCTCCTCGTATTCCTTCTCAGGCTGACGATCCTGGCGGTTGTGGGTGGTCAGATCCAGGCCCGTGGACATCACGCCCACCGCCTTGCCCACTGCGAAGGAGATCGCAGCAATGATGGCCACCTTGATCATGGTGATCGGCCGGAACAGAAAGCCCAGGCCGATGGCGGTGATTGCGAAGCCGCTCAGGCCGGACCCGATTTCCTTCTTGCTCTTCTTCTTGCTCATAGCTGTCTCCTGTTCTCTTCGGTACACAGGCCGTCGCCCCGTGGCGCGTCTACTCTGCCGCGCCGCAAGCCTATCCTACTGTATCTTGAGCCACGCCGCAAGAGCAAGGGGCGCAAATGTCATTTCCAGACACCAAAACCCGCGTGCGGCGTGTCCATGATTTCCTTCCCTATCATACCACACACGCCCCCTGTGCGCAAGCGAGGAACATGAGAAATTCATGAGAGAAGAGTAAGTTTTTCGGCAGCATGCGCATTCGATAGCTTGGGGTCTTTGCATCTCAGCTTGCCGCAGAGCTCAGGGGTTCAGCGCCTGCGGGCGCGGGCAAAGGGCTTTGCGATCGGTCCGGGGCTGCAACCCGTTCTCCGCTGAAAACGCCATAACATGGCGTTTTCCGGGCGCTCCGAACCCTTTGCAAACCTTCGCCCGCCACTCTTGTTGCGGCAGCGATTGTCTTGGCTCCCCTATTAGGGGAGCTGTCATCGCGTCAGCGATGACTGAGGGGTTGGTCTTTGCTCGTGTCAGCCCTCTCCGTCAGCGCACATGTTGGTACCTCTCCCGGGACAGCCCTCTCCGTCAGCGCTTGCGCGCTGACACCTCTCCCAGAGGGAGAGGCAAGACCGTTCCCCCGGCTCGCACGCCGAACGTGGCTACGAGCATCTCTATCTATCGATACACACGGGCCGCAGCGGAATCTTGGCTCTCCCTCTGGGGCGACGAACGCCCGGAAAACAGTCCAGTGGACTGTTTTCAGTGAGTCGTAAGCGGCAGCGGCCTAAGCTGTCAGCCGTGAGGCTGACTGAGAGGGCCTTTCGGGCGCTGTCACCGCACATACCCACAAGGGCTTCCCGGGCATTCACCAGCCATACGCGCTGCTCAAAACTCCCTCTGTTACAGGTGTGAACGTTCGCCCTCTCGTTCGTTCACGAATTGCGCCGTCACCACCACATCTTGTGGTTTTCCTGTCAATCTGCCACAAAATCGCGGAAAATGATTGTTCACAAAAATTTCACAATAGGCTCTTGTGGCTGCGTAAATGCATAAAAACCGCCTCCCCGCATGAGACGCGTCACACCTGTAAACGCCGAAAAGCAAGGCAGGGCAAGGGATTGCGCGCTCCGGCCCGATGATACAATCATAACACAAGATATTGTATAATCCACCCCAACGTCCCCAACCGGTGGTCGGTGTTCCCCTTGACGTTTTCCCTCTCCTGTGCTAAGATCAGAAACCGATCGGACCCCTGAAAGCAGAAGCGGAACAGCAGGGAGAGAGGCCGGCGAGCTGGCTCCCCCTTTCCTGCTTGCGGCCATTTGGCGGAGTGTGTGTTTCCGTCGGCCGTCCGCCGGGGTTCCGCCCGCTTCCCGGCGGGGAACATCATGAAGAGAAGACAGGAGATACCGTCATGAAGGTCATCAAGCGCAACGGTGCGGAGGTCTTATTCGACCGGCAGAAGATTTACAACGCGGTGGCCAAGGCCAACGCCCAGACCAGCGAGCCCGCCCGCCTCAGCGAGGACGACATGAACCGCCTGGTGGACAGCGTGTGCGAGCAGTGCCACGGAATTGACCGGGCCATCGGCGTGGAGGAGATCCAGGACCTGGTGGAGCGCGGCCTGATGCAGATGGGCTTCTACGAGACCGCCCAGCTCTACGTGCGCTACCGCTACCAGCGCTCCCTGGTGCGCAAGGCCAACACCACCGACGAGCGCATCCTCTCCCTCATCGAGTGCAACAACGAAGAGGTCATCCAGGAGAACGCCAACAAGAACCCCATCGTCAACAGCGTGCAGCGCGACTACATGGCGGGCGAGGTCAGCCGCGACATCACCAGCCGCCTGCTGCTGCCCAAGGAGATCGTGGACGCGGACAAGGAAGGCATCATCCACTTCCATGACTCCGACTACTACGCCCAGCACATGCACAACTGCGACCTGGTGAACCTGGAGGACATGCTGCAGAACGGCACGGTCATCTCCGGCACGCTGATCGAGAAGCCCCACTCCTTCTCCACGGCCTGCAACATTGCCACGCAGATCATCGCCCAGGTCGCCTCCAACCAGTACGGCGGCCAGTCCATCTCCCTGACCCACCTGGCGCCCTTCGTGCAGGTGAGCCGCGAGAAGATCCGCCGGGACGTGCTGCGCGAGGTGGAGACCCTCGGCGGCAGCTATGACCCCGAGCGCGTGGAGGCCGTGGTGGAGCGCCGCCTCTACGACGAGATCCAGAAGGGCGTGCAGACCATCCAGTACCAGGTCATCACGCTGATGACCACCAACGGCCAGGCGCCCTTCCTGACGGTCTACATGTACCTGGACGAGGCCCGCAACGAGCAGGAGAAGAAGGACCTGGCGCTGATCATCGAGGAGGTGCTGCGCCAGCGCTACGAGGGCGTGAAGAACGAGGAGGGCGTGTGGATCACCCCCGCCTTCCCCAAGCTGATCTACGTCCTGGACGAGGACAACGTGCGCGAGGGCACCCCGTACTTCTACCTGACCAAGATGGCCGCCAAGTGCACCGCCAAGCGCATGGTGCCCGACTACATCTCCGCCAAGGTGATGCGTCGCCTGAAGGTGGACAAGGCCGGCAACGGCCATGTCTACACCTGCATGGGCTGCCGCTCCTTCCTCACCCCCTATATCGATCCCGAGACGAACAAGCCGAAGTATTACGGCCGGTTCAACCAGGGCGTCGTCACCATCAACCTGGTGGACGCCGCCCTGTCCTCCGGCGGGGACAAGGACAAGTTCTGGCAGATCATGGACGAGCGGCTGGAGCTGTGCCACCGCGCCCTGCGCCTGCGCCACGAGCGCCTGAAGGGCACCCTGAGCGACGCCGCGCCCATCCTCTGGCAGTACGGCGCTCTGGCCCGCCTCAAGAAGGGTGAGAAGATCGACAAGCTGCTCTACGGCGGCTACTCCACCATCTCCCTGGGCTACGCGGGCCTGTATGAGTGCGTGAAGTACATGACCGGCGTCAGCCACACCGACCCGGAGGGCAAGCCCTTCGCGCTGGAGGTCATGAACTGCCTCAACGCCTACACTGCCAAGTGGAAGAAGGCCGAGAACATCGACTACTCCCTCTACGGCACGCCCCTGGAGAGCACCACCTACAAGTTCGCCAAGTGCCTGCAGAAGCGCTTCGGCATCATCCCCGGCATCACCGACAAGAACTACATCACCAACTCCTACCACGTCAACGTGCGCGAGGAGATCGACGCTTTCACCAAGCTGAAATTCGAGAGCGAGTTCCAGCAGCTCTCCCCCGGCGGCGCCATCTCCTACGTCGAGGTGCCCAACATGCAGGACAACCTCGAGGCCGTGCTGAGCCTGATGCAGTACATCTATGACAACATCATGTACGCCGAGCTGAACACCAAGAGCGACTACTGCCAGGTGTGCGGCTACGACGGCGAGATCCAGATCGTGCAGGAGGACGGCAAGCTGCTGTGGGAGTGCCCGCGCTGCCACAACCGCGACCAGAGCAAGATGAACGTCGCCCGCCGCACCTGCGGCTACATCGGCACCCAGTACTGGAACCAGGGCCGCACCCAGGAGATCCGCGACCGCGTGATGCATCTGTAAGTTACTTCTTCATCTAAAGAGTTTGCAATAGTAAGAGCGCAAGCGAAGGGTTGTCAGGGGCGATCGCAAAGCCCCTGACCCGCGCCCGCAGGCGCGGAACCCTTGCTGCAAAAAGCACTTGAAAATGGGAAGAGTTACAAACCCATGAATTACGCTAATATCAAATACTGCGACATCGCCAACGGCCCCGGCGTGCGCACCAGCCTCTTCGTCTCGGGCTGCACCCACCGCTGCGAGGGCTGCTTTAACAGCGAGGCCTGGGCCTTCGACGCAGGCCAGCCCTTCACCGACGAGGTGATCGGGCAAATCATCGCCTCCTGCGAGCCGGGCTGGATCACCGGCCTCTCCCTCCTCGGCGGCGAGCCCCTGGAGCCGGAGAACCAGGAGGCCGTGCTGGCCCTGGTGAAGGCCTTCCGCGAGCGCCTGCCCCAGAAGAGCATCTGGTGCTACTCCGGCTACACCTTCGAGGAGCTGACCGGCCAGCAGCCCAGCCGCGCCGCGACGCCCACGGCCCTGCGCCTGCTGGAGCAGATGGACGTGCTGGTGGACGGCGAGTTCATCGAGGCGCAGCGGGACATCACCCTGCGCTTCCGCGGCTCGCTGAACCAGCGCATCCTCGACCTGCCCGCGTCCCTGCGGGAAGGCCGCGCCGTGGACTGGCATGACGACCCGGCGTATGTGCACGGGAAGTAAATTGAATGAAAACAGCAATCCATCGCCAACCAGCGAGGATTGCTGTTTTTGTTATCTTGCTGATCCCCTGCGCCCGCCAAAGAACTCCGCCAGCACGGCCGCGCACTCCGCCTCCATCACGCCGGCCGTCCAGGCGGTGCCGCCACCCAGGGCCGGGTCGGCCGGGAGATCGTACACCGAGCCGCAGCAGCCCTTGGCCGCGTCCGCCGCGCCGAACACGCACCGGCCCACGCGGCCCATCAGCAGCGCGCCTGCGCACATCGGGCAGGGCTCCAGGGTCACGTAGAGGGTGCACGCACCGAGCCGCCAATCGCCCAGCTGCTCCGCGCCGCGCCGCAGGCAGAGGAGCTCCGCGTGGGCGGTGGGATCGTGAGCTTGTTCACGGCGGTTATGGTCGCGGGCGATGCATTGGCCGTCGTGGACGAGCACCGCGCCGACGGGGACTTCGCCCTCGGCCAGGGCAATACGGGCCTCCTCGAGGGCCAGGGACATCCAGTCCTTGTCAGTCATCGTTTATGAACCTCATGGTCTTTACAATAGCAGGGAGTTTCACAGCCTGCGGGGGGACCTCATCCGTCAGCGTCTGACGACGCTGACACCTTCCCCATGGGGGAAGGCTTAGGAGAGCGGGATCCTTGCCTTCCCCTTTGGGGAAGGTGGCAGCCCGCCTGCGGGCTGACGGATGAGGTTCTGCGGGCGAATCCGTTATGAAGACTGAAGCGTTTATCTGGCAGAATCCTGGATTCCCAGTCTGCCCTCGAGCTTCCTGACCCGCTGGTGATAGCCGATCAGCAGCAGGACCGCGGCGCCGCCCCAGGCCAGCACCTCGGCGAAGTAGACGCCCCACTCGCCGATCAGCGGCGGCAGCAGCAGGGCCGCGCCCAGGCGCATCGCCAGCTCCACAAAGCCGCTCAGCATCGGGATGAAGGTATCCCCCAGGCCCTGCAGGGCCGAGCGGTAGGTGAACAGGGCGTAGAGCGTCCACACGCCGCCCGCCATCACGGTGAGGAAATTGCTGCCGTAGGCCAGCACCTGCTCCACGATGGCCGGGTCATCCTGCACGAAGAGCATCAGGATCTCCCTGCGCAGCGGGATGATGATCGCCGCCAGCGCCAGGGCGATGCTCAGCGTGATGACCGCGCAGGAGCGCACGCCCTGCCGCACGCGCTCCAGCTTGCCCGCGCCGATGTTCTGCCCGGCGAAGGTGCCCAGGGACGCGCTGATGGACACGCCCACCATCTCCAGCGGGCCCTGCAGGCGCGCGGCGGCGTTGTAGCCGGCTACAAAGATGAAGCCGAAGCCGTTGACCACGCGGGTCAGGATCAGGCCGCCCACGGCGATGACCAGGTACTGGAAGGCGATCGGCCCGCCCAGCCGGATCAGCTGCTTCATCATCGCGGGATCGGGGCGCATGTCCTCCCGGGACGGGTGCAGCATCGGCAGGCGCACCACCGCCCACAGGCACACGAGGAAGGACACGCCCTGGGCCAGGGACGTCGCCACGGCCACGCCCGCCACGCCCCAGCGGAAGGTGGCGACGAAGAGGATGTCCAGGGCGATGTTTGTCAGAGTGGCCAGCACCATGGCGACCAGCGGCGTGCGGCTGTTGCCCACCGAGCGCAGGAAGCCCGAGAGCAGGTTGCTGCCGATAATCAGCGGCATGCCCGCGAAGATGATGCGCAGGTACAGGGCCGTCAGGTCGATGATGTCGTCCGGCGTCTTCAGCAGGCGCAGCACCGGGTAGAGGGCCAGCTGGGCCACGGTCTCCAGCAGCACCCAGGTCATGAGGCTCAGCAGGATGCTCTGGCCGCAGGCGCGCCGCGTGGTCTTGTGGTCGCCCGCGCCGAAGGACTGGGCGATCTGGATCGCGAAGCCCTGGCTCAGGCCCATGGCGATGGAGATGATGGCCCAGTCCAGCCAGCCCGAGGCGGACACGGCGGTCAGGGCGGTGACGCCCTCCAGGCGGCCGATGACCACGGAGTCCACCAGCGAATAGACCTGCTGGAGCAGGTTGGACACGATCATCGGCAGGGAAAACATCAGGATCAGCCGCGTCGGGCTGCCTGAGGTCATGTCTTTGGTGCGGGGCTGCATGGGTACTCTCTCCCCTTTAAGACAGATTCATCACGAAAATGGTGCGCGTCAGCAAATCCCATCCCATTCAAGATGAAACTCTTCCAAGTATGCAACCATCACCTGATGACGATGCTCGGCCATCCGCCGCGCCGCGGGCGTGTTCATCATATCCCGCAGGAGCAGCAGCTTCTCGTCGAAGTGGTGCAGGGTGCAGCCGGAGGCCGCGCGGTAGGCCTTCTCGTCCATGCCCAGCCGCGGCGCGCTGTCCGGGTCGTAGATCGGCCTCCCCGCGTGTCCGCCAAAGGCGAAGGTGCGGGCGATGCCGATGGCCCCGATGGCGTCCAGGCGGTCGGCGTCCTGCACCACCTGGCCCTCCAGGCTGTCCGGCCGGACGCTGTCGGTGCCCTTGAAGGAGATCTGCCGGATGATGTGCAGGATGTGCTCGGTCTCCGCCTCGCCGCAGCCGTGGCCGCGCAAAAAATTCCTCGCGTGATCCAGCTTGGCGGCGGTCTCCGGGGACAGCTTCACGTCGTCCAGGTCGTGCAGCAGGGCGGCCAGCTGGCAGACGCCCACGTCCGCGCCTGTCTCCTCCGCCAGGCGGGTGGCGAGCCTGTACACGCGCCAGGTGTGCCAGAAGTCATGGCCCGAGCTTTCGCCCGCAAAATAATTTTTCGCACGGGCGATGGCCGCCTCGATCAGGGTTTCCGTCACAGCAGGTGCCTCCTTCACTTGGTTGGGTTGCCGCCGTCCGCGCAGGCCGCCAGGTAGTCCTCGTCGGTCATCACCGGGATGCCCTGGGCCATCAGCAGCTCCGCCGTGACCCCGTCGCCCTCCGTGAGCCCGCCGTCAAAGCGGCCGTTGTAGATCACGCCCACCCCGCAGGAGGGGCTTCGCGCCTTGAGCACCGCGCGTGTGCAGCCCCTCTCCCGGCAGATGCGCAGGGCCTCCTCGGCGCCCCGGCGGAAGGCGGCTGTCACGTCCACGCCCGCGGCGTTGACCACCCGGTCGTCCCGGCGCTCGCTGGGCGTGCGCGGCGTGGGCAGGCCGCCCAGCACCTCGGGGCACACAGGCACGGCGAGGCCCTCGTCCACCAGGCGCTTGAAGGCTGGCACCAGCTTGCTCTGCCCGTCCATGCGGCAGGGCACGCCCGTCAGGCACTGGCTCACCAGCAGCTTTTCCCCGGCGCGGGGCGCGTCGTCTGTGCGGTGCATCGTCGAAGCCTCCTTTTGCAAAAAGCCCCGGCAAAGAGCCGGAGCCCGCTTGGTTCAGTCCAGGATTCAGTCCTCGCGGCCGGCGATGACGTTCTCGGTCTCGCCGTCGAAGAGGTACACATTCTCGAAGGGCACGTAGAAGGTGAGGTCCTTGTCCGTCTCGGGGGTGTCGTGGCTGTCCACCTTCAGAATGGCCTGCGCGCCGTCGGAGGTGATGTAGACGTTGGTGTAGTCGCCCAGCATCTCGGTCAGCTCCACGTTGCAGGTGAAGGGGTAGGCGTCCTCGCGCTGGCCCAACTCGATGCTCTCGGGGCGGAAGCCGAAGACCAGCTCCTTGCCCTCCCACTTGGCGATGTCCTTCAGCTTCTTGCTCAGGTCGAGCTCCACCTGGCCGAAGTGCATCTTGCCGTTCTGCACCTTGCCGCGCACGAAGTTCATCGGCGGCTCACCGATGAAGCCCGCGACGAAGACGTTCACCGGCTTGAAGTACAGCTCATAGGGCGTGCCGATCTGCTGCACATAGCCGTCCTTCATCACCACGATGCGGTCGGCCAGGGTCATGGCCTCGGTCTGGTCGTGGGTGACGTAGATGGTCGTGGCGCCGGTCTCCCGGTGGATCTGGGCGATCTCATAGCGCATGGTGACGCGCTGCTTGGCGTCCAGGTTGGACAGCGGCTCGTCCATCAGGAACACGCCCACCTTGCGGATGATGGCGCGGCCGATGGCGACGCGCTGGCGCTGGCCGCCGGAGAGGGCGCGGGGCAGGCGGTCGAGGTAATCGGTCAGGCCCAGGATGCCCGCGATGTTCTTCACGCGCTGCTCGATCACGTCCTCGTCCACGCCCTGCAGGGTGAGGCCGAAGGCGATGTTGTCATACACCGTCATCTGCGGATAGAGCGCGTAGCTCTGGAACACCATCGCAACCTCGCGCTCGCGCGGGCCCATCTCATTGGCGCGCTTGCCGTTGATCAGGAACTCGCCGTTGGAAATATCCTCCAGGCCGGCGATCATGCGCAGGGTGGTGGATTTGCCGCATCCGGACGGGCCGACGAAGACAACAAACTCTCCCTTCTCAATTTCGAGATTGAAATTGTGCACGGCGTGATAGCCATTGGGGTAGATTTTGTTGATGTTCTTCAGCGCAAGATATGCCATGGGATGACCTCCTTGATGCCGGTGTTCGTCGTTGAAGTGGATGCGGGCTCAGCCGCTGATCCTGCAGATGGACAAAACGGATAACCTCTGGTATAATACGGATGGAAACGCCATCCAAGGAGTGAAGAGGGATGAACGAGATCGTCTACGCCTCGGCCGAATGGCCCGCCGAAGCGCCCAAGGACAGCTGGCTGCTGGCCCTGTGCCGGGAGGGTTCCCCGCTTCTCGTCACCGACAACGCAGCCCTGCGCCTCCATCCGGGGGACGCGGTGATCCTGCCGCCCGGCCTGCATGCGGTTCCGGAGGATTTTGCCGCCTCCGATGCCCTGTGCCTGGCCCTGCACAATCCCTCGCTGCCCACCCAGGCGCTCACTGTGCTGCGGCCGCAGTTCTTTGACCTGCTCTACGCCGCTGCCCAGGCCGCCGCCTTTCACTTCGCGACGCCGTCCTACACGCGCTCGGGTCTCCTGGGCGCCTACGGCTCGGTCATCGTGGGCTACATTTACTCGGCCCGGGAGGAGCAGAAGCACTCCGCCATCGTGCGGGAGATTGCCTCGCAGATCCACACCCACTGCGCCGACAGCGCCTTTGAGCTGGACGCCTTCCTGCGCACGCTGCCCTTCAGCTACGATTACCTGCGCAAGCTCTTCCAGAGCGAGGTGGGCCTCACGCCCCACCAGTACCTGATGGATCTCCGCCTGCAGAACGCGGTTTACCTGCTCAGCCAGCTGGACGCCGACCGGAGCATGGCGGAGATCGCGAGGCTGTGCGGCTTCCGGGAGCCGCTGTACTTCTCCCGGGTCTTCAAGAAGAAATACGGCGTGTCCCCCAGCTTCTACACCGCCCATCAGCTGCCTACTTCGCCAGACGCTTGACCTCCGTGTAGCACAGCAGGAAGGGCGCGACGCCCTTGGCGTCGTTCTTGACCACCGGCTCGGAGATGTAGTAGGCATAGGTGCCGTCGCGGCGGCGGTTGTTCTCCGGGCCGAGACCCGCCACCAGGCAGATGCCGTCCAGGTTGAGCTCACCGTCGGTGAAGCTCAGCTTTTTTTCGATCAGGCCGTCGAAGGTTTTGCGGCCCAGCCCGGCGAAGGACGCCGGCAGCAGGCCAAGACGCGCGCCCTTGAGCATCGCGTAGGCGATCATCGAGCTGCCGCTGCTCTCCAGGTAGTTGCCCTCGCGGCCGCCCTGATCCACCACCTGCCAGTACAGGCCGGTCTCCGGATCGGTGAAGCGCACGAGGCTCTCCATCAGGTCGGTGTAGACGGGCGCCAGGGCCTCGCGGTCCGCGCCCTCGGGCAGGATCTCCATCAGATCCGCCAGCGCCACGGAGAACCAGCCGATGGCCCGCAGCCAGAAGCACTGGGAGCGGCCGGTCTCAGGATCGCACCAGAAGGCCGTGCGGCTGGCGTCGTACCCGTGATAATACAGGCCGGTCTTGTCGTCCCGCATCCTGTCGCGCACCGTCAGCACCTGGCGGACGATGTCGCCGGTATCCCCTCCGCCCAGCTCGCGGGCGTAGAGGGCCGAGAAGGGCTGGGCCATGTAGATGCCGTCCAGCCACACCTGGTTGGGATAGATCAGCTTGTGCCACCAGCTGCCCTCCGCGGTGCGGGGCTGGCTGTCCAGCGCGCGGCGCAGGGTCTCGGCGGCCAGGCGGTACTTCTCCTTGCCGGTCTCCCGGTAGAGCTGGAAGAGCACGCGGCCCTCGTTGATGTCGTCGAGGCTGTGCTTTTCCGCGTCGAAGGTGGCGATGGAGCCGTCCTCCTGCACAAAGTGGTCGATCACACGCTCCGCGAAGTCGGCGTAGACCCGCTTGCCGGTGATGTCGGTCATCGCCAGCAGGGCGGTCATCATGCAGCCGTCGATGTAGTTCCAGTCGGAGGGCTTGCCCTGACGGATCTTCTCGATGTTCCAGGCGGTGCGCTCGGGTGTGGAGCGCTCCAGCAGCAGGCGCACATAGCTGTCAATGGCTTCGTACACGTTACAGCGCTCCTTTCGTGGATTTCAGGTTTTCCTCAGCCGCGGCCCGCGCTCTCCTTCGCGTCGCGGAACATCCGCTGGCCCAGGCGCTTCAGGGCGATGAAGAGCAGATCCCAGCCGGCCGCGAACAGGCCGAAGAGGATGGGCCCCACGCCCAGGGGCACCGTGCCCTCCGCGCCGGTGACGCCGATGAGCACCGCGTTGATCGTGTCGTAGGTCTTCACCACGCAGAAGAGCAGCAGGTAGGCGTACAGCACGTTGAAGGGCAGAAAGAGGAAGTTCTTCTTCGGGAACATCATCCAGTGATCGTTGGCCCCCGGGGTCTTCGCCCAGAAGCGGAAGATGCTGTTCTCGATCAGATCCTTGATGAAGCCCAGCGCCAGGCCCAGCACGAACAGCTGATCCAGCCAGGAGGGCAGGTAGGTGCCCAGCCCCCACAGGAAGAAGAAGCAAGCCATGCCGCCCAGCCAGGCCTTGAGGAAGACCGCCTTGACCCAGTCCGCCACGTTGACGCGCGGGCCGGACTGGTACTTGCGCAGCTCCTTCTTGTCCACCTTCGGCGAGTTGGTCACGTCGGCCGTGACCAGATCCTCCACCGCGGTGACGTTCAGCTTATAGTACTCCAAAGCGCTCTTGTCCGGTTCGCGGGGCGGCTGCTTTTTTTTCAGCGCCATGGAGGATTACGCATCCTCGCCGCTGATGTCGATGGCTTCCATGCCGCCGTTGCCCTCAACATCGATGTTGGTGTTGATGGAGCGCAGCAGCTTGGTGTACACGGGCAGCAGCGCCGTGAGGCCCAGGGCGACGCAGAGGATCACGATGTGCACCCGCAGCACGGTGGTGGCTGTGGTGATGTAGCTGTTGACGCCCGTGGGATCGATCGGGTTCTCGGCGCGGTTGATGGCGGCGCTGATGGAGCCCGCGTAGTGCACGTCGGCGTAGATCACGATGCCGACCATCACGAACATGATCACCAGCATCGGCACGTTGACCTTCTTGCGGTGCGGGAAGGCGTTCATGAAGGCCACCAGGGACAGGATGGAGAAGAGCATCGCCGCGAAGCCGCTCAGGCCCATGCCCGCCGTGTTGATCTTGGCGGTGGTGTTGGAGATGCTGGTCAGGTTCAGCGAATAGTACAGGAAGGCGATGCCCAGCACCAGCAGCGGAATGTTCTGCGGCTTGCGCTTGAGGGCGACGATGCGCTTGCGGAGAAACTCACGGAAGCCGGAAGGATTCTTGGCCATGATTAGTTGTCCTCCTTCCTGATCGCGTTGCTCGTAGTCTTGTCAAAGAAGTGCATCCGCTTGAAGCGCATCATCGTGGCGTCGCCGGCCTTGTGGTTGGCCCAGCCGCGGAGCTTGGCGGAGATGCGTACGGAGCGGTTGCCGCCCACATAGCCGTGCACCAGGGTGTTCATGCCCAGGTTCTCGTTGTTCGTGACGTCCACCGGAATGGTGCCGCCCTCGTCGATGTCCTCGGGCCGCACGCCCAGGGTGATCTCCTTGCCGCCGTAGGGGGCCAGGAGCGCCTTCTGGGCCGCGTCCAGCTCCACGCTGAAGCCGGTGCCCTCCAGCCTGCCCTCCGCCACGCGGACGTCGAAGAAGTTCATCGGAGGCAGGCCAATGAAGCTGGCGACGAACACGTTGTTCGGCTTGTCGTACAATTCCAGCGGGGTGCCGACCTGCTGCACATGGCCCATGGACATGCACACGATGCGGTCAGCCAGGGTCAGGGCCTCCGTCTGGTCGTGGGTGACGTAGAGCATGGTGGCCTGCAGCCGCTTGTGCAGCAGCAGGATCTCACGTCGGGTCGCGCCGCGCAGCTTGGCGTCCAGGTTGGACAGCGGCTCGTCGAAGAGGAAGACCTTCGGGTTGCGCACGATGGAGCGGCCCATGGCCACGCGCTGGCGCTGGCCGCCGGAGAGCTGGGCCGGCTTCTTGTTCAGCTGGCTGGTCAGACCGAGGATCTCGGCCGCCGCCAGCACCTTCTTGTGGATCACGTTGGGGTCTTCCTTGCGCAGCGTCAGGGAGAAGGCCATGTTCTCATAGATGGTCATGTGGCCGTAGAGGGCGTAGTTCTGGAAGACCATGGCCATGTCCCTGTCCTTGGGCGGCGTCTGGGTGATGTCCTTGCCGTCCAGGAACAGGTTGCCGCGCGAGATATCCTCCAGACCGGCGACCATGCGCAGGGTGGTCGATTTGCCGCAGCCGGAGGGGCCCACGAGCACGATCAGCTCGCCGTCCTTCACGTCCAGGTTGAAATCGTAGACCGCCTGCACATTGTTATCGTAGATCTTTTCAATATGCTGCAGTGATAGCTGGGCCATGTTTCATCTGCCTCCTTCTCAGGCCTTACCCGCTTCCAGGGAGGCAATCCGACTGGCAAGCGCGCGGCTCTTGTTGAGATTGATGACTGCGCCGGCAAACAGGCACGCAGCGGACAGCACCAGGTAGATAATCACCCGGATGAACTGGGCCGTGCCCATCACAGGCTCGTTGTTGACCACAGCGGCGTGGGCGGACATGGGGTAGATCCAGATCCGCACAATCTGCAGCACGCCCAGGATGATCATCACGTAGGAATACTCCGCCTTGTAGCTCTTCACGCTCTCCGAGGAGAGGAAGGCCGCCAGCATGAAGACCAGATTATAGATAATGGACGCGCCCATGAGGATGTTGTAATACCAGGTACCCACATTGGACTTGTAGATGCTGATAAAGAACAACACGTCGAACACGATGGCGAGCAGTGCCAGTCGGGAGGAGGTGGTATTCTTGGTATAGCGCATCCGGTCCAGCTTGATTTCCTGCACCTCGCTCATGCTCTCGCCGCCTTTCCAGCCTCGATGAGGCTCGTTTCTTCGTTCATCAGGCGCTTTTTCCACAGGACATTCAGAATCAGGAGCACGACCACCACAAGGGCGACCGCGAACACAAAGTAGTGCACATCGAACCAGAAGGTGGAATCGGTGTACGTCCCGGCTCTGGACAGACGCCGCTGGAGCTGGGCAAAGTCAACCGTGGTCAGGTACTGGGTCTTGAAGGCCGCAATCTGGCCGTGCGCCCACACCGCCATGGCCACATTGGCCACTGCGTTGAGCGCCACCGCCACATAGTTGCCGATGTAATACTTCCGCCGCACCTGGGTGTTGGTGATGAAGAGCAGGCAGGACAGGAGGATCAGGCCGATACTCCCCCGGAGCAGCTGCCGGTTGAAGCCCTGCATATCGTAGTAAATCATCGCTCCTGCCACCTTGGCGGAATCGGGATCTGTCGGATCAGGGATCATGGTATAAAGCATATCGAACAGGTCCGTCATCATGCCAAGGGCATAGATGAAAATCAGTGCGCTGGCAGCCAGCGACAGCAGGCATATCACCCGCTGGAACTTCATTTGTTTCTTGTACATGACGGTTTTCCCCCATTCGAGTATTGCCGCATCGGGCATCCCCCGCGGCGGCAGGCCTGAGCCCGCCGCCGCATGGGAAAGGTTTCGTTGCTGCCCGCCGCGGTCAGCCGTGAGGCCGGCCGCGGCGGGAAAGGTATTTAATCGTTCAGATTACTGCAGCGTGGCGTAGTAATCCTGCAGGCGGGTCCAGGCGTCCTGCTTGAGCAGCAGGTAGTCGAAGCCGGCCCAGGTGTCGGTCACGGTCGCGGCAGAGGTGGCAGCGTCGGTGAAGCCCTCAGCGCCGAAGCCGGACACGATGATGTTGACCAGCACGTTCTCGCCGCCCTTGGCGGAGGAGAACTTGCCGTTGGCGGTCAGCTCGGTGTAGCTGTTCAGCTCGTCATTCTCAACCTTGGTGTTGGGCAGCACGGTGGGCACGGAGGTGTACCAGGGATTCTCAGCCAGCGCCAGCTCGGGGTGCTTGATGGTGCCCAGGCCGATGGCGGTGGAGATGTAGCCCGCGCCCTCGCGGCCGGCGTCGCAGGTGCACTGATACTCGAAGGCCTGGCTCTTCACGAAGGACAGGGTGGAGCCCAGGAACTGACGGGCGTAGTTGGTGTAGTTGCCGGAGGCCTTGGCCCACAGCTCCTCACGGGTCGCGTCCGCGATCTCGGGCATCTGCTTGCCGTTGAAGTTGAAGGTGACATAGGAGCCGTCAGCGTTGGTCTTGATGAACACGTCGGGGCCGTAGCTCATCAGGATCTGGCCCTTCTCGGAGTAGGCATAGTCGATCAGCGCGAGCGCGGCGTGCAGCACGTCGGGGTTCGCGTCGGCGCTGGCCTTGGAGATGCCCCAGCCGTCGGTCTTCACGGAACGCCAGGACTCGGTGAAGCGCATGTACTTGCCGCCCTCGGTGCCGTCCTCCCAACGGGACACGGGCACCATCACAGCCATGTACTTCTCGCCGGCAGCCTTGTCCAGCTTGGTCTCGTTGTACAGGGTCTGGGTCTGGTTGTAGTCATAGTGCATGAAGCCCAGATCGTTCTCCAGGTACACGTCGGTCTTGGTGTCGGGATCGCTGTCCATGAAGCCCTTGGAGATCAGGCCTTCCTCAGCCATCTCGTGCATCTTGGCCATGGCGTTGTAGGCGGCTTCCTCCTGGCGGGCGTCATGCAGCTCGCCGTCGGTGCCGACATACAGGTAGTCCTGACGGGACTCCAGACCGCGCACGCCGAAGAGGGTGCCGGCCAGGCGGAACATATCCACGCGGCGCTGGTTGTTGCCATCCTCACGGCAGAACAGGCCCTGCACGGTGTCGGTGCCGTTCAGCGTCTGGGGATTGGCGACCACGCAGCGCAGCAGCGCCACCAGCTCGTCCACGTCCCAAGCGGCGTTCTGGCCGATGAAGAGGTTGGAACGGGCGGTGCCGTAGTAGCCGTTGTAGGCGGTATCGATGTACGCGCGCAGCATGTTGACGGCTTCCACACCGCTCATCGCGCCCTTTTCGTTCATCTTGGCCACGATGTTGCCGGCGGCGTCATAATCCTTGGTCACCATCTCGGTGGCGGTGCCGTCCAGGGTGGGAGTCTCGATCTCCACCTTGCCGGAGGTGGGCATGAAGGGCTGATACACGGGAGCGGCGGTGTTGTTGCAGGCCTCAGCCGCAAACTCGCCCTCGCCGTCCAGCAGCTTCTGCACCCAGTCCACACGCATCAGCGGCATGCGCTCGATGTCGTTCACGCCGTCGAAGTAGGGGCTGAAGTAGATGGCGCCGGTCTTGGTGTTGCCGGTGATGGACAGGCGAACGATGGGGTTCGCGTCCAGGTACGCCTTGAAGTTGGGCAGCTCGTCCATGTACTCGGCCAGGTTGACAATGCTGCCGACCTCGCCGTACTCGCTCAGGACAGCGGCGCCGCCGGAGACCATATCGACCTCGCCCAGGCGCTCTTTCCAGTACTCAAACTCCTTGTTGGCGTTGTTGCCCTGGTACTTGCTCTCGAACTTGACGCCCAGGATCTTTTCCAGCTCCACCCAGGTGGGCTTCAGATCGCCGGTGTTGTAGGTCACGCCGTCGGCCAGGGTGATGCCCTCGCCCGCGGTGTCCGCGTCGAAGGTCAAGCCGGTCTTCGCACTGTTATAACCGGTCGCCATGCGGAGCACGGTGCCTTCGGCATACTTCGCGTCGGCAAACGCCGCCGTCATGGACAGCAGCATGGCCAGAGCCAGCGCCAGAGACAGAATACGTTTCATGGTCAGGTTCCTCCTTAATCATTATTCTTACACGCCCGGCAGGGCCGGACATGATAAGAGCGAAGCGGTTACTCCTTCACGCCGCCGGCGTTGGTGCCCTTGGCGAAGTACTTCTGGATGAACGGGTAGATGATCAGAATCGGAACGATGGAGCACACCACCAGGGCGTAGATCACGGAGTCGGTGGCGTAGGGGAAGTTCCAGCCCGCGGTGAACTCGGGGTCCGTGAACTCCTCCAGCCGCAGACGGATGAAGACCTGCAGCGGATGCTCGTTCTGGTTGGAGATCATCTGGCGCGCCCAGAAGTAGCCGTTCCAGCGGGAGATGGCGAAGAACAGCGCCACCGTCGCGATGGTGGACTTGCTCATGGGAATGAACACCTTGGAAAGCACCTGGAACTCGCTGGCGCCGTCCACGATGGCGGCCTCCTCGATCTCGGAGGGCACGCCCTCAAAGGCGTTGCGCAGCAGGATGATGTTCATGGCCGCCATACCCATGGCGATGACCACCAGCCACTTGTCGTCCGTGATGCCCACGGAGTTGAACACGTCCTTGGTGGCCAGGTAGTTCAGGTACTGGGGCACAATGCCGGCGGAGAACCACATGGTGAACACCAGGTAGAAGTTAAAGGCCTTGCGGAACAGCAGGCGCTTCTTGCTCAGCGCATAGCCGCCCAGGATGGCCACGCCCAGGGCCCAGATGGTGCCGTACACCGTCAGGAACAAGGTGTTGGAGTAGGCGTTCCAGAAGGTGTTGTCGTTGAACATCCGGGAGAAGGCGTCGAACTGCACCGCCTTGGGGAAGAGGATGATCTCGCCGTATTCCACCGCGTGGCGGCCGGACATGGAGGCGGACACCGCGTAGAGGAAGGGATACAGGCAGCACAGCGCGAAGACGGTCAGCAGGGTGTAGCTGATGATCTTGAAAATCAGCTCGGAGATCTCAAGTTTTCTCTTCATGACTGAAACCTCCTTTAATTAGTAGAGGGAGACATTGGAGGCCTTGCGGGCGATGGTGTTGGCGCCGATCACCAGCAGCATGCCGATGATGTTGTTCATCATCTCAGCCGCGGAGGCGATGCCCTTCTGGGAGCCCGCCAGGCCGTAGCGCTGGGCGAAGGTGGAGACCACGTCCGCCGTGACGTAGGTGTTGGGGTTATACAGCAGCAGCACCTTCTCGTAGCCTATGGACAGCATGGAGCCGATACGGGTGATCAGCATGATGACCACGGTGGAGAGGATGGAGGGCAGCACCACGTAGCGCATCTGCGCCATCTTGTTCGCGCCGTCGATCTGGGCCGCCTCGTAGCTGGTGGGCGAGATGGCGATGATGGCCGCGAAGAACACGATGCTGTCATAGCCCGCCGTCTCCCAGATGCCGCTGATCTGATAGATGGCGCGGAAGAAGTTCGGGTTGTTCAAAAGACCCGCGCGGGCCGCGTCCTGGGAGATGAGGCCCAGGGAGGCCAGCGCCTGCGACACAATGCCGGGCTGTGTCCCCATGGTGGCGGAGGCCTGCTTGACCAGCATCGTGACCAGCGACGTCATAACGACGGTGGACATGAACTTGGGCAGGTAGGTCAGCACCTGGTACACGCTGCGGGCGATGTTGGAGCGGATCTCGTTGAAGAACAGCGCCAGCAGGATCGGCATCGGGAAGCCGAAGAGCAGGCCGTAGAACGAGAGCAGGAAGGTGTTGCGCATCGCGCGCCAGAACTCCGTGGAGAGCGTGTCCCCGCCCACAAGCAGACGCTTGAAGTAGGAGAAGCCCGCGAAGTACTGGTCGGCGACCGACTTGACCTGGTCGGAGACCTTGAACGAGCCGAGTAGCTCGTACATGGGGAGGTAGCGCCAGAACAGGAACACAAGGATGGTAGGCACGAGCATCACGTACAGCCGCCAGTCCTTGAGGATGGTGCGGCCCACGTGGAGCCAGTAGTGCTTCTCCACATCGTCGCGCACCAGCTGTTCAGGGCTTTCTCGATAGGTGCCTGTGGCTTTGTCGAGGATCAGGAAATCCCCTGCTTGACCCTTCATCGATATCCTCCTTTTTCTCTCTCCCGCTCCGCCTGTACGCGGCGCAGGTAGTGCATCTGATTTTCAAACACGCCGTCCAGCCTGCGAACGATCCACACGATCACCAGGGTGAACAGCACGGAGACAACATCCGTCGTAAAGAATCCCAGCGCCGCGCTCAGCGCCGACCCCGTCAGCACCGCGCACAGGGCGCGTCCCGCCTGCATCAGCAGGATGACCGCCAGGCCGAAGACCAGGGTCTTCTGCGCGCTCCCCCGGATGGCCTCGTCGCCGCCCAGGGGCTTTTTCAGCGCCAGCGCCGCCAGGGCCAGCAGGTTGCCGGCGCCGTAGATCAGGAACTGCACGGGCCTTCCGCCCGCCACCAGCGCGTACACCACGCCGCCCAGGCAGGCGTGTAGCGCGGCCCAGGGCCCCCACCTCATCAGCACGATGGCGGTGATCGCCGCCGTGACCGAAACCGTGTAGGGCTCCTGCGGGAACCAGACCGTGGCCGCCTTGGTCACCACCGTCTCAAATACCATCAGCAGAATCGCGAAGATGGACACGTCCATCGCGCGGTACTGTGCCACCGACATCTGTCTTCGCAAGAGGTACCTCCAGCCCCGTTTCTCATTCTGCCACGAACATGTTTATATTATAGGTTTTCCCGTCCATTCCGTACATATCAAATTCAGTTTGCGTGATGCACAAAACGGATGTATTCCGGCCGCAAAGGTCCGCTTTCCCGGCGGTTCCACCAGCCGATCCCGGCATTCGCGAACGGCTCCGGCAGGACTCAGCATGGAAGCCTTCCTATTATATGGATGGCTGCGGCTGTCGCGTCCTCCCCTACCCCAGCCGGGCCTGGCCGCCAGGAGACTCTGATCAGGCACCTGCTCCGCGCGCCCGGAAGGCCGGCTGAAAAATGTCAAATATTTCTATCAATTTCCCTCTTGACAAATAGGCCGAATGAATGTATACTCAAGAAGTCGCCTGCGGGATAGACTTCGACGGGAGATAACCGGGGTGTAGCGCAGTTTGGTAGCGCACATGGTTTGGGACCATGGGGCCGGGGGTTCAAATCCCTTCACCCCGACCAAATCAACCGGAAGCATGGCCCCGTGGTCAAGAGGCCTAAGACACCGCCCTTTCACGGCGGCTACTCGGGTTCGAATCCCGACGGGGTCATCTCTTTCTTCTATGCGAAACGGGCCTTTAGCTCAGTTGGTTAGAGCGGCCGGCTCATAACCGGTTGGTCCCGGGTTCGAGTCCCTGAAGGCCCATTTGGCCCGGTAGCTCAGTTGGTTAGAGCGCCAGCCTGTCACGTTGGAGGTCGTGGGTTCGAGCCCCATCCGGGTCGCATTTCTCGCAGGTTCTACCGAGCGGCTAGTGCTGGTGTAGCTCAATTGGCAGAGCAGCTGATTTGTAATCAGCAGGTTGCGGGTTCAAGTCCCATCGCCAGCTTATCTTCCTTCTTCAGGAAGGCCATCATGGACGGGTTCCCGAGTGGCCAAAGGGAGCAGACTGTAAATCTGCCGTCTCAGACTTCGGTGGTTCGAATCCACCCCCGTCCACTCTCCCCTTTCCGGGGAAACTCAATTGCATATGCGGGAATGGCGGAATTGGCAGACGCGCATGATTCAGGTTCATGTGTGCAGTACGCACTTGCAGGTTCAAGTCCTGTTTCCCGCACCAGAAACCCCTTGATTTTCAAGGGGTTTTCTTCTTGTCCACCCATAACTCACCCATACCGTACCCATTT